>JAIETT010000235.1 GCA_019744945.1 Burkholderiales bacterium
TAGTAATACTCCTCAATTTGACTAAATGTTATCAAATTGTCTAATTATGAGTGGTACTATTATACGGGGCTAGGACACACTCTATTAAGCAATGGTGAAAATGTTTTTTGGTTGGCTACACAAATGGGACATGAAAATACTGAAATGATATTTAAGCATTATGGTAAGTGGATACCACAAAAAGATAATGGTGGATATAGTCCAGTAGGTGAATATTAGAAAAAATAAAAATACACGGAAAATACACTGATTTATTTCGAATTGATAAAATTTAATATAAAATAGTGAGTTATCTGGTGGAGATGGGGGGGATTGAACCCCCGTCCGAAAGCCCTCTACAACGAGTCCTACATACTTAGCTGGGTCTATCTTTATTCGCCCTGATTCCGCCGGCCCAACAGGCAAAATCTGTGACTAACCACTAGTGCTCAATTTAAGTTGGTGGTCAACCTAAACCAAAGTTTATCTGAATGGCGCTGTGATCTAGCCGATAAACGAGCTAGGACAACGAAAGTAGACTAGGCTACTTGTAACATAGAATCGTCGTTAGACGCTTCCATGTTGGCAAATGTATTGTTTGCATTTAAGTTTTTACAGTGTTTTACGTGGGCTGTGATCACGGTATGCACTCTGTCGCTTTGTAACCCCCGTCGAAGCCATGTCATCCCCAGGTGATTCTAAAGTTAGAATAGGTCGCAATTATAACAGAATTGAGGATTGATATGCAAGTAGTTGAACTAATATATTTAGTGATGTGGTTTATCATGTGATATTTTGGTTATTGATGGTGGAAAATAACTAATGGTGTAGTATAATTATTTGATAGCCAATAAGTCTATTTTAAAATTAAGCTAGTTAGGCGGTGTTAGATGAATGCAATCGAATTAAAACTAATTGATTTAGCGCATAGTTTTGGTATTAATAATCAACTGGAGCTGGCGCATTTATTGGCGCAGTACGCGCACGAGTTGGCTAATTTTACCCGCTGGAGTGAAGCCGAGAATTTCAGATATAAAACTGCGCGGCGGGTTTTTTGTGCTAATGCAGCAAATTCGGCAATTCATGCCGCACGCTTAGCCCAAATTAATGCTAAGCAAATTGAGTTGCATGCTTGTGATGATGATTTTTGTCCGCAGCCGTGGCTATTTAATTTAGTCTATGGTGCACGAATGGGTAACCAATTGAATGGTGTTTTGGATAATGATGGTTATGATTATCGTGGTGGTGGCGTGGTTCAATTAACTGGTCGGGCAAATTATCAAGGTTTTTTAGACTGGTTACAACACTCGGGACAGCAATTGGATTTAACTTTAGAAATTATTGATGAATTTGTGCGTTCTGCTGATGGAGCGCTATTAGTTGGAATTTGGTTTTGGTTGAGCAATGATTTGGGTAAATATGCACGCTTGGATGATGTCACGCGCTTGACTCAAGCCATAAACGGTGGTTTAAATGGTTTACAAGAGCGGACTAGTTTAACCGCTGAATATAAGCGAAAATTAGGGATTTAATTGATGAGTTAGCAATAAAAAAACCAAGTTAAAAAACTTGGTTTTTTTGCAGTAAAGTACAATTAAGCTTTGGCTGCTAGCGCTTGCTGAACTTGTTTAATATCAGCTTGCGTTTCAACTAAATATTGAGGTTTATCCAATAAAATTTGCAATTGCTCAGGCACGGCTAATTTAGTTTGAATAATTGGTTCAATGACCGTTTCAAATTTACTCGGTGCTGCGGTTGCAACCATAATCCATTTTTGTGGACTAAGTTGTTGTCGGGCAAAATATGCCGTGGCTGTATGTGGGCAAACCACATAATTATATTGCGAATTTACCGCTTGAATTACCTCACGAATTTGCTGATCGTTGACGCTAATTGCTTGCACATTGGCTTTGAAATTATCCCATGTGTTAAATAAATAGCTTAAGCGCTCAAAGTTACTTGGATTACCGACATCCATTGCATTCGCGATGGTTGCAATGCTAGCTTTAGGTTCAAATTTACCCTGAGCAATATAATCAGAAATAACCCGATTGGCATTAGTTGCTAAGGCAATTTCACGAATTGGAAAGCCCATTGCTTTTGCCCAGAAAGCCGCAGTTGAATTACCTACATTGCCAGTTGGGATTATATAGGCGGCTGGTTCATTATGTGCTAATTGGAATTGCCAGCTAGTATAAGCGTAATAAGTTAATTGCGGCAATAAACGTGCAATATTAATGCTATTGGCACTACTTAAATGCGCACGGCTTTTCCACCACTCATCACTAAAGGCTTGTTTGACAATTTTTTGGCAATCATCAAAAGTTCCCTCAACGGCCACGGCTAAAATATTATCGCCCCAGCAGGTAATTTGTTTTTCTTGACGTTGTGAAATTTGTCCTTTAGGGAACATAACTACCACATCAACATTAGATTTTTGGTGAAAGGCACTAGCTACTGCCGATCCAGTATCACCTGAGGTAGCAACAATAATTGTCGTTTTACGATTTTTGGATAATCGAGTCATGCATTCAGCCAAGAAGCGTGCACCAAAATCTTTAAACGATAAGGTTGGACCTTGAAATAATTCCATGACATAAGTATTGTCATTAAGTTGTTTCACAGGGAGTGGGAAATTGAAAGCATTGTGGCAAATTTCGCCAAGTTGACTTTCTAATTCGTCACCTTTAAAATAGTCGGCTAGAATTTTAGCGGCAAATTGTGGATAGCTTAATTGTGGGTCTAATTCCGCCAAATTAATTTGCGGAAAATATTCAGGAACAAATAAGCCACCGTCTTCGGCTAAGCCTTGCAAAATCGCTTGGCTAACCGTTTTATGATTATTTTTATCACGAGTACTATAAAAAAACATTTTAAGCTTTCTTAATTAAATAATAACAGTTTAAATTAATGATTATGCGATCAAATAAGCGCCATGCGGATTAATTGGCGAAATCCAATGATCGGCCGCAATAGCATGCGCTTGAAAAGCCTCGAGCATCGCTTGAGCTACAATTTCGGCTTGCGCTTGATTGGCACAAAAAGCCAATAAGCTTGGACCTGAGCCAGAGAAGGTTGCACTAATTGCACCCGCATCCAATGCCGCTTGTTTAACCGCATAATAACCAGTTACCAGAGCAGCACGCTGTGGCTCGATAATTAAATCTTGCATTGCGCGGCGTAGTAACTCAATATCTTTAGTGTATAAAGCACAAACTGTGGCAGCTAATTGTGCGGATTGCTCCACATATTTTTTCAAGGCTACGGTTGGGCTTAAAATCCCGCGCGCACCCTTGGTTTCAACTTGTAAATGTGGGTGAATAATTACACAATATAATTCTGGATAGGGCAGGTTAATTACTTCAATGGGCTCAAGGTTGCGAATTAAGGTAATTCCACCAAACACCGAAGGTGCAACATTATCTGCATGGCGTCCACCCGAGGCAATTTCTTCGCCGTAAAGTGCAAATTCAACCAATTTTTCGCGGCTAACTGGATTAACCAAGAAGCCATTGAGTGCAACCACTGCCGCCACGGCTGAGGCCGCCGAGCCGCCCATCCCTGAACCGAGTGCTATGCCTTTATCAATTTGCAAGGAAAAACCACAGCTTATTTCGAGCTCTTCACACATCTTTTGCAAGGCATAGGATGCGGTGTTTTTACTCGGTTCAAGTGGTAAGCCGCTAATTGAATTGATTTTCTCAATGACAATTTGACCATCGTTACGTTTAGTTAATGTAACGGTATCACCAACCGCATCCAGCGCTAAACCCATGATATCAAAACCAACCCCAAGATTAGCACTCGTTGCGGGTGCAAAAGCGCTAAGTTGGCTGATTCCTGATTTTAACAAACTCATCTGCAGCGCCTTAGTATAAGAATGAAGTTAAGCGTAATAAGTCAGCAAAAATACCCGCAGCTGTAACCGCGCCACCAGCACCTGGACCTTGAATAATCATTGGGCGAGTTTGATCATAACGTTGCGTTTGGAAAATAATAATATTATCCGTACCATTTAAACGCGCTAATGGGTGCGTTTGCGCGACCGATTGAATCGCTACATTAATTGAGCCATCTGCGGAAATTTTGCCAGCGTAGCATAATTTTTCACTTTTAGCCGCTGCCGCGTGTGCCATGTCCATAATTAAATGATCGAATTGTGGCAAGCGCTCCATAAATTCGGCAACTGAACATTCGCGCAATTCAGCTGGAACTAAATTAGTTACGCCAATGTCACCTAAGGATACGCTATAACCAATTTCACGCGCCAAGCAGACTAATTTACGCGCAACATCTTGACCCGATAAATCTTCACGTGGATCTGGTTCGGTATAACCTAATTCTTTAGCTTCTTTGACGATTTCTGAGAAAATGCGCCCTTTACCCAATTCATTAAAGATATAACTAAGTGTTCCTGAAACAACGCCTTCAATTGAAATGATTTCATCACCAGTTTTAATTAAATCTTGGAGGGTGTTAATAACTGGTAAGCCCGCGCAAACAGTAGCTTCATATAGGTAATGACAGCTATTTTTAGCCGCAGTTGCTTTAATTTGACGATAGTAATCAATATCACCAGCATTAGCATGTTTATTTGGTGTAATTACGTTAAAACCTTGGTTGAAGAAATCAAGGTAATGTTTAGCTAAGTCTTTACTCGCGGTACAATCAATAATTACGGCATGTGGAATATCATCACTTAATAAATGGGTGGTAAATTCAGCCATATTGCTTGGAATTGCATGTTGAGCTAGATTAGCGCGCCATGCACCATTTAACGCATCGTCACTCAATAACATCTGTTGACTGTTCATGATGCCGCGAACACAAATATCAACTTGATATTTAGCTTTAATTTGCGCCCGAGCGGCTTCAATTTGATCGAGCAAGGTTGCACCAATTCCGCCTGGTCCAATTAGACCAACTGAAATCACGCGATCAGATAAATAGAAGCCTGCATGTGCTGCTTGGAGGGCTTTATTAATATCTTTGCTGCCAATTACTACCGAGATATTGCGTTCAGAAGAACCCTGCGCAATTGCACGAATATTAATATTGGCTTTAGCTAAAGTAGCAAAAAATTTGCCCGCAACCCCTGGGTTACCTACCATATCATCACCAACTGCTGCTAAAATTGCACATGATGAATCGGCGCTAACTTTATTAATTTGCCCGTTATCAATTTCAAATTTCAAGCTGCTATTTAAAGCTTCTAATGCGACATCAACTGATTTATTGGCAATCGCTAAACACAATGAGTGTTCTGAGCTAGCTTGAGAAATTAAGATTACCGATACTTTGCATTGGCGCATGATTTCAAAAATTCGTGCGGCACTACCAGATACGCCAGCCATACCAGCGCCCTCAATATTGATTAAGGCAATTTCATCCACATAAGTTAAGCCCTTAATTGGGTGCTTTGATTTGGTTGATTCACGGGTAATTAAGGTGCCATCTGCATTTGGGTTGTAACTGTTTTTGATGTAAAGTGGAATATTGGCTTCTTGCACCGGGGCAATTGTCATTGGATGTAATACGCTCGCACCAAAATAAGCTAACTCCAAAGCTTCTTGATAGGATAAATTATCGATGCAGAATGCTGATTTAACTTTAGCAGGATGTGCGGTATAAATTCCATCGACATCCGTCCAGATAATTAATTTAATCGCTTGGAATAAACGAGCAAAAATTGCACCCGAGAAATCACTACCATTGCGCCCAAGGGTAGTGCGTTTACCATCTAAGGTTGAAGCAATAAATCCAGTTACGACTAATTGAGCAAAGTCTTTATCTTTAAGGTATTCAATTAACGCTGCTTGGCTACGTTCCCAATCAATGCAAACCACGCCATCTTTTTTGTAGCAATACAATACTTTGCTAGCATCAAGGTAAAGTGTTTTGTTGGTTAAGTTTAGATATGCAGTTAAAATTTGTGCTGACCATTGTTCGCCATAGCCAAGAATGAAATCTTGAATTTCGCTTGAATAAGCGCCAATTTTGGCAACCGTATTATAAATATCTGCAACGGTGGCAAAATCATTGCGTAATACTTGCAGTAATTCAGTGTGTTGATCTTGCGGTAATAACGCATTAATAATCGTTTGGTGAGCGGATTCGAGCGCGCTTAATTCAGAGTGCCAAGTTTTGCCATCACGGGCTGCATCTAACATATTTTGTAATTGGGTGGTTGTACCCTTGGTAGCTGAGACCACAATAACCTCTTGATTGCCAGCTAAGATTTTTTTAACTTCGTTAAAGCGTTTAGCATCGGCTAGGCTTGAGCCACCAAATTTATGTAAAGTATAAAAGTTTTTATTTAGTTCCACGATTAATTGTACTCCTTTGCGATATTAATTCATTGAATCCGCGGTAAATTTAGGTAAAATTTTTGTCTGGAGTGCGTGATTTAAGTTTGCACCTTGCTTGATAAATACAAAAAAATTACCGCCAAAGCGGTATTGCATACTAAATTATATCACTGAATATCAAGCTCTTGGCATGGAATTATCCATTTTTTATTGCATTGCAGCAACAGAACTAGTAAAATGAGAGGTTCATTTGCTAGAAATTACTATATTTAAGCCATTGCTTAGTTAATTATTATATAATAATGGCTTGTTAAATCAGAATGATATGCGCAGATAGCGTCGGCGCATAATTTTAATGACGTTGTTTTTCGATGCGATTATTTATATTAAAAAGGGAGTTCTTATGTTTAGGGTTTACAATTTTGCGGCAGGTCCTGCAATGTTACCAGAGTCAGTTTTGCGCAAAGTTCAACAGGATTTATTGAGTTGGCAAGATACTGGTACATCAATTATGGAAATCGGTCATCGTACTGCAACTTTTCAAGATATGTTGGCAAAATTAGAATCCAAGTTACGTAAATTAATGAATATCCCTAGCAATTATAAAGTTTTATTTTCATCAGGTGGCGGACAAGGACATTTTAGTTTTATTCCCATGAATTTGTGCGGTAAAAATAAAGCCGTTGATTATATCGTGAGTGGTACTTGGTCGGAACGTGCGGCAAAATATGCTGCTCGCTATGCTGATGTTAGCATTGTTACTACCGCGACATTGAGTTCAATTCCTGCACCGGCAACATGGAAATTAAATCCCGATGCTGCATATGTGTATTATTGCCCAAATGAAACCATTAATGGAGTTCAATTTGCCGATATTCCTGAAGTTGGTGATGTACCATTGGTCGCTGATTTTACCTCATCAATTTTATCCGATGAAATTGATGTTAGCAAGTTTGGCTTAATTTTTGCCTCAGCGCAGAAAAATTTGGGAATTGCTGGAATTACCTTGTTAATTATTCGCGATGATTTGCTTGACCAAGCGCAAGCCGCGACGCCTGAAATTTTTAATTACAAATTGCAAGCCGAGCAAAATTCGTTATTAAACACTATTCCAACTGTACCCGCCTATATGATGGATTTAATGGTTGATTGGATCATTAATGAGCAAGGCGGAATGGTGAATCTTGCACAAAATAATCGCCGTAAAGTGGCTAAATTATATGCTTGTATTGATAACAGCAATGGATTTTATACCAATAATATTGAAAAACAATATCGTTCATTAATTAATGTACCATTTACTTTACCGACTGAAGATTTATTGAAACATTTCTTAGTTGAAGCGCGTCAATTTGGCTTAGCTTATTTGAATGGACATAAATTAGTTGGTGGTGCACGGGCGAGTTTATACAATGCAATGCCTGAAGAGGGTGTGGATAAATTAATTGAGTTTATGCAACATTTTGCTAAAAAATACGCGGAATAAATGATGCAGCAAACCCAACGTGAAGTGGCGAATTTATTTGAAACGGTCTTAATGAGCAATGGCTTTAAGGGTGAATTTCACCTCGATAAAGCCACCTGTTTAGTTAATGCAACCGATAATAGTATTTATGAAGTTTTGCCGCTGGCCATTGCTCAACCGCGTGATTTGGCAGATCTGCAACAACTCGTTAATTTGGCACAATTAGAGCCGTTTAATCAGTTGTATTTTTGTGCACGGGGTGGTGGTACTGGTACCAATGGGCAATCTTTGACCAATGGTGTAGTGATCGATTTAAGTCGCTTCATGACGCGTGTGCTGGAATTTAAACCCGAAGAACGGACTATTATCGTTGAACCTGGCATGATCTTGAGCGATCTTAATCGGATGTTGGCGAAACATGGTTTATTTTTTGCACCGAATGTTTCAACTGCTGATCGCGCTACCATTGGTGGCATGATTGCAACTGATGCGGCGGGTAAAGGTTCGTTGATTTATGGTAAGACCGCGGATCATTTTTTGGGCATGCAATTAGTTTTACCAAATGGTGATTTAATTAATACGCTTGATTCTAATCTCACGCCAAGCACCGTGCAGCTTGAATTAGAGCAAAAAATTGCCGCCTTTATTGAGCCAGTTCAAGGCGAAATTGAAGCACGTTTCCCAATTTTGCAACGTCCGCTTTCTGGTTATAACCTTAAGCAATGTTATCAAAACGGCGCGGTTAATTTACAGCGCTTAATTGCGGGTTCCGAAGGTACTTTGGGCTTAGTTGCTGCTGCTAAATTAAATTTATTGCCGATTCCCAAGTTTAAAGCTTTAATGGTCGTGCATTATCCAAGCTTTCTTGCCGCACTTAAAGATGCGCAATTTCTAATTCAATTCCAACCGCTGGCGATTGAAGCAATCGATGAAAAAGTTCAACAAAGTGCTCAAACCTTGCCGAATTGGCCAAGTTTAGCTAAGATGTTGAATTGTGAGGGGCACAGTTATATTTCTAACTTTGTGGAATTTGTTGCCGAGACGCAAGTCGAATTAGATGCTAAAATTAATCAAGTGCAGCAAGAGCTAAATGCGCGCCAAGCTAATTATGTAACCATTTTAGAAAATAATCAAATTAATCAACTTTGGTCAATTCGCTCACTCGCGGTTGGTTTAGTCGGTAAATTACCAGGTGTGGCAAAACCAATTGCCTTTGTTGAAGATGCGATTGTTCCGCCTGAAAATTTGGCAGATTTTGTTGCCGATTTGCAAGCGGAATTAGAGCGCCAAAATTTGAGATATGCGATGTATGGGCATGTTGATGTTGGTTGTATTCATGTACGCCCAGCGTTAGATATGCAAAATCCAGTGGATAGGGCGCAAATTCGTCCAATTACCGAAAGCGTAATTAAGTTACTCGATAAATATCATGGTATCTTATGGGGTGAACATGGTAAAGGCTATCGTGGTGAATTTGTACCACATGTCTTTGGTCCAGTGCTATATGCTGTGTTGTGTCAAATTAAAAATCTCTGTGATCCACAAAATCGTTTTAATCCAGGTAAGTTGACTGCGCCCAATCCAGCAACTCAATTGCAACGGATTGAACTCGTTCCGATGCGTGGTGAATTGGATCAGATTATTCCAGCGGGCGAGCAGAAATTATTTGCGGGTGCTATGTTATGTAATGGGAATGCGGCGTGCTTTAATCAAGAGCCGAGTAACGCGATGTGTCCATCCTACAAAATAACCCGCAATCGGATTCATTCGCCAAAAGGGCGCGCGATGCTAGTTAAAGAATGGTTGCGCGAAAAAGCTAAACCGAATGGCGAACATAAGCAAGCGGCGGCGGCGGCATTTGCTGCGTTATCTGGCTGTTTAGGTTGTAAAGCTTGTGCGGGTAAATGTCCAACGCAAGTGAGTATTCCAGATTTGCGGAGTAATTTTTTACATAGTTATCAACGCGATTATGCAAAGATAAATTTGCGTGATTTGATGTTAGCGCAGATTGAAAATTTGTTACCGTTGGCAGCAAAATTTCCTAAAATGTGGAATTTTATTCATCGCAATCGTTTAGCGCCAAGTTTGGGTTTAGCTAATATTCCGCTATTTAAAAATAGTCGTTCATTAAGTAGCTTAAAGCAATTAAATGTTGGTATTTATAGTGACGCTAATCAGATTGCAACTTTTGCAGCTAATCCTGTGGTGATTTTTGCCGATGTCTTTACGGGGTTTTTGGATAATAATGTGTTGTTTGCAACGGTAGAAACCTTGCAAAAATTAGGTTTCACACCGTACATTATTTATCCACGCAATAGTGGTAAAGCTTTAATTGTTGCTGGGTTGATTGAGCAATTTCGCAAAAATACTGCACGGATAGCCAAGTTACTTAATCCGTTGTTTGACGCACAAATTCCTGTGCTCGGCTTAGAAAATACAATTACAACCTTATTTCGTGATGAAGTTGGTAAATTTGCACCTGCTTTTAGTGGGAATGCGCAAACACTGGCTGAGTTCTTATCGCTCAATTTGGCTAAATTACCCGCAGTTAAAGTTAGTCAGAAATATCGTCTGTTACCGCATTGTACCGAGCAAGCTTTGCTACCAGCTGATGCAACTAAATGGCAACAAATTTTTAGCCAACTTGGTGCGGAACTCGAAGTGAAAAATTTGGGTTGTTGTGGCATGGCAGGAACTTATGGTCATCTAAAAGAGCAACAAATTAATTCGCAAGGATTATTTCAGTTGAATTGGGCGGCGACAGTCAATAATGCCGAGCGTATTAATTTAGCTAGTGGTTTTTCGTGTCGTTCGCAAAGTGCTAAATTAGCCGAAAAAACCTTACTTCATCCAATCGAAGTAGTTAATGAGTTAATTAGTTAGTAGTCAGTGGCTTAGTTGTGGTCGGCGGATATTGAAGCTAATAAAATTTAAAAACGAGAAAAATAATTTTTAGAAAGATAATGTAGTGAATAATAAATTTTTAATTGTGGATTTTGATAGTACTTTTGTTCAAGTAGAAACTTTGGATGAGTTAGCGGCAATTGCGTTGGCGGAACACCCTGAAAGTGAACGCGTAATTGAAAAAATTCGCACGATTACCGCACAGGGCATGGATGGTAAAATTTCGCTAGCGGAAAGTTTAGCTGAGCGTTTAAAATTACTGAGTGCCAATAAGAAACATATCGAACAGTTAGTTAGCAGTTTAGCGGATAAAGTTAGTCCATCTTTTAAACGCAATGCGGTATTTCTAGAACAATTTGCCGATAGTATTTACATCGTTTCAAGTGGCTTTAAAGAATATATTTTACCGATTGTGAGTAAATTTGGTATTAAAGAAGATCACGTTTTTGCTAACACTTTCACCTATGATGAAGCGGGAAATATTAATGGCTTAGATGCGAGCAATCCATTATGTCAAGATCAAGGTAAAGTGCGTGTAGTGAATAGTTTGAATCTTGAGGGGAGTGTTTGGGCGGTTGGTGATGGAATTACCGATTATGAAATTCGTGCGGCAGGTGCGGCAGATATATTTTATGCGTTTACCGAAAATGTTGAACGTGCCAGTGTTACTGCTAAAGCCGATGTGGTTATTAAGAATTTTGACGAATTTTTGTATATGCATGATTTTCCACGTGCGATTTCTTATCCACGCAATCGGATTAAAATTCTATTATTAGAAAATCTTCATCCAAATGGCATTAAAATGTTGGAGCATGAAGGCTACACCGTTGAAACGCTAAAAGGTAGTTTGAATGAAGATGAATTATGTGCCAAAATTAAAGATGTTACGATTTTGGGGATACGTTCAAAAACTACGGTAAGTAAAAAAGTTTTGGATGCCGCCGAGCGTTTAATTGCCATTGGAACTTTCTGTATCGGTACTAATCAAGTTGATTTAGATTATGCCACTCAAAAAGGTGTATGTGTTTTCAATGCGCCATTTAGTAATACCCGCAGCGTGGTAGAAATGGTAATTGGCGAAATTATCATGTTAATGCGTAAAGTAGTTAGTAAAAATGC
>JAIETT010000033.1 GCA_019744945.1 Burkholderiales bacterium
AAAAATTCTCCTTTCCAGGCGGCTGAGGTAGTCACTGCACACCTGAATTACCTGGTTCAATCCATGAAGGTGGTGAACTTGGCTATAGCGTATCTCACGCTTATGGTGCTGCATTTGATAATCCACAATTAATCGTTGCGGCTGTAGTTGGTGATGGCGAATCTGAAACTGGTCCACTCGCAACCGCTTGGCATAGCAATAAATTTTTAAATCCAGTTACCGATGGTGCGGTATTACCGATTTTACATTTAAATGGTTACAAAATTAACAACCCTTCAATTTTATCGCGGGTATCCCATCAAGAATTAGAATTCCTCTTCAAAGGTTATGGCTATACTCCATTCTTTGTTGAGGGCTCTGATCCAATGACGATGCATGAAACCATGGCAAAAACCATCGATGAATGTGTTACGATGATTAAACAAATTCAACACGAAGCACGCGTTAACGGCAACACCGACCGACCATTTTGGCCAATGATAGTGTTACGAAGTCCTAAAGGTTGGACTGGACCAGTGGAACATAAAGGCAAAAAAATTGAAAACTTCTGGCGCTCACATCAAGTTCCAATCACCATTGATGCCAAAAATCCGCAAGAAAGTCTGGATGCAATTGAAGCATGGCTAAAAAGTTACAATCATGAAGAATTATTCGATGCTAACGGTAAATTAAGCGCTGAATTACAAGCCATGATGCCAACTGGAGACAAACGCATGAGTGCTAATCCAGTGACTAATGGCGGCTACGATCAATTCCGCACGCTAGATTTGCCAGATTATCGCGAGTATGCGGTAAAAAATGTTATCTCTGGCGTGACTAAACATGAAAACACCTATCCATTGGGTGAATTTATGCGTGATATCATGAAACGCAATATGCAAAGCTTCCGCGTCTTTGGTCCTGATGAAAACACCTCAAATAAACTTCATGCTGTCTATGAAGTCAGCGAAAAATGTTTCTGGGGCGATATTCTACCGATTGATAGCGATGGCACGCATTTATCACGCAATGGTCGCGTAATGGAAATGCTTTCTGAACATACTCTGGAGGGTTGGTTAGAAGCGTATACTTTAACTGGTCGTCATGGTTTATTATCTACCTATGAATCATTTGCCCACGTAATTGACTCAATGGTTAATCAACACTGTAAATGGCTCGATATGATGAATCGTGAAAAATGGCGTCGTAAAGTGCCGTCATTAAACTTATTGATGACATCAACCGTGTGGCGGCAAGATCATAATGGCTTTACTCATCAAGACCCAGGTTTTGTTGATTTAGTGGTTAATAAAAAATCATCGGTAACCCGAATTTACTTCCCTGCCGATGCCAATACCTTACTTTCAATGGCAGATCATTGCTTTAGAAGCCAAAACTACGTTAACGTGATTGTTTGTGATAAACAAAGCCATCCACAATTTGTGCCAATTGAAAAAGCTACGCAATATTGTGCCGAAGGGGTTAGTATTTGGGATTGGGCAAGCTGTGAGGGTGAACCAGATGTGGTGTTAGCGGGTTGTGGTGATATTGTAACCTTTGAAGTCTTAGCTGCGGTAGATATTTTACGCCGCTACACGCCAGAATTAAAAGTACGTTTAGTCAATGTAATTGATCTCTTCCGCTTATCGAGTGAAGATACTCATGGTCATGGTCTCACCGATGACGAATTTATTCGCATCTTTACCGCTGACAAACCAGTTGTGTTTAATTATCATGGTTATCCATACTTGATTAAACGCATGATTGCCGATCGTTCAAATAACTTAAACTTCAGCGTGCATGGCTACGTTGAAAAAGGTTCAATTAATACACCATTAGAATTAGCTATTCAAAATGGCGTTGATCGCTTTACGCTAGCAATTGATGCGCTAACTCAAGTCGCAACCTCTAAAACACAATATATTAATGTAATTAATAAATTGAAACAACGCCGCTTGGTATGCCAAGATTACGCCTATGCACACGGTGTAGATCTAGCTGAAGAAGCTACTTGGAAATGGCCACATTAATTAATTTCTTAATCAAAAGCCCTAGTTTCTACTGGGGCTTTTTCGTTTCTATGCCTAACTCCATTCAGGTCATACCTGACACAAATTGGCTTATTAAAAACTGTCACCGTTCACTATAATACTCTAATTTCATTAAAATAATCAACTCGCACCGCGCAAAGTTCAGTTACAAAGCAAACTAGTAGTTCTTTCCTTTATCCAGTCTTAAAATTCATTAAATCACCTTATTTTTGAGCACTTGGTTAGTTTTTTACCATTAACCTAATTGACCTTTTAGCTCGATAATTGGTATTTTTCAAATTAAATCCCAACGCAATTAATAACAACACTAAACCAGATACCCCAACACCATGCCAACCCCAATGGGTATAACAGAATGCCCCTAGCCATGAACCAAAGGCACCACCACAAAAATAACTGACCATATAAAAAGTATTTATCCGATTTGAAGCAGTATCAGATAAGGCAAAAATTCGTGCTTGATTGGAAATATGACAAGATTGAATCCCCAAATCAAGTAAAATTACGCCTATGACCAAACCAAATATATGTTTACCTAAGAGCAAAAAACAGAGATAACTTAAAATAACAATTACTATTGCCCATGAAATGGTAGTTTCAGGACTACGACGATCCGCCATCTTCCCAACCACTGGCGCAGCAATCACACCAATAACACCCACTAAACCAAAAATACCCACGACCTGTGGACCAAAGCTGTACTGTGGCGAAGCTAGCCAAAATGGTAGCGTGGTCCAAAAAATGCTAAAGACCGCAAAGGTTAATCCACCACTTAATGCTGCACTTCGTAGCGTTTTTTCTTGCTTGACGATCTGAAACATGGATAAAAATAAATCCAGATACTTTACGGATTGCGCATTATGATAATTTGGTAAGTAAAAAACAACCATTATAACAATAAAAAGCATTAATCCAGAAGCAATGAAATACACCATATGCCAGCCAAAATATTCACCAATAAATCCACTAACGGTGCGCGACAACAATATTCCAATAAACAATCCAGACATTATTTTGCCAATTACAGCGCCACGCTTTTGAGCATCCGCCAATTCAGCACCCAATGGAATAATTAGCTGTGGGGTTACGAAAAAAACCCCCAACAGCAGCGTTGCAATCAAAAACACCCATAAACTATTGGTAATCCCAATAATCAATAAAATTATTGCAGCACCAAGAGCAACGCTACAAATTAAGCGTTTCTTATTGACCATATCTGCCAAAGGTAAGATGAATAACATCCCAATGGCATAGCCAATCTGAGTTAACATCGCAGCACTCCCCACCGTGGTTGGACTGACCTGAAATGAAATACCAACCTCCGATAACAATGGTTGGAGGTAATAAAGATTAGCAACACTGAACCCAGTAATTATTGCTAAGAGGAGTAATAAACGTGAAGTTAAAATAGGTTTCATAAAAATAACGCTCTTCTAATTTGATTTATTTGATATTAGATTTCTAACTATTGCTTGGAGGGCTCGTCATAGACTAAAATATATAACGAGCATTTTGAGGGGTAAAAAACCACAGCCTAACAAAACAAAGACTAATCGATTGGATTATTTTTGTATGCAAGGTAAATTGATATCATAAACCTTATTGCCATAAACATAGGTAGCATCTATAATTCGATCATCACCTAATGAGCTTATCGAAAATAAATAGTCCAGAAGATCGTGCGAATTTTCTAAGCGATAATTTAATAATTCATTCGCCGCAGTATCAATTACAATGAAATCAGCTTCTTTGCCTACTTCCAAACTACCAATATATTGATCCAGTTGTAATGCTTTAGCCGAGCCAAGAGTTGCCGAATACCATCTAGTCAAGGTTTCCAATTTAAACGAATTTAGCATACCAACTTTATACGCATCATCCATAACACGGAACATAGATAAAGTATTTCCAGCCGCCCAATCGGTTGCTAGCGCAAATTTGGCATCTTTTTCAATTGCGATATCATAACGAAATAAACCACTACCTAAATAATTATTACTAGTTGGACAATTCGCCAGAATCGCACCTTTATCAACCATCCGAGACCACTCACTGTCGGATAAATGAATACAATGTCCGTAAATTGATTTATCATTGACCAAATCATATTTTTCATAAACCGCTAAATAATCTTCTGCCCACGGAAATTTAGCTAACGTATCTTCAATTTCATTCTTATTTTCACACAAATGACTTTGAATATAAACATCAGGATGCGCATGAACAAAATCTTGACAAAGTTGTAGTGTTTCTTCAGTGCAACTTAAGGCAAAACGCGGGGTTAAGGCATAAGAAATGCGCCCTGTGTTATGCCATTTTTGATACAATTTTTCACTAATTTTCATGCTTGTAGCTGGAGAAGTTATTAGCTCATCATTCCCATCAGTCATAATCGTATTTCCCATAATTACTCGCATATTATATTTATGCGTAATTTCAAATAACACATCCGCGCCATCATATGAACTTGGCAGATAAGCACAAATTGAAGTTGTTCCGTTTTTAAATAACTGATTTAATAAAATTTCATATTCACGCCGAGCTGAAATGTCACTTTTAAAGGCAACTTCACTAGGAAAGACATAATTATTCAACCAGGTCAATAATTTTTCACCATAGGCACTAACTGCCGAAGTTTGCGTTGCATGCATATGTGCATCAATAAAACCAGGCGTAATTAACTTATTACTATAATCTACAAGATTATCTTCGGCTTGGATTTGTTTTTTAATAATACTATAATCACCAACTGCAGTAATTATGCCGTTCTCAACCGCAATAACGCCATCACGTAAGAAAGTGAATTTTCCTTCATCCACAAACAAACTATCTGGAATTACACCTTGAATATTAGCCAATGTTGCAGTATGGTTAAACGTAAAAATTTTGCCACGATAAAATGTTTTCATAATTGATAATCCTTAATAAAATATTTTGTTTAAATGTTGTTTAATTTCTTATTTAATTTTTGCAGTAAAAAATAGACTGCTAATAAAACTTGCGGCTAGAATCACTACCAGCACCGATAAACCAAGATTGTAGTGATGCCACGCTTGCTGAATAATTGGCTGATCTAATAAAGTGTAGGGTGTAACACCTGAATTTTTTGCCAATTTGTATGAGTTATTACCAATAATCATTCCAATACCAGGTTGTAAAATCAATCCCGCAAACAAATATGCTATCGTTAAAACCAATGAATTACCCAACGAACGCAAATTAACATCTTTAAATGCGACTTGTACTTCTTGAAAAGCCAACATTCCACCACCACAACCAATACCAAACAACAATTGCACCGCAGAACTAATCACAAATGCTTCATTAGTTGGAAAACGGACATATAATGTTACAATCATTGAAACCAATAATAACAAACTAAAGCTAGCAGCAATCAAACGGTTACGCTTATATTTAGTCGATAACGATCCTGCAATTACCCCACCAATGGCAATACCAAGTGGAATCATACCGTTAAGAATAATCGCTTTTTGTGATGACATTTGGAAAATAACTTCACGATATTGAACATTGAATAGATCGGCATATGCCAAAATAGTCGCAAAAATCCCCGCAAAATAAATAGTTGCCGCAATAAAACGTTTATTCAATAGAATAATTTTCAAGTTTTTAAATAGTGAACTTTCATTTTGTTCATTTACTAACTGAGTTTTATTCGGTAAAAAAATGAAGATTAATACTGCTGCAACAATTAGTAAAAAGCCAATTATATTGTATGCAATTTGATATGAATAAAAGCTAATTAAACTACTACCAAAAATGGCAATTAATCCTGAAGCCACATTACCAACACTTTGGCTCAGTGATGCAAAAAAAGCAAACTGCTTATTAAATTCCATTTCAACGACATACAGCACACCAACAAACGTGCAACCAAGTCCAAGACCAATTATCACCCGTGCAATCATTAACAAAGAGAAGGTATGGGTATTCGCAAACAAAAATACACCACCTGCGGCAAGCAATGCTGATACACCCAGCAGTAATTTTGTGGATATTTTATTAATTAAATATCCAGAATAGAGCTGTGAAAAAGCAAAAACGGCAAAAAAAGTTCCTGACAAAATGGCTAATTGAGTACTACCTAAATGGTTAGCTAATTGAATCGGCATAGCATATGCACCAAATAATACCGAACACATGATGCTGATCATAAACAAAAATTCAGCTGAGATCCAACGACAATAACTTAATGATTTCATATTCTATTCTCCTAATTTAATTAATTGATTATCAGGAATATACCTTAATCTACAGGTATATTCCATCGACTGCCGTGTGGCAGATTACTTCATTTTATTACCCATAATATAGGTATGCGCCACTGAGCGATCATCACCAATAATTTGCAAAGCAAATAATAAATCACTAATGCTCTCACTACGTTCAGAACGAATGGATAAATCCTGCGTGCTTTTAGAATCTAACACAATAAAATCAGCTTCTTTACCACTCTCAAAGCTCCCAACATATTCATCAATCGCCATTGCACGAGCCGCACCAAGCGTAGCTAAATAATAATTTTCAAGCGGATCTAATGGCTCGACTGCTCGCGGATTATCCGCAAAAGCCTTACGCAGTTGAGTAACTTTATATGCTTCTCCCATAGTTTTAAGCATCGACAATGTCGTACCAGCAGCATAGTCTGTACCCAAACCAACGGTTGCACGGTATTTATTGGCTTTTTGTAAATTAAATAACCCACTACCCAGAAATAGATTTGACGTCGGTAGAAATGCGCAAGATGATTTTCTAGCGGCAATTAGTTCAACCTCATGATCATCTAACCACACGCAATGACCCATAATCGTTTTTTCGCGCATTAAACCATAATTATCATAAACTTCTGTATAGCTTTTTAGTCCAGGGAACAAATCACCAACCATATCACCTGATTCTTTATTCTCCGCAAGATGGACTTGAATATGCACCTCTGGATAATCTAGGATTAATGCTTGCGTTGCTTCCATCTCGGCTGGGCTAAGTAAATATGCGGAACGTGGGCTAATCGCATAATTAGTCCGACCCTTACCATTCCAACGCTCAATCAAAGTTTTATTAAAATCATAGACTTCGTGAGGTGGCAAACATGCGTACTCAGGTGTATTTACATCCATATAAGCACTGCCACAAATAACGCGCATATTGCGTTTTAATGCGGCTTCAAATAAAGCATCCGATGAAGTTGGTGAAATAGTTGCAAATATTGCGGCACTAGTTGTCCCGTGTTTAATTAATTCATCCAAATACAGGTTAGCAATTTTATCGGCATATTTACGGTCAGATAATTTTCTTTCAGTTGGAATCGTGTATTTACCCAACCATTGAACCAATTGTTCACCATATGAACCGACCATTTCCATTTGCGGATAATGCACATGAGAATCCATTAACCCAGGTGTAATTAACATCCCCGTATAATCAATAACCTGAGCTTGAGGATACTTAGCTTGTAAATCAGTGTAATTTCCTGCCTCAACAATTTTTCCAGCTTCAACATATAAAACCCCATCATGAAAATACTCATATGCATTTTCATTGAAACGAGGATTGTCTGTAAAATAAAAAACCGAGCCTTTGTATGCCGTTAATTTGGTGCTAGTTAGTACGTTAGTCATTTTGTTTTTCCTTTAAGAAGTTGTTTTGTTCAGAACGTTATTCTAATTTTTAATCAAAAAAATAGGTACTGGGTTTTTACACAGGTTACTGCTAGACACACAACGCATATCGACATAACAAACTGAAATTATTATAATTAACTCATAAAATACGTTTTTAATCTTAGCGCAAATAACACAATAACCAGCACTAAAGAATATAAATTCATCAATAAGTTTACATTTACGCATTGACAACTCATCATTAACCACCTTAAAGCTCAGAGTAAAAATAAAATCTCCAGCGCAAAACAATTATTCCGTAATTGAGCGTATATATTCTACTAAGTAGCTCAAACAAATGCTTAGTATTTAAAATGTTCAGGAGTTATGACTCCGTACTAAAAATACCTGTGCAAAAACCCAGTTTTAATCTTTACCAGAAAAATAGATAATACGGTCAGTAAAAAACAAATTATCAAAAGGAGCATAAATCATGAAAAAATTAATTATCGCGCTATTAACACTTACAAGCCTGACTGCATGCAATAGTGGTAGTGGAGAGCAGTATAACAATCAAAATAATCATTCTAATGCACCTACCGCGGTTGTAAGTAGCCAACCTTTACCACAGCCAATACCGAGTGTGCCAGCTGGGTTTGAAAATGACAATAACCTATGTCAAACAAGAAGTGCAATGAATAACTCTGGGAAATTCTACCTTCTTGTTGGAACTGTCAGCAGTAACCCACTCTATCAGGATGGAGCAATGCAGGAAAGTGTTGAACTCTCTCATACACACTTCCATGTTTTACCATCTGGCGAAAGTAATCCAGAAAATTATTATGATGTAGCCGCTGATAATGTTTTTGCGACTGGTTATGATCAAGACCAGCCTAATAAGTTAGTTCCCGCACCATTAAATTCTTTGGTCCCTGGAACTCAAGTTGAATTATGTGGAATTACTTATGCTGATAAAAATCCACAAAGCGGTGTAATTTCAAATGGAATTCATTGGGTACATATTGCCAACCAACAAATGACGGAAGGTGGCTGGACTAAAATCATTAATCCAGACGGGATAATCGGTGATAATTTAGAAAATAATACGGAATATTTATATTTATGGCCATCAGTTAATTAATAATTTATTCTTAAGCTTAAATGCTAAATGGAACTGGAACGCTGATACAGTACCTCTGGATCAATTCCAAGAATAAAACATTTTAATTGCTAAATGATGTACCAATTTAATTTTATACACGGGTAGTTACATAAGAAATAGCCACGCTATAGCTTGCCTTAAACTAACTACATAGCTCTAATTAATCTGCATCAAATGACTTACCTGTGCAAAAACCCAGTTTTAATATTTTTAGCGAAACACTATAATAACGTCTATGCAAAATAAACATTTAATCACGGAGATTATTATGAAAAAACTACTTATCACACTTCTTCCTTTAATAGCACTAACCGCTTGTGTTGGCAGTAATTCAGAACAGACTCAACAGACTGTAAATAATAACTCTGTTCAACAAAGCGCCCAACCGACAATTGATCCTACTACCATCGGATTTGCAGCAAATTTTGCCGCTCAAAATGCAAATTTACAAATTGCGTTTGCACCATATTTTGAGTCAAACAGCCAACACAATGCCAATGAATGCCCTAATGCACAGGAGATTTATGCAACCACCATTTCTCCTATAATAAAAATGAGTGAAAGTTCAACTTTGGACAGCTTATGGAAAAGTGATGAATATTTTAACTGCAATGCGGGAATTACCCAATTAGTCGTAAATTCAATTACCAGCGCTAAACAGTCAATTCGTGCTGCCGTATATGACTTTAACAACCCAGATATTGCTTATGCGTTAATAGAAGCAAAACGCAATAATCCACAATTGGACATACAGGTCATTGCAGACAAAGCCAACTTAACAGATACTAATTCGATGATTGCGGTACTTAAAGATAATGATATTCCAGTATATATCGCTTCTGCTTATGCAATCATGCATAATAAATTTATCGTAATTGACAATCAATCAGTTGAATATGGCAGTTTTAACTATTCAACTACAGCAGCGACACGCCAAGCAAATAATGCAATTTGGATCAATAACCGCAATATCGCAGCTAGTTATACTGAGCGTTGGAATGAAATTCGAGCCAATCAAGCAACCACTGTTTACCAAACCAATCAGTCACAATATTCGGAACAACCTTTTGATTCTGGTGTGCCAGTGGTTGCTAGTGAGAAAACCGAAGTTAACGGTAAACAAATTTACACTTTGTCCATGAATGATACCGATATCAATACGGTACATAATTTAGTGAATACCGAAAGTGCCATAATTTGCCCAGCATCAATAAGCGCCTTAGGAGCAACTTGTTTATCCAATTATGCCTATTACTCTCAAGGAACTAATTATCAAGACTCTCCGTTTTACCAAGCAATAAATAATGCTCAAAAATCAATTCACATTGCAATCTTTACTTTTACCGATAAGGCACTTGTAGATGATTTAATTGCGGCTAAAAATCGTGGCATAACTGTGCAAATTGTCGCGGATTATTCACAAGGAACCCAACCTTATAGCACGGCTGGATTTGAAAAACTAATTCAGAATGGTATTGAAGTTAGGATAAATAAATCCTATGAATTATTACATGATAAATACATGATTGTAGATGGTAATACTGTAGAAACAGGAAGCTATAATTATACGTCTTCAGCACAAACAAAAAATGCCGAAAACTATCAAATTTATCATAATAATCAAGCATTAGCGCAACTTTATCAACAAGATTGGCAGGCAATTTTTGATCAAGGTTACCCTTATCAAACCCCAGCCCAATAAACTTTAGCCCAAGGAATAAGAACAGATTTTGTAAAATGCTAAATGCAATTGCTAAGCTCCGCACTTGTACAAGCAAAGAAATCTGTTCATTCTAATAGCATCTTAATTTTACACTAGAAATTTAATAATCTCATCACATTAATAAACATCAATATGTCCAGCAGGTAATTTAATATTCACCATTAAATCTTGCGGGATAATTTGATAAAAGCCTAAATTAATTAATTTATCGTATAGACCATCACGAGTATAAACATCAAACTTAATGCGTAACTGATTAGCAAAAACTGCATCAATTGCACTTTTAGAGATGGTTTTCTTTTCTGCGGTTGAAATAACACTAGCAATTTCTTGGCTCGTCAAACCATGAATGAAAAGAAAAATAACTTGCTTTTCACGCTTACTTAAATTATATTTTCTGAAATTAGTGTTCACTGAAAAGTCATACACATTTAGCGCCTTAAGAATGCTAAATTTTAAATTTGTATATAATATCTTGCGTAATTCGACGTACAAACCAACCGCTTCATCATTATCTGGATTAATCAAGGGCTTCTTATACGTTGTATAGGGCTGGACAATACCATCGTAGTAATTAAAATTAATTGAATAGCTTGACGTCTTAGTACTAATTATGTCTTCTTGCTCTTTTAAAGATTGTGACTTAAAATATTGCCCTAATTCATCTGGCAGCCCGCTACTACCTTCATTAGCCTGAACTCCACGAGCCTGCTTATATTGCTTACTACTAAAAGCAACGACCTGACTCAAATCATAAATGGCAATCGGGGCTAAAAGAGTGAGTTCGTCCAAATCACGATATTTGCTAATCACACATTCGAGATATTTTGTATTAGAGTTCATATTTGGAACCATTTTAATAAAATTAACAATTATAGAATATAACTTATCAACATATTCATTGGAATCATTGTTAGATATTCAGAAGTAATCCCCTAAATAGAATAAAATGAAAACAACCAAACTATCTGAAAGTAATGACGAGAATAAAACTAAATAAGATCAAATTTCTTTAGATAATTATAACATATTCATTATATCAAATAAGCACATCAATCGTTATACAATTAATCACAGGTTGGTAAATTTACACCCAGCGGTCATTTAAGTTATACTATCTACTATTTACTTATTTTATTTGGAGTTTACAATGGATCAAACACAAGATTTATTCTTTATGAATGTCGCGCTTGAAGAGGCTAAAT
>JAIETT010000063.1 GCA_019744945.1 Burkholderiales bacterium
TTGCCCCAGCTTACGTGGTTTTATAGTCGTATAAATTAACAAAACTAAAAATAACAAAACACCTTCAGTTAAGGCTTCATAAATTTGTGATGGATGACGTGGTAACATTGAACCAGATTGAGGAAATACCATCCCCCACGGCAAAGTTAAACTACAAAAGCGTCCCCATAATTCACCATTAATGAAATTGCCAATTCGACCAAATAATAAACAAATCGGCACAAATGGCGCGCAAAAATCTGAAACGACAAAAAAATTACTTTTAATCCGCCGACCAAATAAATACAACGCAACAAAAACCCCAATCATTCCGCCATGAAATGACATTCCGCCATCCCAAGTTTGCAATATTTTAAACGGATTAGCGAGGTAAAACGCTGGCTGATAAAATAAACAGAATCCCAAACGACCACCGACTACCGTACCAATCACGACACTTAATAAAATATCATCAAGCATTTTCTCAGTTAAAACTGGATGGCCATATTTTCTAATTCGCCATTTACCCGCATATAAAAAGAACATAAAACTAAGCACATACATTAGACCATACCAGTGAAATTTAACTGGACCTAGGCTAAGTGCAACTGGATCAAATTGAGGATACATTAACATACTAACAACACCATATAAAATTAGTTAGATTGAAGTGATGCGGAATTAAACTTACCAGTTCCCGCCCAAACATAAAATACCACACCGATTATTATCATCGGAATAGAATATAACTGCCCTAAAGAAAGTCCTGTAATTTTTACTACCGCGGTTGCAAATAAATCTGGCTCACGGAAAAACTCCAAACCAAAGCGAATTAAGCCATAGCAAATGACAAATAAACTACAAGTTTGCCCAATTGCGCGCGGCTTACGAATAAACCACAACATAATTACAAATAATAGAATTCCCTCAGCTAGAGCTTCATAAATTTGCGAAGGATGACGTGGAAATGGTCCGCCATCTGGGAAAAGCATACCCCAAGGTAAATTTGGATCACATAAACGTCCCCACAATTCACCATTAATAAAATTACCAACCCGCCCAAAAAATAAGCCAATTGGCACTAAGACACTCGCAAAGTCCATTAATAATAAAAAACTACACTTTAGTTTACGTGAAAAAAAATAAACACCAAGGCAGACACCAATTAAGCCACCATGAAATGACATTCCACCATCCCACGTTTTAAATAAATCCAAGGGATGTAGCAAATATATTTCGGGACGATAAAATAAGCAATAGCCTAAACGCCCACCTAAAATAACTCCAAGCGCGCCGTAAAATAAAAAATCATCCATCATTTCAGGAGTTAAAACAGGATGACCATAATGTTTAATCCGCCATTTACCTACATACAAGAAACATAAAAAACCCAGCAAATACATTACGCCATACCAGTGGATATTAAATTGACCAATACTTAGTGC
Source organism: Burkholderiales bacterium (assembly GCA_019744945.1). Lineage (GTDB taxonomy): Bacteria > Pseudomonadota > Gammaproteobacteria > Burkholderiales > UBA11063 > Aquella. Next base: position 1,425 of record JAIETT010000063.1, read on the forward strand.
AACAGGATTAATCGACGGGTAAATTAGCATAAGTTCAGATGTCCTTAATTGATTATTTGTTATAAGTTAGTTATTCTACCCGATAACTAAGTTTTTTGCTACAATATACATTGTAGCGAATTACATGAATCAATATACATACCACACAATATCCCATATAAACAGTCTGTTAACTACATTAAACAAGCAAATAATGAAATTGCAAACGCTGCCTTAATTGAAGATGTAACTTATACTATATCACCATTCATACATGTACCATTTCCACAACAGAATTCTAGCTATTTAGCTACACCACCAACACCAAACACCCCAAGTCAATACACTAAGATCGTTACTATCGGTGATAACAAACTAACGGTATCTTTTCATAATCCAGCGGATGTTTTACCCTCTGGAATGTACCCAAGAAGATTTTTTTCACACCTCTGCAAATCAGTAATATCAACTCGCAAAAAAAATAAAATAATTAAGTTACCACGCTCAAAATCTCAATTCCATAAAGAAATATTAAAAATAAATTACGCGTGTTGCAAAAAAGAGACAGATGCAATTAATTTACAGTTAAAAGCCCTAGTAAATTGCAATCTAACTATTGACTACAGCAATCCTAATGATGCATCGCGGCTGCCTTACACAGCAATCCAGTTCTTTGCTGGCGATTGTTCATTTTTACATGATGACAATCAAGAGTGGAAAACCGAAATCACACTAAGCGATGAGATGTTTGAGCTAATAAAAAACAATAGCGTACCTATCTCAGAACATGCCGTTAATACGTTCACCAGTGCCCGTAAATTAGATGTATATAACTATTTTAGTTACCAAAATTATAATTTATACCAAAAAAACCTAAACAATGTTTATGACATCGATGAGCTTAAATATTTATTTGGTGGCGCAATTGATCAAACAGCTCACTTTAGACGAGTATTTAAAAAAATACTCATTGACTTAAAAGAAATTTCAACCCTTGATATTGCCAAAAAAGGACGATATACCTATCTTTTAATTAGTAATTCAGCTAGCTTACTCAAGAAAAAAGAACGCCGAAAAACTAATATAATTATTGAAACCGAACTAAAAGTAACTGAAGATTTTAAACTCAAACTAGAAAAAGAAGCTAAATCAACCACTTTAGATGTTGAATCAGCCTGTTTATATGTGGCTAAAAGAATTCAACGCTCTATTGAGAATGGCGGTAAACCAGTTGAAAATCAACACGCATATTTACGTGATGTGCTGAACAACCCAAGTTGGTTCTATAAAGAAAAACAAACTATTATCAAATTAACTCATCAGTTGCAATTTAAAGAATATGATGAACTGCCAAAACCAGCGCGTAAAAAAGGCTTTGACGATCTGGTGCATCGAATTAAATTAACCCGAATTAACAGCGTACCGATAGAGCTTCAACCAGTTCTTGAGCAACTGAAAACACCTGGACGCGATATTATTAAAAACATGCCAAACTTTAAATACATTTGTTACTTATTCTGGGCGTGGAATTTCGGAAAACGGCTCGACGTTGGCGATGATTGTAAGGGCGAGCAGTTGCTTTTAGATTTATTTAAGCATTTAGGTTAATTTTAATTATTGTTAATAGTCTTTGATGTCTTTAAAGGTTGTACTCATGAAAATAGAAAATATAAATAAAGAAACTCTAAAATTCTTCAGTAAGGCGTTTGATCCAACTTATCAAATCCATACAACATTAAGTAATAAGATTATAGATTTTGATACAAATCTAATTAAAGATTTTCAATTTGCAAGAGATGAAAATAATGAGTATTTTGGTTTAGATGTAATTTCAATCCTAAATAATGATAAAAACTACCAATATGAGTTTATTAAGACCTTTAGCACCATTATAAATGAATATGGTTGCGGGCTTTGCGCGATTAACTCAACTATTAGTGTTAATCACTTATTAAAAATTCCAGCAATATACCTAATTTTAATAATGGTAGAAAAAAAGATAATCGGCTGCAGTGAGGTTAAAATTATTAAGCTTTATAATTTCTTAGAAATTACTAAATTTATTTCTGGGATTTTTTGCGATAACCTCACGAACCAAATATTAAATTTAACTACTCAGCTTAAAGACAGTGTACAAAATAAATCAATTTATTTTGCTTATGAATCTTTAAAATCATTGTCAACATTCATTCCATCAAAGACTTCAGAAAAAATTAACCAAAAAAATCTTGCAAATTTGATCTTTAATTTTCATAAAGCACGAAATGGTCAAAATAATGATAAATTCATGTATAACTTATTTAGATCTCATGGATATATTGATACAGATAAAAATTCAATGATACAACAGGTATCTATGGCATCATCTGAAATAATTACTCAAAAAAACTGTATCCCTTTTAACTCTCTAGAACGGAATCATATCATCCAATTTAACTAAATTGCCCTTAGGGGGATTATTCGGGTAGCTTTTTACTCACCCTACCGTAAAATCCTATTGTTCATAAAATTAGCAATAGGAAAGCATCAAATGATCAGTAACGCAACCATAATCTGGAGCTTAACTCAATATATTAAAAAGAATCCTGAGAAACTTATTGAGTGCAGCACTAAGCTCGCAGAACGCTTAATTCAAAGATCTCCAATAAATCTAGACACTGGTGATCTTGAAAAAATATCATTGGTTTATCAATTCATAATTATGTATAGCATATTAACTAGTGACTTAAACTTAGTTATCAAACTACTCTATTCTATATCCAAGACTAAAAAAATCATTGAATCCATTAAAAGTGGTTCACTCAAAACTACTCGCGAACCACAACTCAGCCTTGAATTACTAAACTTCACTAAAAAGAACGCGGTAGTTTTACTTGATGATCAAAACTTATCTTTAGCAGAACTTTATTTCAATAAAGTCACTTATTTTGAAGTGGTTAAAATTGTACACGACAGTTATTTACCTCATCAATAAAGAAATACTAACAATATTTGAAAGAATAATCAAAATGAAGCCTACTTTTCAATCTGTATTATTAATTAGCCTACTTGTTGGTTTGAATACAGCTAATGCAACAATCAACACCAACTACCAATATGGCACATCCAAAGCAATTGGTAGCCCAGAATCAGCCGTTATAGCAGTTACTAATGAACCAATAACACTAAACCCTGAATTAGATGAAATAGATGTTAATGATCCACGGATTAAATCTGTAATTGATTATGTTCATCGTCAAGGACTTGGGGTATCTGTAGTTTTCTTTAATTCAGAAAATTTGCGTTATGCAAAAAAAGTTAATGAGATGTTTAATAAAAATCATGTCTATACAACTTTACCGCAAATGGCTCAATCTAAAAACCGTATGGATTTTAATCTCGTAAAAATCTATGTTATTCAAGACAAAACTGTAAAGCTTGAATCTACTAATTTAACCAAGAGAAAGGGGGCTTAGTTCAGTGTTATTAGAGATGTTTTTAAAAACATCATGGCTATATTCATTATTTAATTTTATTACCATTTAAGGAGTTTAAGAATGGGTAACACGTTACAAATGACCGCAGAAAGATATGAACTAAAGCAATGGTTAAAAGCAATTGCTTTGTGTGCGCTATTAATGATTCTTATGTTTGGAGTTGCTCATGCGACCGATTCATCAGGAATTACAGAACTTGATGATCAAGGCTCAAAATTTCAAAACGGAATTAAGATGTTTGCTAAATGGGGTGGCATCTTAATGATTGTGATTGGTGGGGTTGTGATTGGTTCAGGCAAAGCACAAGGAGCTTTAGCAAATACTATTTTTGGTATTGTTCTAGCAATTGGCTTGATCATGGGTGCATGGGGTTGGTTTAGCGCTAACTTCTCTCAAGGTTTTGCGTTCTAGATCATGAGAACTATAACAATACATCGTTCCTTATGGAAGCCGATACTATTGATGGGGTGTGAACGTACCCCATTTATAATCATAATGATGAGTTCATTATTGCTAATAGTAGAGGGTGGTTTTATTGTAAAAATAGTCGGAGTTGTTTATTTTGCGGTGCTAACAGGAATACTCGCATACTTAACTAACAAAGATCCGTTTTTCTTTAAAGTTTTAATACGTTATTTGAGTTATCAGGATTTTTACCCTAGCACAGCAATGTGGCCAGGGAAAAAATCTTATGCTAAAAATCTTGATAATTAAGGGATTCTACTATGGCAAAAACACCGTTTAAAAATATTTTCAATATTTTTAGCAACACTAAACAATTCATCAATAAGCTTGTTTCATTAGACGCTTTTACGTCTAAAGAATATGGCGTATCTGATTTATTAATTTACGATAAATTTGTAGCTTCAGGCATTATTTTAAATACGGATGGAAGCTTACTAACCTCGCTATGGTTTCGCGGACAAGATTTAGATTCGTCAACAGATGATGATTTATCCTACTTGAGCCAATACATCAACATGGCAATGTGCAAACTTGGTACTGGCTGGACAGTCCACCTTGATTGTATTCGCTCTGAATCATCTGGATATATTGACCCCGAAGAGTGTCATTTTACAGATGCAGTTAGTTATATTATTGATGAAGAACGTCGATTTGAATATAACTTAGAAGATACACATTATGAAAATAATTACGTGATGAATTTCACTTGGCTACCACCAGCAGATTTTGAATCACGTCTTGGATTGATATTTTTGCAAGCTGAAGAAAAAACTAAAGGTAAGCATGTTGATTACTCCAAATATCTTGCTGTATTTCGTGAACAAGTTTTAGATGTTATAGGTATTTTAGAAACGAAGTTTAAAATATCACAAATGACAGATGATGAAATGTTGAGTTATTTAAATTATTGCGTAACTGGTGATTGGTTTGAACTTCATAATCCAGTAGAACACTTTACTGAAATTAGTTACGTAGTAGCTAATCAAGATTTAATTAATGGATTTGATCCTAAAGTCGGTGAAAAATTTGTTCGGGCTATTTCACTTGGTGAAAATTTTCCAGCTAAATCATTTCCAACGATGTTGAAACAACTAAACGATCTAGGTTTTTGCTATCGCTGGAATACTCGCTATATTTTCTTAGATAAAGCCCATGCTGAAAAAATGATTGCAAAAATAGCAGATTTACATTTCCAAAAAAGAAAATCTGCTGGCTCAATGGCAACTGAACATTTTGGTGGCGATGCGTCACACAAAGTAAATCGCAGTGCCGATACTTACTTTGAAGATGCAGAAGAAGCTAGAGAGCTTTCAGAAATTGGCGGTATTCGTTTTGGTAAATACACCTCTAGCATTATAATTTATGAAGAAGATCAAATCGCTTTAGCTGAAAAAACTAAAATTGTAAAAAACCTAATTAATAATTTGAATTTGATTGCTAGGGTTGAAAAAGCCCATTGTTTAGAAGCTTTTTTAGGAAGCTTACCATCAATGGTGCGCCCAAATATTCGTAAATGGATTATGCACTCAACTAATTTGGCAGATTTAATGCCAACTACATCAACGTGGGCTGGATTTAATGAAAATCCATGCCGTTACTATCAAGAGGCTAAAAATGCGCCACCGTTATTTTATGCTTCAACCACGGGTAATACACCATTTCGAGTTTGTTTACATAATGGAGATGTTGGACATGGCTTAATTCTTGGTAATGGAGATCAAACAAAAATCTTGAACTTTATAGCAACTCAACATACCCGTTATAAAAACTCTAAAGTTTTTTATTTTGATAATGGACATGGCAGCTTACCGCTTTGTTACTCAATGAATGGTACTCATTATGATATTGGAAGTGAACACGAAAATATTTCATTTAAACCTTTGGAGTTTTTAGATAAAAGCGAAGATTTTAGCTTTGTATCTGATTGGCTAGTTGAAATTTGTTTGTTAAATGGCTTTAAGATTCAATCAAATCACAGAACAGTAATTACTGACGTTTTAGGTATTATTCGTGATGAGGGTAGCTCAGAACAACGAACTATGTCATATTTCTACTATCAAATAACATCAAAAGATGAAGCGTTAGCAGAAGTATTTAAGCCTTATACAACAATAGGTGGCGGTGGTGGGCTTCAATCTACTATTTTTGATGCTAAAAAAGATGATTTAACTTTCAGCACATTTACAGTATTTGAATTACAACACTTAATTAAAAAAGGTGATGAGACATTAATCCCAGCAATTCGCTATTTATTTCATATGATTGAACGTAATGCGGATGGCTCACCTATTTTGATTCTTCTAGCTCAAGCTTGGTCTGTATTAAAAAATAAAGTATTCCAATCAATTGTTGATGAATTGTTACGTAAAATTGGTAGATTGAATGTTGCGATTTTACTTGCTAGTACTCAACTATCAGATATTTTAAACTCTGAAATATTTGATGTATTAATTGATAATTGCAAAACTAATTTTTTAATGCCTAATCCAGAAGCTCAAAAACCAAACATTGCAAAGATTTATGAACAATACGGCTTAAACGAAAAGCAAATATCTTTAATCGCTAACGGCATACCGCAACGCGAATATTATTACATGTCAAGCTTGGGTAGCAGAATGTTTAATTTAGCATTAGGAGAAATAACTTTAGCTTTTATTGGTTATTCATCGGTTGAAGATATTGCAATAGCTAGAGATCTCAAAGTTCAACATGGCAATAAATTTGCATATTATTGGTTAAATCGTTTTAATTTATCAAAAGTGCAACAGTTATGGCTAAATAAACATAATCAATTAATCGAAAATAAAGGAGCGCCCCAAAATGTCTAAAAAAGACCAAGTAGGTAAACAATTGCCTAAATTACTGAATGCGGATAATAACCCGTATTTCACTAATCAACAAGGTTATGCAAAAACTACTGATTCATTAAAATCTGAAGTTGCATCATGGAAACACGTAGCATGGTTCAGTAATGTAATAACGCTATTTTCAGTATGTGGAATGATTTACGCAGCCCAGTTACCAACGGTAGTGCCGATGATGTTTAAGGAAGATGCGTCTGGTGGAATTACAGCATTAGGGCTAGCACAGCAAAAAATGCACGTTGATAATAAGATGATAGCCAATCAATTAGCTGGTTTTTTAATGGCATTACGTGAAGTGCCACAATCAAAAGATATAAAAAGCCAATTTGCTAAACGAGTATCTTTTATGTCAACGCAACAATTATTTGCTAATAAATTTGCACCAATGATGATTGCTAATTATAAAGCATTTGGAACTAAAGAAGTAATTGTAAATGTAACCGCCATTATGCCACAAAAACTTGGTCTATGGCAGATTCAATGGACTGAAACTAGTCAAAATATTGAACTAGGTCGTTATGTAGGACTAATTACCTATGAAATTAACAATGATTTTAAAAACTCAGAAGCAATGATCAGTAATCCACTTGGATTAGTTATCACTGATATTAACATTAATAAAGAAATAGGAAGCGAGACAAAATGAAAAAATTAAACACAGTGTTATTAGCATTAATGGTATCAAGTATTGTAGTGACTGGGTGTGCGACTGTGCCACCACCACAACCAGTTAAAATCATTCAAACAAACGAAGTGCAAACAACACCAATTGCTGAACAAGATGTTGTTATTTCAAATAATGCTGGAACTATTGATAGTTCAAGTATTCAAGGAGTTCAACGCACATCAAATAATAAAAGCAAAGGCTTTTTAGGCAAAAGTTCTTTTGACTATATTTATGGCGGTGATGTTTCACGAGTACCACAATCACTAAAAGATTATGATCCAACAATCAGGATTTTACCAGCTTTGGGGCGAGCACAAAATTCACAAGTAAATTTTAACTTGGACAATACCAATATTAGTGATTTACAAAACTATATTGATAAATCAACCAATGGACGAGTAAAACTTGCTTACTACAAAAAAAATAACTCTCTACGATTAATTTATGATTCAAAAGTATCTGTGGCTAATGACGCGCTCAAAGAATCAAAAAAATGGCAAGACGGTGGCACGCCAAGCCCCGTATTAAATAAAGATGGTTTAGTGCTATTTCCTTACGGACAATATGAACCTAAAGTAACTTGCCAACCATTGCAATTATGCGATATTCAACTTCAAGCGGGTGAAATTGTTAAAGGTTTAATGATTGGTGATAGTGTACGTTGGAACGAGGGAGATGGTGCATTACCTGTAATTTATTCTGGTGGCGATGCTGCTGCAATTCCACATATTGTATTAAAACCAACTTATGCGGGTTTAAATACTACTTTATTGGCTACCACTGATAAACGTACTTACTACATTAAATTGTATTCTAGTGATAGCGCGAATTTATCAAGAGTTGGCTTTTATTATCCTGCGGATCAAATGCAGCAAATAGAAGATACGCGCAAAGTGGCAAAAGCTAAAGATGACGAAATTTTAACTGACGGTGCAATGCCCGCTATTGATCCACGCAATATGCACTTTAATTATAAAGTAAGCGGTGATACATCTGCACCTTTTAACCCAGTTCAAGTTTTTGATGACGGTACTTTTGTGTATATTCAAATGCCTGATTCAATACGGACTAAAGATTTACCAGCTTTCTATGTTCTCGGCTCAGATGATGAAGTTCTTGAAACAGTGAATTTCAAGTATAAAAAACCGTTCTACGTTGTACATAAAATGTTTGATGCTGGTGTATTGATTTTAGGGTTAGACGATGACGAACAAAAAATAACAATTCGACATAAATAAGGAAGAACAGAATGGGCTTCAAACTAAAAAACATTGTTCTGCCATCAGGAATGAATAAAAAAACCGTAGTAGTGGCTTTAACATTCGTTGGTATTGCAATGGGTGGAATTTTATACTTTATAACCAATGATGATGCAATGCCAAAAAATGAGACTGGAGAAAAAGAAAAAGTCGTGATTAATGATAATGCAAATTCATCAACAATCACTAAAATAATTGGTACAAAATCTGACGCGCCACCAGTAGAAAGTGCGACTATGACAAGCGGTAATGCTAGCGCACCAATCATATTGGTAAACGGCACAAACAAGTTAAATAGTAGTACACCAACACCTACTGAGTATGATATTGCTGCTAAGAAAATGGAGCAACAGGCAAAAATCAAACGTTTACAAACATCGTTTGATGCGTTAAATTCAAAATCATCAATGGGTGGTAATACAAGCGCCAAAGCTAATGCTTCTCAAGCTGTTAGTGGTGGCGCTCTTGCTAGTAATAACTCAGCTCAATCTAATGAAAGCGCTGGATCTGGTAGTAAAAACGTGGCGGTCTCGGATGCTGAATTACTAGCCCCTAAATCTCCGTATATGTTGCAAGCAACATCAATTATTCCAGCGGTAATGATTAGTGGGATTAATTCAGAACTAAGCGGCACGGTTAGTGCCCAAGTTCGCGAAAATGTCTATGATTCAATCAGCGGACAATATTTATTAATTCCTCAGGGTTCGCGATTGGTTGGTACATTTTCTAACGGTGTGGCTTATGGTGATAATCGCCTTGCAGTTGCTTGGCAACGGGTTATCTACCCAAATGGTTATTCAATGGATTTAAAAGGTATCCAAGGCTCTGATATGAGCGGATTCACTGGCTTTTATGATCAAGTTGATAATCACTATTGGCGTTTGTTTGGTATGAGCTTTGTAATGGGCGTAATTACTGCTGGTATGCAGTATTCACAAAACAATACAAATGCAAACGTTGCTGATGGTGGGATAGGATTTACTAATCCTAATCCTAGCGTTGGTCAAACTGTAGCGGGTAGCTTAGGTCAACAACTTGGTCAAACTAGTATGATGGTTACACAGAAAAACATTAACACAGCACCAACAATCACTGTGCGCCAAGGTTATAAGTTCACAATTATGCTTACAGCTGATATTATCTTAAAACCTTATAAGCAAGGAGTTTAGTCATGAAAAAGCTAATGTTAACTATTTTAATGATTAGTCCATTAGTTGGGTTTTGCGACCCGACTAATGAGGCTCTAATGGCAATTTCTCATGTTGAGGGTGACACAGTTTATACAACATGTATTTTAACACCACCAACAGGCAACCCAATTAAAGAAGCGGCATGTTTACTTTTATATAATAAATATAATGCTTCGTTATTAGCAGTTAATTCAGGACTACCATTAATTCCATCGCTTGATCCATCACCTTATGCTTGGTCACCATATGATATTTGTAGATTTGAGCCAGCTCATTTTGTATTTAGTATTGAATATGGTTTTCCAGTATGTCCCACAATTTAATTAAAGGATTTAATCATGAAAAAATTATTACTAATTTTAAGCACAATATCAATATCAAGTTTTGCAATGGTTCCAATTACAAC
>JAIETT010000211.1 GCA_019744945.1 Burkholderiales bacterium
TGCGGGAGTAGCTCAGTTGGTAGAGCACAACCTTGCCAAGGTTGGGGTCGCGAGTTCGAGTCTCGTCTCCCGCTCCACTATGTTGCAAGTGCGCCAGTAGTGGCGGGGTGGCAGAGTGGTTATGCAGCGGCCTGCAAAGCCGTGGACGCCGGTTCGATTCCGACCCCCGCCTCCAAAACACAGATGGTGTCTAACAGTGCCGCGATGGCGAAACAGGTAGACGCAAGGGACTTAAAATCCCTCGGAAAGTGATTTCCGTGCCGGTTCGATTCCGGCTCGCGGCACCATCTATTCTACCTATTTATCTTTAAAGTCTCAAGTTGTAAAATTAAAATTGGCACCGTTAGTGGTGGCTTTTTTTATTTGTACCATCTCATGATTAATCTCAATAAATTTCAAAACGCTTAATATTTTCTACTTCGTTTAAAGTCTCATAAATTTAGTTTGGAACTTTTATGTTAAAATTTAGTCTTATTCGCGCTAGCGCACCAGCTCATCAACCAAAACGTAGTCAAATTGAGAAATTAATTCGTGCGAGTATGCAGCAAAAATATATAAATGTTATTCTTTCGATTTCAATTGTTGATTTAATTGGTTCACAACAGCTTAATCTGGAGTATCGTGGTATTGATAAAGCGACTAATGTAATTTCATTAGAGTATCCTGATGCGCGTGAACAATTTAATTTATTAAGTGGAGAATTGATTTTATGTGATGAGATTATTCTTCAAGAAGCGCATGCGCAGTCTAAATCAACACTTGAGCATTATGCTCACATGCTTATTCATGGACTTTTGCATTTACAAGGCTATGATCATCAAATCGATCATGAAGCCGAGGAAATGGAGTTATTAGAACGTCAGATTATGCAGAACTTGGGTTTTGCTGATCCATATCAGGATAGAAATGAAACTATTTAAAACTAAATTACTTCAGCAGCTTTTTGCTGAACCGATCTCAACCCGTCGTGAATTACTAGAGGTTTTACAAACCGCTGCCGAATCAGGTGTTTTTGACAAAGATAGCATGCCACTGCTGGAAGCCGTGTTGCAGTTTGGTGATATGCGTGCCAAAGATATCTTGTTGCCACGTCATGAAGTCGATGTAATTGACATTAATAGCCCAATTGAAGAAATTATGCAATTAATTCTTGCAACGGGGCATTCACGTTTTCCCGTAATTGATGAGAACATTAACGATATCGTTGGTATTTTTCATAGTAAAGATATTGTAAAATATTTTGCCAATTCCGCCGAGTTTAATTTACATGATTTATTGCGTAAACCGATGTTTGTACCCGATATGAAGCCATTGGATAGTTTGCTATATGAAATGCGCTTAAAGCATATTCATTTAGCGGTTGTGGTAGATGAATTTACCAATGTTGCGGGAATTGTAACCCTTGAAATGATTGTTGAGCAAATTATTGGTGAGATTGACGATGAACATGATTCGGTTGATGGCGAACATGCCATTGTTGAAGTACAACCACGAGTTTTTAGGGTTAAGGGCTATTGTGGCTTGGAGCAATTTAATAATTTCACTGAACTAAATTGGGATGATGAACAAGTTGAGAGCGTCGGTGGTTTTATAACTAAATTTCTTGGTTACGTGCCTGCGACTGGTAAAATTTGCCAGATCGATGACCGTTCTATTGAAATTACCAGTGCGGACAGCAAAAAAATCAATACTTTAATTATTAATTTAGCAGATGACTATGCCAACAATACCAAATAAAGCCACCTATCTAATTTTAATCGCGCTTGGCGCAATTAGCGTATTTGCCTATGCACCGTTTAATCGCGGGATTTGTATAATAATTTCCCTCTTGGGTTTATTATGGTTTATGCAAGAAACCTCTGTAAAACAGAGTGTTCTAAAAATGCTATTTTATGCAATTGGTTTTTTTGGCTCACAGGTTTACTGGGTATTTTATGCTCTGCATAGTGAAATTGGCATTGATCTGTTTACATCATCGCTAGGAACTTTAGCCGCGGTAGTGTATTTATCTCTATACTTGCTCCTGGTAATATTTTTATTTAAAAAACTGAGTACGCGTTCAAATGAGTTTAATTATTTAATTCTTTTTCCAAGTTGCTGGGTGTTGGGTGAATGGTTGCGCGGTTGGTTCATCGCGGGTTTTTCTTGGAGTGATATTAGTTATACTCAGGTAAATAATTTTCTATTACAAGGTTATTTTCCAGTGCTAGGTAGTTATGGTGTGTCATGGCTAAGCCTAAGTATTATCGGATTTTTATTCCTGGTAATTATTAATCACCAAATTATGGTCAGTCCTAAACCGCAAATTACTCGTTGGCAACGCTTGTCAATTGTTTATTTTGTAATTTTAGCGATTAGTGGCTATTATTTGCATGGTAAAGAATATACCCAAACTTATGGTAAATTAACTAAAGTTGCGCTATTACAAGGTAATTTAAATGGTGCTGAGAAATGGGATAGTAAGAAATTTTTAGAACACTTGGATATGTATGCGAGTATGATTAGTCGCAGTAAAGCGGATATTATTATTCTACCAGAAACTGCAATTCAAACTTTTGCTGAATTTTTGCCAGAACATTACTTGGATGATATCATTAATTTAGCTAAATTGAATCATGCAGAATTGGTAGTTGGTTTACCGCGGCAGATTAATGCAGCTGGTGATTATGTTAATTCAGCAACGGTGTTTACTCAAGCAGGCTATCCATATTATGCTAAGGCGCATTTAGTGCCATTTGGCGAGTATGTTCCGCTAAAATGGTTCTGGGGTAAGGTGTTTTCATTTGCCAATATTCCGATGACAGGATTTAGCCCAGGCGGATATGATCAAGCACCGCTAACTTTAGCGAATCAAAAATTAGCGTTTAATATTTGTTATGAAAATGGCTTTGGTAGTGAATTAATTAATGCTGCGGCGCAATCGACTTTAATGGTTAATTTGAGTGATATGGTATGGTTTGGTGATACCATTGCTGAGGATCAGCATTTACAGATTTCTCAAGCTCGCGCTTTAGAAAATCAACGGTATTTTATTCAAGCGACCAGTACTGGATTAACCGCGATTATTAATTCAAATGGCCAAGTTGTGACAAAGTTACCTGATTTTGAGAAAAATATTTTGCAAGATTATGTGCAAGGGCGAGTTGGAGTTACTCCGTATCAACGTTACGGAAATTATCCGATTATCATTTATAGTTTAATGATACTGAGTCTGGCTGGGGTAATTAGATTTATGGCTCGTAGCATGAAAAAGTCGTCTTAATAATAGTTTCTAAGCGCTTCGATTAAGTCTCTGTGCTGCGTGTTTAACATAAAATGTCTGGCAATTTATATTTTGTCAGACATTTTTAATTAAGAATGAAGAGAGACTCTTACGTAAATAGCGCATCAATTTTTTGCTGGAGTAGGATTAGTAACCAAGCGTGCGATTTAAGCCCTTACAGATATAGTTGTATTGCTGCTCTGCAATTGATCCAGCGGTGACGCTGCTCCATTGCTCATTATCATCAAAAGCATAGTTTTTAATTAAATTACCATACACATCATAGACACTGCTTGCGGTAATAATAAATTGTTTTTGAGAACAACTTAGCTTCCACCAAGATAAATTATATTTGTAACTTGGCATACCTTGATAATTATATTTGCTGGGTGTGACCACGGTTTTGCGATCTTGAAAACTACTAATTTTATTAGTATTGCGAATACTTGATTCATTAATTTCAATTGCGAGTAGATTATCATCTGTGCTGCCTAAGTAGCGCCAGTTGCTACCACTACCACCAGGGAGTTTTTTGGGTGGAACTTTGGGTAAGCTGGTTTTCTTGGTGTTTTTATAGCTTTTTGAATAGCTACTAGTGCCATTTGAAGAGCTGGCGCAAGCAATTAACGAGAGCGTACAGATACTAAGTATTAGCTGTTTAAGGTTAGTTACAATTAGCATAATTTAAGTGAGGAATGTTGCATATAGTCAAATTATATTCATAATATGTTAAAAGGTGCCTAAATAGGCACCTTTATGTTAAAGCAGCAATTATTTTTTAGCAACGGCGTCTTTAAGTTGTTTACCTGGTTTAAATTTAGGACTAGTTGAGGCTGCAATTTGAATTTCTTCTCCGGTTGCTGGATTACGACCTGTTCGAGCCGCTCTTTCTGCGGTTGTAAAAGATCCAAAACCAACTAAAGTAACGGTATCTCCATTTTTTAATGCGCTAGTAACTGTTGATACGAAAGCATCAATTACCTCGCCAGCCTTCACTTTAGATATATCAGCACCGCTAGCAATAGCGTCAATTAATTCTGCCTTATTCATTATAACAGCTCCATAAAAATATTAATATTAGGCTTATACAGACATATTTATACCAAAGCTATTTAAAGAGTGTCAACTTCATTTTAGGTAAAAACAGCTTATAATGGTTAAGTTATTGAAATTTATTTGAAAAATAATTGTGCCAAAAGGCTACAGGTCACATTAAATTATGTAATTATGAATTAATTATTGGTAATTTCCAATGAAATTTAACACTCAACATTCTGAATGCGACCATGAAGATTACGGCAATAAATCCAGCTAAAGCGTGGAACATAAATAAGCTTAAGATAATATATAAAATTGCGCCACATAGGGAGACAGTGATATACAATTCACTAGAAAATACTAGCGGTACGCGATTAGCGATGACATCAGCGATAATTCCGCCACCAACCGCAGTCCAGATACCCATAATTACTGCAATTCCTGCTGGTTGTTCCATGATGAAGGATTTTTCAACACCCGCAATACAAAATACGCCTAAGCCAATCGCATCGGTAATCAACAGGAGCTGATTTAGACGTCGATTTGCCAAGAGTTGAGGTGCATAGTAGAAGAGCATGTAAGTTAAGGCGCCAATGGTTAAACTTAACCAAACGTAATAGTTGTCTTTAATCCAAAAAACTGGGGCGGCTAATATCAAGTCACGAAAAGTTCCACCCGCATTGGAGATGACGAAAGCGAGGAGTAGAGCGCCAGTTAGGTCCATTTTAGAGTCAATCGCACGTAAAGCACCACTAATTGAGCACGCAATCACACCGATAACGAGAAAAACGTTCAGAAGTAGATTAATATGTTCAATTGTGTGTTGCGAGATGTGTGGTGTAATCATGCTAAATCCTTCGTTTGAGAGATTAGGTCTAAATAAAGTTGTTTGATCGTTTGAGCAAGCTTTGCAGGCTGCTCACTGTGTTGGCTTACGATTTTTTGCAATGGTGCATTTTTGAGTTCTTGTGCAAGCTTGATTAGGCCTTCAAGGCGTTTTAAACGGCTGGTTTGTTGACACGCGCTCAAGTGTTCTGCGTAATTAGCACAGAGCTCTGCAAATTGAGCATAATTACGCCAAATGTCAAGTTGCTTAAAGTAGTTAAGTTGGTTTTCTGGGCTTAGTTGAGGGTTTTCACTTAATTGACGGATTAATTGTGTTTGATAGAGCATTTTTAACAGTTTCTTATCATGGCTAATTTCTGTAAGGTTCTTTTCAGCGAATGTGGTGCTTAAATAAAGAGCAATCAGTTGATAACGCTGTAGTTGATTTGTTGAAATTTGGAGGTCATGAATAAATTTAGTAAAGTTTTTAGTATCTTTTAGTTGGAGAGCTAAAGTTGGGAAAAATATGCCTAAATTTTGAGTTTTGCGTAAAACGCTAAAAAAATTATAACTATATTTGCATTCAAGAGCTTTATTTAGTTCATTTAAAACCCGCTCACGACTTAAGCTTAATCCTTCACCACTTAGCGCCATTTGTTGCATTAAAAATAATGTTTTATCGGCGACGCTAAAATTTAATTTGGCAGCAAAACGTGCTACCCGCAGCACGCGTAATGGATCATCAGCAAATGCAGTTGAGACATGGCGTAATGTTTTTTGTTTTAAATCCGCTTGACCATGATAGGGGTCAATAATATTGCCATCCTGATCTTCCGCGATAGCATTAATTGTTAGATCTCGTCGAAATAAATCTTGTTCTAAACTGACATCGGGTGAGCTATTTACTTGAAACCCAGTATGTCCAGTTCCTTGTTTATACTCAGTTCGAGCCAGAGCGTATTCTTCCCGAGTTTGTGGGTGTAGAAAAACTGGGAAAAATTTACCAACTTGATGATAACCTTGTTGTAACATTTGCTCTGGAGTACTACCGATGACAACATAATCACAGTCATCGGGTTTTATTCCTAATAATTTGTCGCGGACATAGCCGCCAACTCGGTAGATCTGCATTGCTTACTAGTTTTGAGCCAGTGCGCCAGTGGCATCACCGTTATTGTTATCGTCATCAACTATAAATGTTTGCGCTTTGTTGTTAACTTTATTTAAATAAGCCAGCATATTAGGTTGTGAATTATTGATGAGACTGTCATAAACTAATTTATTGGTGGTTACTTTTTGAACGTAATCCCGCGTAATTTTAAATGGAATTAATTCGACCTGAATACGATTGTCCATATCTTGGAAGGCTTGTTGCCAACGATGAGCTCGTCCAGGACCAGCATTATAGCCTGCGCTGGCATAAATAATGTTATTACCAAATTTATTCATTAGGTGGGCTAAATACCATGAACCAAATTGAATATTACAGCTATAGGTTTTATAACAGTTACTTGAGCCCATTTTTTTGGCAATATAGGCAGCTGTAGCAGGCATAATTTGCATTAGACCAACTCCGCCATCAAATGCCAATGCATTTGGGTTAAAGCGGCTTTCTTGGCGTGTAATTGCCATTGGATAGGTCATTTCTATACCCATCTGTTGAGCGGCTTGTTTGTATTGTGGACTAAAAAGTACTGGAAAGCTTAAGCTGGCATCAGCAATGTCTAATTTAGTAGCAGCGTAAATCCCCATTTCATTCCAACCTAAATTAAACGCATTGCGGCTAATTGTTGCCACGTCACGATCATTCGATTGGCTAATAATATAGTAGAGGTTTTGGGTAGCTAAGCGGACTAAGGTATTGTTATTAATTTGTTTGCCTGTTTTATACCATGCAAAGCTCATTTGAGTGTCGTTTGCATATTGCATATCAGCGATAGAGCCTTGTTCAGCATGAAAGCTTGGGTTAAGTGGAGCATTTAACTCAGCTTGGGCAAGTAACGAATAGTAGCTATAGTCAACAGGGATTTTTTGGAGGGTGGCTTGAGCGGTAGTTTTTTGACCAAGTTTGCCTGCAGCATAAGCCTTCCAATATAACCATGAGTTCTTGTTTTGTAATTTATTTGGCATATTTTTTATGCTACTTAAAACATTTTGCCAATCATTTTTAGCTAAATAAGTTCTAACCCGCCATTCATTTTCATCATCAGAGAGATACTGTGAATTACCTTGTTGAATGGCTTTAGTGGCTAAATCAAAGGATTGATGGCTAGCTAAATCTGCTGCCACCACGTTGTAGAGATATTGTTTGGTGCTGCGATCAACGTTTGCTTTGGCTAATTCGGCGTAAGCTTGCTCTGGGTTCTTCTGACTTAAATTTTCAATCCGATAGACGATTTGATATGGATTGGATAAATTACTAGTTGGAGTTGTGGTAGAGAAATTAATAGAGTCAATTTTAAACACACTATCCAGTTGATTGAATTGTGCAATTTGGTTATTGGTGATTAAGCTATATAAAAACGGGGCTTGATTAGCTTGATCAAGCTTGCCTGCATTGAGTTTGGTTGCAATTAGTGAAATACACCACAGTGGTAATTTATTTGCAATTAAGTAATTAAAGTCACTTTTGCTGGCTTGTGGGCTATTAGTCGCAAAATTAGCCATGTCATAACCACAGGTTTCATTGTTTGAAACTTGGTCGCTGGCAAGCTGTGGGTAAAGTGCTAGATAGGCAGTCCAATTTTGTGCATTAAAATAAAAGCTCAACAGTTGGTGGATTAAATCATTTTTTAAATAACCGCTTGAGTGGTTCTTAATAAAATCTAGGCTTGGTGTCGGGTTATTTTTAGCTAAATTGGCATTCGCATTTAAATAAGTCGCTAAATTATCATCTGGGTTATTTGTGGCGAGTGTTGAGAGTGTCGCTAAATTATTTTGGCTGTAAGCTTGGCTGGTGCTTGTAATGAATGAAGTACTGTTATTAGCATGAGCCAAGTTAATGGAAAGGCTCAAGAAACCTAGAACTAGTTTTTTATTCATATTCACCTTCAAAATTAAAATTTGTTTAGTGGTTAAATTATACCTTATTTTAGGTTAAATTTTCCTGAAAAAAAGTTGATGGTGGGTAATGGTTTAAAATCTGGTATAATGCTAACTTTATTTTGTCAAGTTTATGAGGTTATCCTGATGGCGTTTAAAGATATTAATCTTTCAGAATGGGCACTAAAGAATCAGCCACTAGTTAAGTATTTTCTTATCTTGCTGTTTATCGCTGGAGTATACAGTTATACCCATTTAAATCAACGTGAAGATCCAAACTTCACTATTAAGTCAATGGTGATAACTGTGACCTGGCCAGGTGCCACAGAACAACAAATGGAAGATCAAGTCGTCGATAAAATTGAGAAAAAACTGTTGGAACTTCAAACATTAGACAATACATCTTCTCAAATTAGACCAGGCTCAGCGATTATTACCGTTGAGTTAGAGGACACAACCCGAGGAAAAGATGTTACTGATTCATGGTATCAAGTACGTAAGAAAATTGGTGATATTAGTTCAACCTTACCGCCAGGAGTACAGGGTCCTTACTTTAATGATGAGTTTGGTGATACATATAGTAATATTTTTGCTTTTCAGGCAACAGGCTATAATTTTGAAGAGTTAAGGCGTGTTATCGAGGGGGTTAAACGTGAGTTGCTTGCGGTTGATGGTGTTAAAAAAATTGATTTAATTGGAACTCAGTCTGAGCAAATTACAGTTAATATTAGTAGTAGCAAACTATCAACTTTAGGCGTTAGTCTTAATCAGGTGTTAACAGCAATACAAAATCAAAATGCAGTTAATTCAGCAGGTAGTTTTAACACTCAGGGAGATGAGATTCAGGTTCGCGTGACGGGGAATTTTGAGAACGTCGAGCAAGTGCGAAGTTTACCAATTGCGGTTAGTGGAAAAATTTTTAGGTTGGGTGATATTGCCGATGTAAAACGTCAATTTGTTGATCCGCCATCAACTAAAGTGCATTACAATGGGCAATCGGTGATTTTATTGGGAGTAGTCTTAAAGGATAATGCTGACGTAATTAATAGTGGTCAATTAATTATTGACAAATATCAAAGTATTAAATCCAAAATACCAGTTGGTATTAAAGAATCTGTTGTTGCAGATCAGCCTGAAGTGGTTGATAAATCAATTAAAGAGTTTGTTGAGAGTTTAATCGAAGCGGTTTTAATCGTCTTAGTGGTTAGCTTTGTGAGTTTAGGTTTTCGAACTGGGGTTGTTGTTGCGATAACAATTCCATTGGTATTATCGGTAACCTTTATTATTATGATGATGCTAGGGATTGATTTACAGCGGATTTCATTGGGGGCATTAATCATTTCACTCGGGTTATTAGTTGATGATGCCATTATTGCAGTTGAAATGATGGTGCAAAAACTTGAAGAGGGTATGGATAGATTTGAAGCAGCAACTTTTGCCTACACGTCAACCGCCTTTCCAATGTTATCTGGTACTTTAATTACGGTTGCTGGATTTCTACCTGTCGGGTTAAATAGTTCCACCACGGGTGAATACGTATTCTCCTTGTTTTCTGTAGTCGGAATATCATTGGTGGTGTCATGGTTTGTGGCGGTGATTTTTACACCTTATTTAAGTTTTCATTTATTACCAGTGGAGAAATATAAAAAAATCGCTGCGTCTCATGCTGGTAAAGATCCGTTTGATACGAAATTTTATAATAAATTTAAAATTTTCTTGGATTGGGTAATTAAATTTAAGCGAACGGTGGTGTTATCGACTGTTGGTGTGTTTATTCTGTCATTAGTAATGTTTAAATTATTTGTGGCACAACAGTTTTTCCCTGCTTCAGATCGTCCAGAGCTGTTGGTTGATATGTGGCTACCATATTCATCTTCGATTTATAATACCGAATCGCAAGCGAGTAGTTTTGAAAAACTAGCGCTTAAAGAGAGTGGCGTTGAGGCAGTGACTACCTTTATCGGAGTTGGAGCACCGAGGTTTGTTTTGACCCTTGATGTTCAACAAGAAAATACTAATTTTGCGCAACTTTTGATTATGACCAAAGGTGGTAAAGACCGAGAAAAAGTTCAGAAGAATTTAGATAAAATTCTAGCGACTAAATATCCTGATGTTAGATATCGAGTAAAATTGCTTGAGTTAGGTCCTCCTGTGGGTTACCCGATTCAATTCAGAATTTCTGGGACAGATGGTAATGAGCTGTTGAAAATTTCTGATCAAGTTGAAAGTATTTTAAGGCAGAATCCTTATACCAAGAATGTTAATAATAATTGGGGTGATGATTTAAAATCAATCCGCCTTGAGGTTAATCAAAGTAAAGCTCAAGAAATTGGTCTTTCTTCAAGCGGGTTGGAGCAACAATTAAATACCTTGCTTTCGGGTTCAACGATGACTTATTACTTAGAGCGTGACGAAACTATTCCAGTGGTTGCTGAATTAGATAAATCAGAACGCGAGCAAGTAAGCAACTTAAGTAATCTAATGATTCAAACTGCCACAAATGCGTTTGTTCCAGTTGGACAAATTGCGAAAGCGGTCTTTATTACTGAGCCGAGTCTTAAATATCGGCGGAGTCGTGTTCCTGCTGTTACAGTACGGGCTGATGTTGTGGATGGGGCGCAGGGTAATGATATTACTCAGGCGATTTATCCTAAGTTACAAGCATTAGAAAAGACCTTACCATTGGGTTATCATATTAATCTGGGTGGTAGTTTGGAGTCTTCACAAAAAGCTAGTAAGCCAATTGCTGCATTGTATCCAGTTATGCTCTTGATTATATTTACATTGTTAATGTTGCAGTTAAATAGTTTTAAACGTTCAATGTTAGTTCTTGCAACTGCTCCGTTAGGAATGATAGGCGTAACGCTGTCTTTGATTGTATTAAATGCGCCATATGGATTTGTGGCGATGCTTGGAATAATTGCGTTGCTTGGAATAATTATGCGTAATTCGGTAATTTTGATTGATCAAATTGAAAGTGATATTAAAAATGGTGACGCTCCATTTGTCGCTATAAAAATGTCAGTTGTACGCAGATTTAGACCAATTATGTTAACTGCAGCGGCTGCGATATTGGCGATGATTCCGTTAATCAGTAGTGCTTTTTGGGGGCCAATGGCGGTTGCTGTGATGGGCGGCTTATTCATTGCAACGATTTTAACCTTGGTATTCTTGCCTGCTCTTTATGCTTGGGTGTTTAAAATTCATGATTCTACCTCGGAGATTAAGTGATGAAAAAACTCTTCCTAGTTCTTGCTGCGACGTTTGGGGCTAGTCAAATTGCTAATGCCTTTGATTTAGCCACTGCGTATCAGCAGGCGTTGATTTATAATGCCGATTACTTGAAGCAAATTGCGAGTACTGATTCTACACTGGAGCAAAAAAATATTGCTCGTGCACAATTATTACCCCAAATTAACGCAACTGGTAGTATAAGTGAAAATTATTTTAATAGTTCTGGCATGTCGGCATATTATCATCAGCCAATTTATGGCTTAACATTGCAGCAGACTATTTTTGACTGGAGCAAGTATTCGAC
>JAIETT010000296.1 GCA_019744945.1 Burkholderiales bacterium
AATACCGCCAAATGCTTAATTAGTTACCGATGGCAACACCTTCACGGCGTGGATCAGCTGCGCCACTCCAGCCCTCAGTGGTACGCACGATATTGGTTTCACCACTAACCATATCACTAAGCACATACGACTCACCCAATGCTTTTAATTGGGGTAGGAAATTGATTAAATTTGAATTGGTTTCAATCTGTGGCGTGTTATTAGCTGCACATAAGTTACCTGAGTTAACCGCTTGTTGCGCGTCTTGTTTCAAATCCAAGATTTGGATTAAGTTTTTAGCCACATAACAAATAATTTGGCTACCACCAGGTGAACCTGTCACGACTTCCAATTTACCATCTTTATCAAACACCATGGTCGGAGCAATTGATGAACGTGGGCGCTTATTAGCTTCAACTTGATTGGCAATCGCTTGACCGGTTGCGCTAGTTGGTTTTAACGAGAAGTCGGTCAATTCATTATTAAGGAAAAATCCATTGGTAAATAAATGACTGCCGAATTGATGTTCAACGGTAACGGTCATTGAAACTGCATTGCCATCTTTATCGACAATTGAGATCGAAGTAGTTCCATGTGGTTTTGGATTCGTATCTGGTGCATATTGAGGATCAATTCCCTCTGGAACACCTGCGGCTACAGGCGTAATTAGAGCTTGTGATTCATTTACTAAACTAGCGCGCGAAGCAATATATTTTTTATCGAGTAAACCACTAACTGGTTGTTGAACAAATTGTGGATCGGCTAAATATTGATTGCGATCGGCAAAGGCTAATTTACTGGCTTGAAGAAAATTATACACCCATTTAACATCTTGTGATTCCGTAATGTTTGAGTTTTGTGCATAAATCCCAATTAATTCTTGTACCGCAACACCGCCACTTGAGGATGGTGGAACGGAACAAACGATATATTTATCGCGATAAGAACTGCAAACACCAGGATAACTTAATACTTGATAATCGGCTAAATCGCGTAATGTGTAGAGTTTTTTACCTGCTTGATTGTTTACGGTTTTAACTATGTCTTGAGCTAGTTTACCTGTGTAAAAATTCTGTGGTGATTTAGCGATCAGTTCTAAGGTTTTGGCATAGTCTGGGTTTTTAACAATGCTGGCAATTGGTTTAACTTGCCCAGTTGAAGTAAAATATACTTCACGCACTAGTGGATTGTTTTTAAGAATTTGTTCATCGCCGACGAGTAGATTAAATAAGCGTGGACTCATTGGAAAACCTTGCTTAGCCCGTTCAATGGCAGGAGCGAGTAATTTAGCCCAGGTTAATTTACCATTTTTTTGATGCATTGCATAGAGTAATGCTACTTCACTGGGTACTCCAACTGAGAGTGGGCTTAACATTGCAGATTCGAAATCCATGGGTTTATTTGCGGCATCTAGAAACCAATTGGGTGAAGCACTTGCAGGTGCAGTTTCACGGCCATCAAAGGCAATTAACTGTTTAGCTTTATTTTGATAACTTAATGCATAGCCACCACCGCCAATACCTGAAGATTGTGGTTCGGTAAGTCCTAGCATGAAGGCTGCTGCAATCGCTGCATCGGTGGCATTACCGCCATCTTTTAAAATTTGCTCTGCGGCTTTACTTGCCCATGGATTATTGGTTACAATCATCGAATTTTTTGCATTTACTAGGGCTTTGGTTTGTTTAGCGGTTGCCAGTTCAGGCGCCAATGGTTGGCTGGTCGCGGCATTTGCGCTCATATAAGTAGCACAGAATAGACTGATTAACAATGTTTGATTGAATTTATTAGTTTGAATTGACATCGGTAAAACCTTTAAAAATTGACTTATTTACAAGTGCATTAGCGAACCAAAAGATTTATTTTAACGTATCTATCATTTGTTGAATGAAATTAAATTTAAGCAGGATAAGTATTTCAATGTCAGCTCAATGGTGATAGTTTTTATTGCGATCTTAATGAGTGCACATAAAATCAAGTAGCCAGAAGCACTATTTAGTTTTGGATTTGGAATTGAAGACTCTCAATAGTTTGATTTGGCTGTGTTAAAATAACGGATTATTTTAAGTTTTTGGAAAATAGATGACTAAATTAAAAGCTCCCGAATTATTATTGCCAGCAGGCACCTTAGAACATTTACATTATGCGTTTGATTTTGGTGCGGATGCAGTATATGCTGGGCAGCCACGTTATAGTTTGCGGGCGCGCAATAATGAGTTCAAATTAGAACAACTACAAGATGGAATTACCGAGGCACGCCGCCGTGGTAAAAAATTGTTTATCGCCAGTAACATCTTGCCACATAATGCTAAAGTAAAAACCTATCTCCGTGATATGGAGCCGTTAATTGCCATGAAACCCGATGCGTTAATTATGGCTGATCCTGGCTTAATTATGTTAGTTAAAGATAAATGGCCAGAGCAAGAGATTCATTTATCTGTGCAAGCCAATACCGTGAATTTTGCTGGAGTTAAATTTTGGCAACGCCAAGGTTTATCCCGCATAATTTTATCGCGCGAATTATCCTTGGACGAAATTGAAGAAATTCGTCAAGAATGTCCCGATATAGAAATTGAAGTATTTGTGCATGGTGCATTGTGCATCGCTTATTCTGGGCGCTGTTTACTTTCAGGCTACTTTAATCGTCGTGACCCAAATCAGGGTACGTGTACCAATGCTTGTCGTTGGGAATACAAAGTTCATGACACGGCTAATGCCGATAATGGCGATGTAACTCTGCTCAATGGATTTGACTTTAATCAAGAAATCGCCAATGCGAATCAACAATTTTCTGCTGCAGGTGGTGTAAATCGTCATCCAGCCGCAAATAAAACTTATTTAATTGAAGATTTAAGTCGCCCTGGTGAAATGATGCCAATTTTAGAAGATGAGCATGGTACTTACATCATGAATTCCAAGGATTTACGTGCGATTCAACACGTTGAGCGCTTAGTTAAAATTGGGGTTGACTCGCTTAAAGTAGAGGGTCGAACTAAGTCAATTTATTATGTATCTCGCGTAGCGCAAGCTTATCGTCAAGCGATTGATGCTGCCGTAACTGGTAAACCATTTGATCCAAGCCTACTAGCAAATTTAGATGGTTTAGCCAATCGTGGTTATACCGATGGATTTTTACAACGTCACCATGCCGAAGATTATCAAAATTATTTAGATAGTCATTCTAAATCGCGAGCCAGTCAATATGTTGGCGAAGTATTGAGCGTTGATGCTGCTGGTTGGGGATTAATTGAGGTTAAAAATAAATTTAGCCTTGGTGATCAACTTGAATTAATTCATCCAAGCGGTACACGGGTAATTGAGCTTAATCTTATGCATAATAAAAAAGATGAAGCCGTTGAAGTAGCTCAAGGCAGTGGGGTTTATGTTAAAATTCCAAATCTCCATGGTATGGAAAAAGCTCTCTTGGCACGGATTATTCCGCAAGCGGCGCAAGAATAACAGTTTAATTATTTTAACTCAAGGATAGGTCATAAAGCCTATCTTTTTTATCAGGTTTACTCATGCAAATTACAGTTTTTCAACAATTAGAACATAAATTTCGTCAAGCCTTTAATCAATTAGGCATTGCCGCAAGCGTAGCCGTGGTGTTACAAGAATCAGGTAAACCAGAGTTTGGTGATTATCAAGTTAATGGTGCGATGGCTGCGGCGAAGCAATTAAAATTAAATCCCCGCGAATTAGCGGTTAAAATTATTGCGGCGGTTGATTGTGGTGCAATGATAGCTAAATTAGAAATCGCTGGACCAGGATTTATCAATGTAACTTTAGCTAATGACTACTTAGCCCAAACGTTAGCGGATGATATCTTAGTGGTTAGAAACTCAGAAACGAAAACTGTCGTGGTGGATTATTCGGCACCAAATTTAGCCAAAGAAATGCATGTTGGACATTTGCGCAGTACCGTCATTGGTGATGCGTTAGTACGGATTTTTGAATATATGGGTGATACCGTCTATCGCCGTAATCATGTTGGTGACTGGGGTACGCAATTTGGGATGTTAACCGCTTATTTGGTGGAAATAAAACAAACTCAGAATGAGCATGCAATAGAACTTAGCGATTTGGAAGATTTTTATCGTAAAGCTAAAATACGTTTTGATGAAGATGCAGATTTTGCCAATCGCGCCCGCGAATTTGTAGTTAAATTACAAGCTGGTGATGCGCAAGTTTTAGCATTGTGGCAACAATTTGTTCAAGTTTCACTTGGGCATTGTCAAGAAATCTATACTCGTTTAAACACTCGCTTAACTCCTGCTGATGTGGTTGGTGAAAGTTTTTATAATAATTTACTTGCGCCAATGGTGAAATTGCTAGTTGAAAAAGGTTTAGCCATTGATAGCGCTGGCGCTAAATGTGTATTTTTGAGTGAAGACGACTTAGGTAGCAAAGAAGAAACACCATTTATTATACAAAAAAAAGATGGCGGTTATTTGTATGCTACCACTGATATTGCGGCAGTTCATGATAGAGTACAAAGGTTACACGCCAATCGTTTAGTTTATGTAATCGATTCACGTCAAGCGCTACATATGAAGCAATTATTTGTGGTTGCTAAAAAAGCTGAATTAGCGAATAGTAATACGCTGATGGAGCATGCTGCGTTTGGCACCATGATGGGCGAAGATGGTAAACCTTTTAAAACTCGTACTGGTGGTACGGTTAAATTGATTGAACTAATTGATGAAGCAATTGAGCGTGCAGAAGCTATGGTTGTTGAACGTAATCCAGAGTGGTCTGCCAGTGAAATTAAGCAATTGGCTCAAACATTAGCGATTTCTTCATTAAAATATGCGGATTTATCCAAAAATCGTTTGAGTGATTATGTGTTTAGTTTTGATAAAATGTTATCTTTTGAAGGTAATACTGCGCCGTACTTATTGTATGCCTATACGCGTATTTTAAGTATTTTCAAAAAAGCCGATTTAAGTCCAGTTGATTTTCCGCCAACTTTAATCGACATCCAAGAAGATGCAGAACATCGCTTAGCGCTTCAAATTAGCAAGTTTGCCGAACGTCTAAAACAAGCCGCGCGCGAAAATTACCCGCATTATTTATGTGGCTACATCTATGAACTAGCGGGGTTATTTATGAAATTTTATGAATCATGTCCAATTTTAAGATCTGATGTTGAAAGCTCAACGAAAGCCAGTCGCTTGGCATTAGCCGCATTGAGTGCGCAGACCTTACAAACTAGTTTAAGTTTACTCGGTATTCCTGTTGTTGAACGGATGTAATAAACCATGAATGCAAAATTAACCCTTGGATTATTGAGCCTTTTAGTTGGTTTAAATGCGTGTAGTCACAAATCAAATAATCAAACTCATCCACAAGATAGCTTACGTGTTGATTTAATTGCTGATATCAATACCACCGACCCCCAAAAAGTTAATGATCCATATGCTTATCGCGTGCTAAATGACTCTTTTGAGGGCTTATTGGATCTTAATCAGAGTAATCAACCAATTCCAGGGATGGCGATTGAATGGAAGGTTTCATCAGATAAATTAGTTTATACCTTTAATTTACGCCATGATTTAAAATTTTCTGACGGTACACCAATTCGTGCCAAAGATTTTGTTTATTCATGGCAACGTTTGGTTGATCCTAAAACTGTTACCACCTATGCATTTATTTTACAAAATCTGCAAAATGCTCCTGCAATTATGGCTGGAAAAGTAACTCCCAATCAACTTGGTATTAAAGCTTTAGACGATTACACATTACAGGTTAATCTAAGCCAAGCTGATCCAGCTTTCTTAAATAAAGCCGCTTTGATTGTCACAACGGCACTTGAATCTGCGGTAATTAATAAGTTTGCTAACCAATGGACTAATCCAGAACATATCGTAACAACTGGTGCGTATAAATTAGACTCACGAATTGTTAATGGCACGATTAAAGCGCTGAAAAACCCGTATTATTACAATGCTCCAGAAGTTAAAATTTCACAAGTTGAGTATACCGCGCATACCGATCGAAATTCGGCATTAGCCGCGTATGAAACTGGTAATTTAGATATTACGGCGAATGTTCCAATTGATCAATATAACTTAATTAAAGCCAATTTGGGCAAACAATTAAATACGGTGCAAAATGAAGGCTTTGCATACTATAGCATTAATACGCAATTAGCCAAATTTAAAGATGTTCGCGTACGCCAAGCCTTGTCGATGGTCGTCGATCGCAAAATGTTAGCTAATAATATTTTGGACGCAGGGCAATTTCCAATGTATAGTTATGTAACGCCAACTTTAGAAGATGGTGAATACGGCTCAATTATCTATGATTGGACAAATCAGCCCTATACTGAACAAGTGACTGCAGCGCAACAGCTTTATGCTGCCGCAGGTTATTCAGAAAAACATCCGCTTGAAGTAACTTTGAGTTATAGTAATAATGATGAAAATAAGAAAGTTGCATTGGCTATTGCTGCAATGTGGAATAAAGCTTTAGGCGTAAAAGTTACGGTTGTTAATTATGAGTGGGCAACTTTTGTTAGTAAACGTAAGAGTGGTGATTTTGAAATTGCACGCAATAGCTGGGACGCTGATTATAACTTTATTACTACCTATACACCTTTGTATAGTTGTAACACTAGCTTAAATATTTCACACTTATGTTTACCAATAGTTGATGAATTATTTGCCAACGCCGCATTGGAAAATAATCCCGAACTTCAACAACAAGAATATGCGCAGGGGTTGAAGCTGGCGATGGAGCAATATGGAATAATTCCTTTATATCAAAACTCCTATACGATCTTAGTTAAACCCTATGTGGATGGCTTGGATTTACACACCAATTCATTAAACTTAGTTCAATCAAAATGGATTAGTTTTCAGTAACTGAAAATTAAGGATATTATTGAGTTTAGAGGATAAGGCTTAAATTAATGAATAATATTAAAACAAAGTTACACGCTATGCCTGAGCATAAAAATATTTATAGCAGTCATCCATCAAGTGTTGATGGGCAAATTAGCATTTTACGCCAACGTGGTATGCTAATTGATGATTATGCGTTTGCGAAAGACTTCTTGGAAGAGGTTTATTTTCATCGTTTATTGAGTTATTCGGTGCCATTTTTTATTAATGGTAACCCACAACAGTACCAACTAGGAACTAAATTCAGTGACGTGGTAAAAGTTTATGAATTTGATAGTCAATTACGCTTGTTAATTTTGGAAGCCATTGAAAAAATTGAAATTTCAGTGCGCACGCAA
Source organism: Burkholderiales bacterium (assembly GCA_019744945.1). GTDB lineage: Bacteria > Pseudomonadota > Gammaproteobacteria > Burkholderiales > UBA11063 > Aquella. Next base: position 7,220 of record JAIETT010000296.1, read on the forward strand.
TTCATTAATTTAAGTTGGAAATATGGTCCGCATTTTTATTTAGATTATAAATTATTCAAAGACCACAAGCTCTTAAATGATAGTATTGAACGAATTCAATATCAGCTCAAAGTTAGCCGTGATTTATTGGTTAGCGAATATTACCACCGTTATCATGATCCAGAAATGCCACCAGTGTGGATTGCTATAGAATTAACCACGATTGGACAATTAAGTAAATGGTTGCGTAATTTAAAACAAGTTGCGGATAAAGAGAGTATTGCGCGACGTTATAAGTTGCACTTTAGTTTATTGCAGTCAATTTTAGATAATTTAACGTTGATTCGTAATTATTCGGCACATCATACCAGAATTTGGAATCGACATTTTAATTTTGAATGTATCTTAGATGAGCAGCATGATACTTTGGAACACGCTTTATGTGAGGGTAGTCGGATTTATAGTGTCTTATTGTTAATGTTATATGTCTTAAAAACGCTGGGAATTGAACAGCCGTTTTATCAACATTTGGTTAAATTGATTGAAGTCTATGACGTAAATATTGCGGCAATGGGATTTCCTGAGAATTGGCAAGCTAATTTTCAAGCCGTAATCCATGCAAAATAAAGCAATTTTCTTAATGGGGCCAACCGCAGTTGGCAAGACTGAATTAGCTTTACGCTTGGGAGTAGATTACCCCATTGAAATAATTAGTGTTGATTCGGCGTTGATTTATCGTGATTTAAACATCGGCAGCGCAAAACCTACGGCTGAAGAAATGGCACGCGTTCCACATCACTTAATTGATATATTATCTCCCTTAGACAATTATTCGGTAGTAGATTTTCTGCGTGCTTGCAATCAGGAAATAATTGCAATTAATCAACGGGGTAATTTACCAATTTTGGTAGGTGGCACCATGATGTATTACAATGCGTTAATACATGGAATTTCACAATTACCTGAGGCAGATTCGAGTTTACGCGAACAATTGACACTTGAATTTCGGCAAGTTGGTAATCTAGCGATGCATCAGCGCTTAGTTGAACTTGACCCAATTTGTGCCGCAAAAATTAAACCCAACGATGTACAACGCGTGCAACGTGCACTTGAGGTGTGTATTTTAACGGGTAAATCCATGTCGCTAGCACAGCAAGAGCACAAGTTACCAGGGTTGATAAATTGTGATTATTTGCCACTAGCCATCATACCAACTAATCGCGAGCTATTACAGCAACGAATTAATTTGCGCTTTGAACAGATGTTACAGCAAGGCTTTATTAATGAAGTTGTGCAGCTACAGCTTAAGTATCCAAACTTAAGTGCCGAGCATAATTCAATGCGCTGTGTTGGCTATCGTCAAGTTTGGGATTATTTGGCTGGTACGATTGATCTTACTCAACTACGTGAGCAAGGAATGGCGGCAACCCGTCAATTAGCCAAACGCCAAATTACATGGTTGCGGAGCATGAATGTGATTGCATTGGATGATCCAGTTCTTGAATTAACTAATTTAGAGCAACAAATAAAAGCTCAGTTAAAAAATTTTATTAATGATTAATTGCTATAGATTGTGTTATAATTTTGTATTCGCACTAGATGTAGTGTTTTATCGGTTTTGAAAGAAGGTTTCGGGTGTTCAGTTTTTTTAAGAAAAAGAAAAATAAATCAGCAGATGAACAATTAGCAGCAGTAATTGAAGAGTTGGTTAACGTCAGTGAAAGCGAAAAATTAGACGAAGATAATTTACTTGATGCGGTTGAAGCAACGGAATTAGTCAATGAAACTAAATCAGAAGCGGTTACGGCAAACGCTATTGATGAAAATATTCCTACAATTATCGAGAATACAGCCGTCGTTATTGAGGAAACACCATTAAGCCATGGTTTTGAAGCAACTTATTTAGCGGATGTTAATTTAGAACAAGCTACAGATTTAACTCCTGAAATTCGTCATCAAGTTGAGGAAGTTCAGGAGGAATTACAGCCATTACGCAAACTTTCTTGGACGGAACGCTTAAAGCAAGGATTGAGTAAGACGCGCGATGCCTTTGGTAAAAAGCTCTTAGGTGTTTTTGGTGGTGGTCAAATTGATGAAGATTTATATGATGAACTTGAATCAATTTTATTAACTTCAGATGTCGGTGTTGCTGCTACTATGCATGTGTTGGATGATGTTCGTAAGAAAGTTAGCCTGCGCGGACTAAAAGACGGTAGCGAATTAAAAAAAGCCTTAGCCGATTCTTTAGGTGAAATGTTAGCGCCAATTGAACAACCATTGATTACGGATGAACATACTCCGTTTGTTATTATGATGGTTGGTGTGAATGGTGCAGGTAAAACCACTTCAATTGGTAAATTAGCTAAATATTTTCAACAACAGGGTAAAAGCGTTATGTTGGCTGCTGGTGATACCTTTCGAGCTGCGGCACGTGAGCAACTCATTGAATGGGGTAAACGTAATAATATTACGGTAATTGCACAACAATCAGGTGATTCTGCGGCGGTATGTTATGATGCAATTCAATCGGCAGTTGCCAAAAAAATTGATATTGTACTAGCGGATACGGCAGGGCGATTGCCAACGCAATTAAATTTAATGGCGGAAATTCAAAAGGTTAAGCGTGTAATAAATAAAGCGCTGCCAAATGCGCCACATGAAATTATGCTAGTTTTAGATGCTAATATTGGTCAAAATGCAATGAATCAAGTAAAAGCCTTTGATGAAGCTTTGGGGTTAACTGGTCTAGTTTTAACTAAACTTGATGGCACTGCAAAAGGTGGAATTATCTGTGCAATTGCTAAAGAACATCCAATTCCACTGCGCTTTATTGGCGTTGGTGAAAGTATTGATGATTTACGTCCATTCGTGGCAAAAGACTATGTTAATGCCTTGCTGGATTAATTGATGATTTTTAAACGACGTAATTGTCTCAATAATTTACAAATGGCTTCGTTTGTAACGCGAACAATTAATTTATGTCTTTTATGTTTTGTAACCAATTCAGCTTATGGTTTGTCTGCGGATGAAGCACAAACTTATAATTTTACGAATAATGCATTAAACGAACCAGTTACGACAGTAAACTATCATGTTAATGAAAGTAAAAACGCCGAAAATGCTAAATTTGAAAATTCATTATCGCGTTCTAACCCAAACTTAGATAAACGCGATTTGATTCAAATGAATAATGGCTTGGTTAATCTCAACGACGATACTCAAGTTTGGATTACACCATCAGGTGCGGCATTAAGCGTTAAATATTGAATAATAATTAATTTAGGAGCTCTAATTCAAATGCAAACAACAACTTTAAATAATTCAACCTCATTGCCAGCAGGTCTGGATTCAATGATAGCTAAAAGTAGCAATCGGATTAATGCGGTGGATAAACGAATTATTAATGGTCAAACTGACGTTAATCAGTTGGTGCCATTTAAGTATAAATGGGCGTGGGACAAATATTTGGCTAGTTGCGCAAATCATTGGATGCCACAAGAAGTGAATATGCAGCGCGATATTGAATTATGGAAAAGCCCAAATGGGTTAACCGATGACGAAAGACTAATTGTTAATCGTAATTTAGGTTTTTTCACGACTGCCGATAGTTTAGCAGCCAACAATATCGTTTTAGGAACTTATCGTCAAATTACAGCACCAGAATGTCGCCAATTTTTATTGCGTCAAGCCTTTGAAGAAGCAATTCACACTCATTCTTATCAATATATTGTTGAAAGCTTGGGGATGGATGAGGGTGAAATTTTCAATGCTTATCATGAAATTCCATCCATCAAAGCCAAAGATGAATTTTTAATTCCATTTATTGATACTTTAACCGATCCATTGTTCAGAACTGGTACCATGGAAGCTGATCAAAAATTATTAAAATCATTGATTGTCTTTGCGTGTATTATGGAAGGTATTTTCTTCTACGTTGGGTTTGTCCAAATTTTAGCACTTGGCCGTCAAAACAAAATGACTGGTGCGGCAGAGCAATATCAGTATATTTTACGTGACGAATCAATGCATTGTAATTTTGGTATGGATTTAATTAACACCATTAAATTAGAAAATCCTGAGCTTTGGACCGAAGAGTTAAAAGCCGAATTAATTGAGTTATTCCACAAAGGTGTTGAATTAGAATATGCTTATGCCGAAGACACTATGCCACGTGGTGTATTGGGTTTAAATGCTGGTATGTTTAAAGAATATTTGCGCTTTATTTGTAATCGTCGCACTACGCAAATTGGTTTACCAGAATTATTTCCAAATCAAACCAATAATCCATTCCCATGGATGAGTGAAATGATTGATTTGAAAAAAGAGAAAAACTTCTTTGAAACTCG
>JAIETT010000305.1 GCA_019744945.1 Burkholderiales bacterium
ACCATACCAGCGCCTGATACGCCTTCAATTTCTAATTTGGCAACTTCTTCTTGTGCGCGTTCCATGTTTTTTTGCATTTCTTGGGCTTTTTTCATTAAGCCGGCCAATTGACCTTTATCAAACATTGTGCTTCCTTTGTAATTAAAATATAGAGTTAAAGTGGTTTTATTGAATTAGGCAGTATTTTAGCAGAAAAATTATTAATTAAATCTTGAATTATCGGATCTGCTTGAATTGATTGTTCGGCTAAATGTTGTGCTTGGGCAATTTGGTTAATTTCTAATTGCTTTAAGCTACCACTGCCATTGGTTTCAATGAAGTTAAAACTTAGATCAAAATGCTGTTGATAGCATTCAAAAAGCATTCGTTCAAGAGCATCAACGCAGGCTTCGGTAACTAGTTCACGGTAGATATCGTTGATTTCGAGACTGATTTCATCTGTATTCATCGAGTTTAGCTGCGATGCATTATTTAAAACAATGGCTAAATTAACCTCAATTTTATCTAAGGCAATCCCTTGCACAAACTCCAGCCAGTTTCCATTAAATTGTTTGTGTTGCCGAGCTTCCGCGTTGGGTGGTGTATTCTGCGGCTCTAGCGCTGGCGCAGCAACTAAATCTGCGGCTGGGTTATCTTTGAACGTGTCAGTTTTAAGTAATGAGTTGGCTTCAGGCTCACTCAGCTTTAGATTAGCTGGTTGAGTGTTTAGAATTGAATCAGCCGCAGTTTCTTCTTCCCAGGGTGGCGTTTCGGTGGTTTCTGCGATCTGAGTCTCATTGACCTTAGTGTCAGAGATTGGTTTTTGCGTGCTTGGTGTACTCGTGGTTACAACCGTGGCAATAATGTTGCTGGTATGCGTTGCCTGTGGCTGAACTGGCGGGGTAATTAACTCACCACTAATTTGAGTGGTGCAATTATTCGCCTGAATTAAAATTTGCTTGTGCTCTTGTGAACCAATGCTAAACGCAACCATGCGTAATAAACTCATGGTAAAAATCGGATATTTATCATTAACCTTACGTAGTTGCTCTAAACCAAGATTGCTAATTTCAAAATAGAGTTGGCAATCTTGTAATGAAATTAAGCTGGCGAGTTGACGGAGCTCTGGGCTTAAATTAGCTTGTGGACTTAATTGAGCTAGTCCAATTTGAAATAAATTATGATTAATTTGTTCAAGAATATTTTCAAAATTAGCACCTTCGCTATTTAAACGTTGGCAAATCTTAACTAATTCTGGGCTATTTGAGCTGTGAATGGCTTGTAGCAGCGCAATAATTGAACCATTGTCACTAATCCCGAGCATTTGTTGGCTAATGGATAAAGTAATGGTGCCATTGGCAAACGCAATTGCTTGATCGGTTAATGAAAGTGCATCACGCATGCTACCGCTTGCGGCTGTTGCAATCACTTCAAGCGCAGCTGGTTCAAATCCAACTGCTTCGCTAGTTAGAACTTTGGCTAAATATTGCTCGATTTCAGGCGCAGCCAAATTACGTAATTTTAATTGTAAACAACGTGACAAAATTGTAATTGGAACTTTGTGTGGATCGGTCGTTGCCAAGATAAATACCACATGTGCTGGTGGTTCTTCAAGAGTTTTGAGCATGGCATTGAAGGCGGACTTGGAGAGCATATGCACTTCATCGATGATATAAATTTTGTATTTACCACTACTTGGGGCATACTGAGAATTTTCTAAAACTTCACGAATATTATCCACGCCAGTATTCGATGCGGCATCAATTTCAATTACATCTACGAAGCGCCCAATGTCGATTTGGCGACAGTTATCACAGATTCCACAGGGCTCATTAGCTTCAGGATTTAGGCAGTTGAGCGCTTTGGCAATAATTCGTGCAATGGTGGTTTTACCCACCCCGCGCGTTCCAGTTAATAAATAGGCATGGTGTAAACGCCCACTTGATATAATATTTTGTAAAATTTTAACAGTGTTGTCTTGTCCAACTAAGTCAGCAAATTTCTTTGGACGCCATTTTCTAGCAAGTACCAGATGATTCATATGGTGAATTCTTTATATAAATGAGATTAGAATAATTTTATTTGAGATTTTAGCATGAATTAAAGCTGAGTTTAGGGCTTAATGGAGTTAACCTAGTTAATGAGTTATTTTTTGTTATGAACTACAACAAATGTGTGACGTGCTAGGCTGATGATATTCGGTGGTTCAGTAGAAGATTAACCTCTAAAAATATGCGGTAGTGTACTCATAATTGTTTTATCCAAAAATGGATAGATGTTATACAAAATTGTCTATTTACAGTGTTTGATTTAAACTGCTATAATGTTAACTGTGTAAGGTAGTCGGTCTTTACTACTTCGTGTGGTAAATTGACTTATAAACTACAGTTATACTTTATGTTGATATCTTGTAACTGCGGGCATAAATTTCGCTTCAATATTTCTAAATGTCCTAAGCACTAACAATAGGTTTAAAAAAGAGGAAAAAATGAAAACACAACATGGAATAAAGATTCTAGCGGCATCACTAGCGGCTGGAAGTAGCTTGTTGCTAGCTGGCTGTCATGGCGGGAGCAATAGCTCAACTGGTGGTGGTCAAAGTTTAACTGGCACCCCGATTGCAGCTACCACTACACCAAGTTTATTTAGCAGCAATAGCTGTCTAACTGGTGTGGTTAAATTTAATGGTAATTCGCAGTGGTATCTAAGTGGTAGTATTGATTTAACTAATAGCTGTGCAAGCGATCAAAGTTTAAGCGGTCAAACGATTAGCTTAACCTCACAAGATAGCTCAGGTAAAGCTGTTGCTATTGGTACTTTAAATAATTGGCAAATTAACAGTACCGGATATAAATTAACTTTTAGTGCTGGTAATGCCAATCAACAAATTGGTTTAGTTACTGCTGATAATAACAATCCAATTATCAAAGTAAATCAAACCATTTCATTTAGTGGTGGCTTAAACCTAACTGGTGCAGCCTTTAATTCAACGTTAGCAACGAGTAGCTTTGCAATTAATGGTGCGAGTCCAACCCCGACCCCTACGCCAACACCGACCCCGAGTCCAACTATCACGCCAACTCCGACACCTACGCCTAGCCCTACGCCAACCCCAGGACAGTACAAAATTTATCCAGATGGACGCGGTAGTTATGTAGATGGTAGCTTAGTTCTGGGTCATGATGATAAACAACTGTATAAGTGTACAGTTGCTGGGTGGTGTAATAACACCTCAGAGTGGGCTTATGCTCCAGGTAGCGGTAGCGCATGGTCAAGCGCTTGGTCGTTAGTTTCAACCCCGACACCAACGCCAACTCCTACACCAACAACTGGCTCATTAAGTGTGGTAGTTAATACGAGTAATACAGGTTGCACTGGTACCAGCATTTGTAATGGTTTGAGTGTTACCGTGACAACTAGTACAGGTATCTACGTAACTAGCTTTATAGTGCCAACAGCTGCATTGGGTGGTAGTTATACGCAAGAAATTACTGGTTTAACTGGTGGTTCAAAATACACAGTGGCTGGTACTAGCATTAGTAGTACAACGGTTACTTACACACCATCGGCAACACCAACGATTGTAAGTGGTTCAGTGACACCCGTTACAATTAAGTATGACAAAACATCACCTGTAATTACTACAGGTGGCGCTACTGTTAGCTTGGCAAATGTAGTACCTACTTACACTGGTGATTTACAAGTGAAAGTTTTCAATACTAAAGCGGTAGATCCATTTGTCAATAGTTATACCGTTAAGCAAGGTGGCTCATTTGCAACTGGTGATTTACCTATTACAGATAGCACACATGCTTATGTAGTGCAGATGACAACAGGTATTGCTGATCCGGTGTTAGGTACTTACTATATTGAGAGTGGTTTACCATCATTAACAATTACCGCTGGAAATACAACTAGCTTAGCAATTCCAATGGTTGCATCACCAACTACGGTTAGACATAACGTAACGGTTGCAGTTAGCGGTTTAAGTACTGGCAATACTGTAAGTACGGTGTTTAGCGATGCAGCGAGTAAATACAGCTATGTTAATACTACAGGTAAGAGTAATGGCAGTACAGTTTATAAAATTGAAAGTGGTTTAAACCTTGGCGTCACTGTACAGGCATCTGGAAGTAATTATGAAGTTAATCCAATTACCAGTACTGGTGTGGTAACAGCAGCTAAAACTATTACTGCTGGGTTTAAGGTTCAAGTGACACCAACCCCAACGCCTACACCAACCCCAAGCGCGGATAAAGTAGTTACGGTTTATTTGCTAATTGATTCGCCTGCTCAATTGAAACAATATACCGATGATTTGGCTCGCGTTTCTAAAGTTAATTTTAATCGGGTGATTTTCTCTTTTGTTAAGCCAACCCTAAGTAATTACGTTAGTGGCAGTTTGGCAAATACTGGAATTATGGATTATTTTAATGCTGGTGATGGGCAAGGTGTGGCAGCGTTTAATCAATTAAAACAAGCCGTAGCCTTATCTAAAGCTAAAAATATTCAAGCCTTCTTGTCTGTCGGTGGTTGGAATTATAGCTGTAACTTCGCGGTTTATGGCACGAGTTGTGGTGATGCAGAAACGCCAACCAACGGCATTCACTATGATTGGTTCCCAGATCCAAGTGATAGCACACAAGCTGCGTTAGCAAAAACCTCATATGATAACGTGATTAAATTGACCAACGACCTTGGTATGCAAGGGATTGATTTGGATGCCGAAGAGTTTTGGCATGCGGATAAATATGCAGTTCAATGGAAACCCGGTTCAACTGGTGAGTGGTCAACTGATATTGCGAAAAGTGTTAATGCTGCGGGTGGTCCAACTTACGCTAATTTAGTTCAGTATGGTGGTGGCACGACTACTTCGTCTGGTCCAGCCATTATGCCAAAAACTGTAGATAAAATGGCGGCAATTATGCATGCGCTTGAAGACAATCCAAATGCTAAAGATTTGATGTTCTCAACGGCAGCTCCTCCAGTTGGTGCACGTCCAATTACTGGTTTTGTCTATGGTGATAATGCCGCGGATATTTACACTAAAGGTGGTGTGTGGTGGTTAGGCAATCTGAAAGGTCTTTGGTATAATTTAACTGATAAAGATAAAGCCATTGTTGATCGTTTTGATAGTATCGGTCTAATGACTTATGATCTGTGTGGTGATAATGCGACGACTTGTGCACCTTACGGTGGTGGTCCGTTAGATTTACCTGGTCAAGTTGGGGCATATATGAAAGATTATACTAATTGGTTGAAATCGAGTGCGCCAAGTGTAGCTTCATTGAGTGTTGATCCAAATGGTAAAGTTGCCTTTTTGCCAGCTAAATATAACATTAGCTCAAAAATCCAATTTGGTTTTGAAGTTAATCAACCAGCTTATCCACGTAATGCTAGCGGACAATTGCAGTTAACTAATGCCTTAGTTGACACGATTGCAGCGCAACAGAAAGATAGTGGTGGAGTCATTATTTGGCAAATGTATTCTAAACAAAATACAGCGGCAAATGGAACTACGAGTAAATATACCATGAACCAAAGTTGTAAAACTTTCTTGGCGAGTGATACTCGTTACGATTGTAACGCTGATTTCCCATCAGCTGCAAAATAATTATAATTTGATTTCGTTACGCCCTCGCTAAATGCGGGGGCTTTTTCTAGAGTTTTTAAAAATTCAGTTTAGATTGTGCTAAAATATGCCTAATTAATCTTTGTCAAATGGTATAAATTTATGTCCAAAACGCCGCAGCCGACACATAAAGTCATTAAGTTTTTTCTAGTAGTTTTTATTTTGTTCAGTTTCTATTTAGGTTATGAGGTGTTTTTTCCACATAGTATCCCCAATCAACGTGCGCAATTAATTATAGCCAAGGGTGATTCATTACAGAAAACCGCACGTAAACTCAGTAATGCTCAAATCATATCCAATCCACGCTTATTTGTTATTTTAGCGCGTTTGATGGGTAAAGATACGCGAATTACAGCTGGGATGTATATTCTAACTAAACCAATGTCATTGATGGATTTAGTTAATCGCTTAAGTAACGGTAAGCCTGATGAAATTAGCCTAACTATTTTGGAGGGCTGGAATTTTAGACAACTGCGCAATTATTTGGCGTCAGAATCACAAATTACGCATTTAACTGAATCGATGACTGAATCGCAAATTCGTGAACGCTTAAAAATAAGCGCTCCGAGCATGGAGGGGTTAATTTATCCTTCGACTTATTTTGTGGCGCCGAATCAAAGCGATTTGGAGTTTATGCAAAATGGTTATAAATTATTGCAAGCTAAATTAGCCAAAACATGGCAGGCTAAAAATGAACGTATTGCGTATAAAAACTCCTATGAATTATTAATTTTGGCGAGCTTGATTCAGAAAGAAACTAACGATAGCGCGGATATGACCCAAATTTCAACGGTGTTTAATAATCGGCTACGAATTAAAATGCGCTTGCAAGATGATCCTGCGGTGTTTTATGGACTGGGTAATCGCCCAACTATTACTCGTACCGATTTTGCAATTGATACACCCTATAATACCTATTTACATAGTGGCTTACCGCCAACTCCAATTTGTATGCCATCCCAAGTGGCGCTGGATGCTGCGGCTCAACCAGGAGTAGAATCAAATTTACTCTATTTTGTGGCAATTGGCAAAGGTAAAACTAAGTTTTCGAGTAGCTTTAATGAACATTCGGAAGCGGTTAATAAATATTTAAAGAAAACTACTACTACTGCAAAAACCGCACCGTAGCGTAAATAATTGAGGACTAATTGGTCTTTTTAAGTGTGATAACGTAAAAAAATATTATGTTAAGGAGTTACAGGCTGTTGAGTTCCAAAAGTATGATTAGAAATTTACTGGGTTGCTCATGTGGATGTGTCATTTTGTCTATCCTTAGCGCTTGTAATAGCGGTAATACGGCCGCGCCGAATAATGCGTCATACTATGCTTCGTTATGTAAATCTGTTGGTGGTTATTATCAATACGGAACAGTTAATTCACCACCGAATAGTGATTATATGGCGGTTACGAATTATGCTGCTGCCACTCAGAGTTTATCTGGTATTCCATTATCGCATACGCATATTGAAATTACTTCAGCGCTTGACGGTAAAATCTATGATGTAGCGATTGATAATGTCTTTGCCAATGGTTATAATCCGTTGAGTTATGTTGTTCCGAGCACTTATGCAGAAAACCTAACCGCTGGAAGTACAATTTACTTATGTAGTGGCAATCCAAGTGGCGTACCATATCCAGTGAGTGAACCAAGCAGTAATCCGTTTGCAACTCAAGGTTTTGATTGGGTTCATACGAACTGTGCGGCGAGTGGTTATCCATCCTCGTATTTGAATGGGTTTTTATATGATCAAAATAATATTAATCTAACCAATAGTCAAACCTATTGTTATTTATGGCCTTAATCTAACGTAGTACGTAGGCTAATTGAGTTATTTAAAATTCCATGAAAGCTAGTTTTTTAAATGAAGCGTTCAGAATTAATTTAGTGCTAGTCAAGTTTAGTTACATTTATTTTATAGTGGTGGAGAAATTATGCAGCGTGGACTATTTATTTCAGTTGAGGGAATTGATGGAGCAGGTAAATCGACCCATGTCGAATTTATTCGTCAATATTTACATGATAAAGGCATTGAGGTAATTGTTACTCGTGAACCTGGCGGGACGGTCGTTGGTGAGAAAATTCGTGAGTTATTGTTAACTAGCGAACATATGCATCATAATACTGAGTTGTTGCTTTATTTTGCATCACGGCAGGAAATAATTCGACAGGTAATTCTGCCTAATTTGGAAGCTGGTGTGTGTGTAATTGCCGATCGCTTTGTCGATGCTTCGATTGCGTATCAAGGTGGTGGACGTCAACTTGGCGTGGATAAAATTAAATTAGTTTATTCATTGCTGGAGCCAACGTTAACGACCGATGCAACTTTTTTGTTTGATGTTCCGCTCAATTTAGCAATGGATCGTTTGAGTCGTGGGCGCGAATTAGATCGCATTGAGTTAGAGTCGCAGGAGTTTTTTACGCGCGTGCAAAACACTTACCATCAATTAGCTAGAGAAGAGCCAGAACGGATAAAAACCGTCATGACCAATCAACCACTCCATCAAACCCGCGAGGTATTGGCGCGCTATTTAGATGAACTCTTGGCGAAGAGGATGAACTAAGGATGTTATATCCATGGCAAGAAAGCGATTATTCTGCGTTGGCGGAAAGCTTTAGCAAACGTCAATTTAGTGCCTTATTGGTGCATGCGGGGATTAATTCTGGGCAAAATCAATTGGTGCAACAGTTGGTGCAATTTATGCTGTGCAATCAACCTAATCAGCTACGCGCTTGTGGGGTGTGCAATGCGTGTATTTTATTGCGCGAAAATAATCATCCCGATTATTTTGTCTTATGTGGTGATGAAAATGAAGAACGCAAAGTTGCGCAAATTAAAGTTGAACAAATTCGTGGTTTAATCACCTTTGCCAATCGCTCGCAACATATTTCTACTCATAAAGTGATCGTGTTGCCGCGGATGAGTGAGTTAAATTTAAATAGTGCTAATGCGTTATTGAAGATATTGGAAGAGCCACCCTCGAATTGTTTATTCATTTTACAAGCGGAAAATTTGAATCAAGTTTTACCGACGATTAAGAGCCGTTGCTTTAAATATCAACTGAGTTTACCCAGCTGGCAGCAGGCGTTGGAGCTCGTAGCCATTAAAACCAATGCTGAATTTTGGCTGCGCTATTTTAATGGCGAGCCATTTTTTGAAGTGCCATTAAGCGATAAACAACTCGAGCAATTCCAAACCAGCTTGCTAAAACCGAGTATCGAAAATATTTTTGCGTTGAGTAAAGATCTGGATCCTAAAAAGCTTGGCATGAAGGTTTTAGTCGAGTTTTTATTAAAATGGTTAGGTGATTTGGCGGCATTAAAACAAGCGGCAAATTTAACTTATTTTGCAGAGCAAGCCAGCGCGTTGCAACATTTGATACCTCGCTTAAATTTAGCCAAATTATTTAATTTACAGGAAGATTTAGTTTTTCTGAGTCAATGGCATGCCCATCCTTTGAATCATAAACTTCAATTTGAAAATATTTTATTTAAGTACCAACAACTCTATGTCTAAATCACTCTTTAAACATCTGCATCATATTGCAATCATTGCTTCAGATTATCAACGCTCGAAGCAATTCTATCATCAAATTTTGGGCTTTCCGATTATTCATGAGGCTTACCGTGATGCACGAGATTCGTATAAATTAGATTTACGTGTCGATGAATATAGCCAAATTGAATTATTCTCTTTTCCACATCCGCCAGCACGTCCCTCAACACCTGAAGCGTGTGGTTTACGTCATTTAGCTTTTACCGTTGAAGATGTTGATGCAGTGGTAAGTTATTTGAAGCATTCGGGTGTTGAATGCGAGCCCATTCGCGTGGATGAATTTACTGGACGGCGCTTTACATTTTTTAAAGATCCCGATGGATTACCACTCGAAATTTATGAGACTAACTCCGCGTTATAACTTGAATTTAGCAGCTATTTCACGGTAAATGCAGATATCGCACAGAATTTAATTTATAAGCAATTAATAAAGAAACAGAATGGCAAAAGATAAAAGCGTGTATGAATGTAGCGAATGTGGTGATAAACATTCGAAGTGGCAGGGTAAATGCAATAGCTGCGGCTCGTGGAATAGCTTAATTGAAGTGGTTGAAGTTAGCGCGCCAAAAGGTGGCGTAAACAATCGTTTCAATGCCTTAAATCAACAATCGCAAGTAGTTAACCTCGATCAAATTTCGGCACAAGATGTTAGTCGTGAAGTCACTGGGATTGGTGAACTTGATCGAGTTCTCGGTGGTGGATTTGCCCAAGGTTCGGTAATTTTATTGGGTGGTGATCCGGGGATTGGTAAATCAACTTTATTGTTACAAACCTTGGCATTAATTGCGCCTAAAAATAAAGTTCTCTATGTTACCGGTGAAGAATCGGTTCAGCAAATTGCGTTACGTGCCAAACGGCTTGAAATTCAAAGTCATCCAAATTTGCGCTTAATGTCTGAAATTCGGATTGAAGCGATTATTCCGCAGGTTGATCTTGAAAACCCCGATGTGCTGGTGATTGATTCAATTCAAACCGCATATTCAGATTTATTGCAATCGGCACCTGGCTCGGTAGCGCAAGTCCGTGAATGTTCCAGTGTGTTAACCCGCTTGGCTAAAAATCGCCAAATTGTGGTAATTTTGGTTGGGCATGTCACCAAAGATGGTGCAATTGCTGGACCACGGGTGTTGGAACATATCGTGGATACGGTGTTGTATTTTGAGGGCGAACAGCATTCTAATTTCCGCATGTTACGTTCGGTTAAAAATCGCTTTGGTGCGGTAAATGAATTAGGCATTTTTGCGATGACCGATAAGGGCTTGCGCGAAATCACCAATCCGTCGGCATTGTTTTTATCCTCGTATCGTGCCAAAACTCCAGGAAGTTGTATTTTAATTAGTGAAGAGGGAACCCGCCCAATTTTGGTTGAAATTCAAGCGCTGGTGGATCAATCGCATTTGATGCCTGCTAAGCGTTTAGCGGTGGGTATGGATGGTTATCGCCTGTCATTACTGATTGCGATCATGCAGCGCCATTTGGGAATCCAGCTTTATGATCAAGATATTTTCTTGAACATCGTTGGTGGGGTAAAAGTTGCCGAGCCTGCCTTGGATTTGGCGGCCGTGCTGGCAATAATTTCATCGTTTAAAAATCGTCCGCTCGCCGAGAAATTGGCAGTCTGTGGTGAAATTGGGCTGTCGGGTGAAATTCGCACCATTCAAAAAGGGCAAGATCGCATCAAAGAAGCAGCCAAATTGGGCTTTACCAAAATTATAGTACCCAAAGCCAATGCGCCAAAAGATAAAATTCCAGGCGTTGAAGTAGTTGCGGTGGATAGTTTAGAGCAAGTAATTCAATATTGTTTTGGTTGATCTAAATTATCAGTGCTCTCTAGTTCATGCGATGTTTGAGAGTTTGTCTGTATATTTCTCTGATCACTCTCAGCAATTAATATCTGCGCGAGATGTTTGTTCAGATAATTATTTACAATCATGCCGTCATTATAAATAGATATTCAGTTATAATATGGCATGTTTATAGGCGTTTTAAAATATCAATTAAATTGATGTTTAGGCGAATTTGCAAAATGTTAAGTTAATTAAATAAACTCTTTTGAGGTAGAATAAAATGAAAAAAATCTTTGTAACTGGTAATGTTGGTCGTGATCCAGAATCGCGTTATGCTCCAAGTGGTGAATCGTTTGTAACTTTTTCATTAGCTGTGACAACTGGTCCTAAAAATAATCAAAAAACCGATTGGTTGGAAATTAGCTGTAATGGTAAAACTGCCGAAGTAGTGCAAACTTATGTGCGTAAAGGAACTAAATTATTAGTTGAAGGTACGCCAAGTGC
>JAIETT010000004.1 GCA_019744945.1 Burkholderiales bacterium
TGTTTATTGCCATAGGTTTCTACAGTAAAAACCTACCATTTATTTTATTTATTTGCTTGTTCCTATTTTTTCCAATTATGGTTTTGGTTTTTAGCAAAGATCATGTCAAACTAATTATTCTGGATAATGTTTTTTTATCTGATGTAAAAACATTGCACCGGGTTAATTTTTTTGGAATTAAAAGCACAGAGTTAATGATTGATTTTAACGGTGTGCAGTGTTTAGTTTCAGACCGCAAGAAGATAGCAAAAATACTTGAGATATCTAAACAAGAACCAAATAAAAAAATTAGTGTTTCTGGCTATCTTTTAACCAAGCTAATGGATAATAAGTTTTATTTCCACGGTCGGATTATAGAAGCAAAAATTTACTAACCTTCAAATTCATTTACATTTAATTATCTTTAGAAAGATTAACCATGGCATTTACACCAATAATTTATACATACGGCGGTGGGCAAGGATTGAATAGTTTATTTGAATCCCTGTCGATTTTATTTGATTTTAATAAGCATTCGGAAATATTATGGATTGGTCGGATCTCTGCCGTGTTAGGGGTTATATGGATTTCCATGTCTGGGTTTGCTTCACGAGGTAAGGATGGCTCACCTGGTGCAATTGATTGGACATGGTTTTTACGTTTCGCAATGATTTGGATTGTACTTATAGTACCAAAAACCACGGTTGAGATTCAAGATAAGATCACCAAAGCAACTTACTCTGTTTCGGGCGCGCCATGGTCCTTAAGCATATTTGGATGGTTTACTTCATCTTTGGGTTATGGTATGACTTCTATGTACGAAAATGTGCTTGGAGGTGGTATTAATACAGCCACATCCTATAGTGGTAATGGTTTTGCGTTTGGCTCAAGTTATTATAACAGCTTACCAAAGGTTGCTAGATTTGAAGGGACTAATTCAACTTCAGCCGTGTTTCCATTTATACAAGAATGTTTAATTCCTGCCGCTGGTCCAATCAATTCAACCTGGAGTGGAATTACTAAACAAACGTTATTGACTACTTCAAATTACGTAACCGCAATTCAGGGGTTAAGTACCAATTTTTTACAAAATCGTTATGTAAATGTTGATGGTGTATCTGTAACTTGTTTGACTCTACGAGATCGAGTTCTGACACAATGGAATTCAGATAGTCTAATTTTACTTAAACAGTTTAATCTTACTGAAAATCAAATCGCACCGTTAGATAATGCGTTTATTGGAACAGCAACTGGTGGCTCAGCAAACTCACTTAAGCAAGCGATGATGATGAATGCAATTCAAGATGCTGCGTTAGCTGGATCTATTCAATGGGGTGATGCAGCCATGGCGGATTCATTAGCACAAGCACAAGCGCAGATGCAGCAAACTTCTGCCTGGCGGCAGGGTAGCCAATTCGCCACGGTTTCTTTGGTTTGGTTACATAATGCCGCTGAAATAATTACGTATGCAATATTTCCATTTTTATTGTTTTTAATATTGCTGCCAGTTGGCTTCAGTGTTTTAATGGAATATTTAAAAGTTTTATTTTGGTTACAAACGTGGCCGATTCTTTATGCTATATTAAACTTTATTATTGGTGTTTATGCAACCAGTCAAAGTCAGCAAATGGCTTTGCAATATGGCGGATTTACCATGAGTGACTTTTATAAAATTGGCGATATGAATGATGGAATAGTTTCTACTGCTGGATATTTATGCACTTTGGTGCCAGTATTAACGTGGATGTTTTTACAACGTGCTGGTATGGCAATTGCTAGTGCAGTTGGTGGATTTACTGGGGCAATTAATAATACGGCGGAATCAGCTGGTAAACAAGAAGCTTTGGGTAGCATGGATATTAATCGCGTGAGTGTAGAAAGTAGTAATACTGCAGGAGAAAGAACGACTGGATTAGGGCAGCACACAAATAGAACTGCTACGGGGACAACCATGACTACAGGCGAAAATACTAGTATTCAAAGTTCTGCTACTGCAAACGCTTTGCCTGTTGGAATAAATTTTGGGAAAAGTCTGCAAGATAATATTTCAAATAGGACCCAGACTACTCATCAAGAAGCAAGTCAACAAGCAAAAGAATGGGGTAATATTAGCCAAAAATTACATAGTGAGATGGTGGCTAATACTGGTGGAACTTCTACAAGCACAGGTAGTGGCGGTGATAGTAGTGAGTCTCTAAAGAAAGGGCAAACACTGAGTGCTAAAGCTGAAGCTAGTGCAACCGCTTTAGCTAAAGTATCTGGTGGGTTTGATTTTTTTGGTAATGGAGCAACGGCTAGTCTTCAAGGTGGTTTTTCTGTTGCGGCAGTGTCACAGGCTAGTCAAAATTATGCCAATGATGTGAAGAAATTTAACGATTGGAAAGAAAGTACTATGACTGGAACCACCGGTAGCATTAATGATGGATCTAGTTCAGCTACAAGTTTATCACAACGTTCATCTAAAACAGCTAGTGAGGGTTTATCTATTTCTAA
The DNA here is from genome assembly GCA_019744945.1 of Burkholderiales bacterium. GTDB lineage: Bacteria > Pseudomonadota > Gammaproteobacteria > Burkholderiales > UBA11063 > Aquella. The sequence goes on from JAIETT010000004.1 coordinate 2,473, forward strand.
AGATCAGGCAATCGTGGAGTCAACATCAAAATCAGTGCAAGCCGATGGTGTCAATGCATTTAAAGAATGGATGATGCATGACAAAGGCATGAGTCCTGAACAAATTAATGATATGGCATATAAAGATGTTGGTGGATTAAATAAACTGGCTCAAGAATTCAGTCCTAAGTTTGTCGAACAAGTTCTTGGTGAAAATCACATGACAACACCAACTGCTCCAGATGTAGGTAAAACACGGCAAGATATTGAGAAAACATCTAAGACTCAACAAAATGATGCTGGGAGTGGTGGTAATTCTAATGCAGGCGATATAATTGCAAATGCTAAAGCAAATAACGTGAGTAAGTCTAAGAGTGGAGATAACAATGCTAATGCAGTGCTAAATAAATTTAAAGACGACCCAACCAGCATAACCGGTGACAATATAAAAGCGGCTCAGAATAATATACCTGGTGTGACGGAAGTTAAAAAAATGGTTACTGCCGCTGTAGAAAATACTAAAGTTCCTGAGAGAACTGAACCAGTTCAGTATTCAACTGCAAAAGCGTATGCTGAAAATGATTATGCAACTATAATGAAAGTTAAAGGGGAGCAACAGCAACAATTAGCAGAAGAGCGCAAACAATATCCATCAGCTGCAACTACGTCTCAAAAAACAACAAAGCCATCTAGTTTAGCTGAAATTATAAAGAATCATAGGCATTAAAGGCAATAACTTATTAAGTTAATTAGGGTTTATGGTATAATCAGTATATGTGTTCAGGAGATTTTAATATGAGTAATTTTTTATTTTGGACGTGGCCGATCCTATTATTTTTTGGTGTCGCTGCTATAAAAGGTATATTTGGTAAGCCAAGAATTAAACCTGGTTATGCTGGATTTGCGGAGCAACATAATAAAGAAGCTTCTGACGAGTTTATACCTATTTCAACAAACCTAAAGAGTGCTCTTAATCCTGATAGATGCTTTTTTCGTGATGATGAGTAATTGTCACTAAAACTCACTAAAACAAAATTGAATTATAAAGCCCTTTTATGGGCTTTTACTTTGTGCAATTAATATTTGAAATTTCATAATAATTACAATACAAAACGAGGAAAGTTTTCTAAGTTAATCTTCTGGAGGCTTTTATGAAAAAATCAATTTTTTTGTTATCGTTAGCGGCTGCGTCTTTGAGTGGGTGTGGACATAAAGCTGAATACGCTGAACAAATTAATCAATACGTTAATAACACTAATTATTGTGTTAATGTTCCATTTAGCCCATATTCTTGGGCTGCAAACGAAATGCCAAATGATACAATTTCTATTACTGTGTCAAGTCCAATTACTAATATCGGAGAAGAGAAGCTTTCAAAGTATAACAATGAAGTCAAACAATTAGATACGTTGGCTAAATTAGGTATTCTAGTCAAAGGTAAAGCAGACAAAGCTCATAGTGACTTTTTTAAAGAAGATACTATTCGCAACAGTTATTCAGTAACAAAATATGGTTTAGAACAATTTGGTAAAGATAATTCAGGGAAGCCTGTATTTGGAAAACTGTGTGTTGGTAAGATTGAAGTCACTAAAATTCATGATCCAGAAACTATTACTTTTACAATTATGAATAATGATGTTAAAGGTGAAGAAGTTAAGTATGATTCTGTTTTAAAATTAACAGCTAAATATGCTGAAAACTCCGAATTTCAATCTGTATTTGGGGTTTCAACAAAAGGCACAAACTCTGTGTTTTTTAGCACAAATGATCAAGGTAAGTTAGTTGGTTTTCCTATGGAAAATAATCAAATTAATCTATTTAAAACATTACAATCACCAAATGGGTCTTTATTTTAATTACCACGATGGAAATTATTATAATGATAACAGGGTATTAAAAATCTCGCTCACGCGGAATTTTTAATACTTAATGAGTGAATATAATCAATAATGAGATCACTGTGGTTGCAGCAGCTACAGCCAGAGAAATTTTAAGTGTTTGCATTGATTTATTTAAACCCGAGTTTTTATTTGTTAAATCCGTTACTTGCGTGAGTGCTTCGGTTAAAGATTTTACTGAAGTGTTTATTTCAGATTCCAGCTGACTTAATCTACGTTCTAAATTTTGTTGTTTAGTTAATTTTAATTCAGCGTTGTAATTTTTTTCTTGCAATGAATTAATCATATTCTGTTTAGACTCTAATTCACTTATTAGATTTTGCTTGGTTATAACTGCTAATTCTAAGTCACTTTGGATTTTAATTAGTTCTTGATTATTATTCAGATTAGAAATTTTACTTAACTCTAACATTATATCCAAATTTTTGATCAAGTAATTACGTAAGTCAGCTGGAGTTCGCTCAGCATAGTCTGCAGCATATTCAATTAATGATCTGTTTTGCGCATGACCAATAGCTACAATCTTGTGAGCTTTAATGCCTGCAAAGTCCTTGCATAGCTCCAAGTTATCAAAAACGTCTAAAAAATTACCGCCACCACGTATTATGGCCACTACATCATATTCGGCTTGTTTAATTTTACTAATTTCATCTGCAATAGAGTCTTTACTGTGAACATTAGCTTTGTACGTTATTATATTAATTATTGAGTTATATGTTGTATCTGAAATATCAGGTATGAAATCACTAGGTGAATCATTACTTGACATTGGTAAAATGACCGCCATGTTAATAATGGTGGTTTTTATAGGGAATTGAACTGGCTTGTGTTCAATTTGTTTCAAATTATCCAATAGAGTCATATCATGACAAATGCGCATCTCTTCGCTAATTTTAGTATTTAATATTTGCGTGACCTGAATTCTTAATGTAAAAACTTTATTGCGTTCATGTAGCTCTAAATATCCGCATATTTCGACTATGCCGCCAGTTGTAATTCCGCTAGACTGTACTAAGTATTTTTTTATTACAATGTCAACTTTATCATCAGAATTATTAGCGTCAGTTATAGATCCATAGTATATTGGATAGCGGTCATTTCCAATAAATGCTATCTTGCCAATTGTTCGAATATAAAATTTATTTATCTTAAATTGTTCTCCGATTAAACCTAATTGATGAGCCCGAGCTTTTGCTAAATCTGAAATTGATGAAATTTGCACTTCATGATTTATTTGATTCATATTTATCTTTATCTTTTAAATTAATTCCAGTTAATGGTGGGAAACTATATAAAACTTTTGCCGTTCTAATATATTGACTTGAATCCACCGATCCCGTGTTTAGGTTTAATTGAATAGTTTTTATCTTGAGTTATTAAATAATTGATGCTTGTAATGTTAATTTCTCATAAGCTAGACTTATTAATTTCTTAATTCCATGTCCTGGATTAATTACGTCATTGACTTTTAAAATTCCAACATTAGCCATGCTAACGATGTCTTTTTGAACAGAGCTTCGGTCACGATGTAGTATTTCAGATAACCGTGTTACGGTTGTTTGTGGATTGCGTTTTACTACATTGATGATTTCTATTTTTTTAGGTGTGAGGAATTTAGTTAAATCAATAGGGTCTTCAAATGTAATTATGTGAGCCGTTTGTACAATTTCATTCTTATCTAGTTTTTTACAGACTTGTTTGATTCTAGAAAAAAACTCATCTGAACTAGCTACCTTTATTATTGCGTTGTTGTGTCGCATGAAATCCTCTCCATTCCTTCTCAAATTTTTCTTTGGTATCATCAAAGCTAATAAAATCAACTTTTTCATATTTTCCCATAATATGCCTATGGTGTTCCCCATGGGAGTTATCATATCCAAGTACACGACCATTGTCTTTAGAGCAAACTTGATGATTTGTGTAAGCAAAGCTATAATCAGCTATACTTCCATTTTCATCTTGTACAAATGAAAAACTAAGAGGGGTCACGAGAGAATTCGGGTTTTTTAGTACGCTAAGCAATAAGTATTTGTTTTGTTATAGAGTGTAGAAAACAAGCATTTTTTACATTTCAACTAAATTTTAGAAATTATTATCAAAATATCAGTTATTTTAGAGTAAATACGCATGAAATATTCAAATTGTAATAATTCTAAACAACAAATTGGAATATTACACTTGACACTTTTCTTAACGTGCTAAAAAACCCGAATTCTCTCGTGAGCACAAAATATATCAAATAAACAACCTGCCTGACGACGAGCAAATGTCTCAGCGTTTATTCTTGTCCTCCAAGTGATTTCCATGATGATAAATGATCTTTAACTTCTCCCAGAGAGAGGACTTGATTTTCAATTAATGGTTTTGCGATAAATTCAACTACTTGCCTACTTACTAGATTATCATGAGCATCTGTATCAGAACGAACAATCAACTTTGAAGCGTCATAAATGGTTCTACCAAATTCATCAGTAGAAAGGCAATTCATTTTAAAGATGATGTCTACAATAGATGCAGTCATTATAGATGGTTTTAGATACTGCAACGTAATATCCGCATCAATTTCTTCCTCGTTAACTACTTTCAAATGATATGTCTCCATTAAGGCGCTGGTTAGTAAAGTTTCTTCATTATGCAATACAAATAATGTCTTAGTACCATTTGCTGTGAAAGTTAGTTCAATTTGTTTTCCATACGCACTATGTATAACAGATGAAATTGTAGATGATTTAGAAAATTTTGCGATAATTATCAACTGCGGATGTGGAGCTAAGTAATATTCATCCCAAAACACATGTCTAAACCCATTTATAACATTGCTGTAATCTACGTGAATATAAGTTTCTTTTCTATCATCTTTAACTATTGCCCATAAAGCACTATTCTTAAACCTAAGAAACCTAACTGCGAAAAATAAAGGCAGCCCTAACAAGTCAGCAAAATTTCTAAGCTTTTGCAACTGACCTCCGCCAATCTTAAATAAATCTTTTTCAGTTGACTTTACATCAATCACACATTTGTAATCTGGAAATTTTTCTAGGCTTTTCCTATGAATAGAGCAAGCAGGTTTCATTGTTAAGTAATAGTCGGCAACAGTATATTTCCCTTTTACAATTGGTCTTTGTTCAAAACCAATAATGTGTTTTGCTGTTCCAAGCAATTTGGTTAATAATGCAAATTCGTCTTCTTCTGATAAGCCATTTACAGCACTCATTACAAGAGCTTCACCACCAGGCTGGATAAAAATTTTCTTAACTTCTTCAAATTGCTCTTCGGTCGCTATGCCTTTTATAGATTTCAATGCTTTAGCTAACTCTATTTTAGTTACATCGGAACTCATTGTTTGTCCTTTTTGGGTTTAAAAATTTTCCAGTTATTTTATATATCAGGTCATGTGGTACTATATATGTTATTATTGCCAAACACGCTTAACTTGTAAAAATATTTAAATAAATGTTCTGAGTTCCTAAGTTCATCAGACTTTAGAAGCCCCAAGAGTTGAAATTTATCTTATATTTATCTGCATAATGTTCAATTAAATTATTAATTTTATCGTTTAGCGTATTTCTAGGTGCAATAAGATCTAAGTAGAAAACAATAAGATCTTTATAGTTGTTAATATTATCATTTCCAAACTTACTAAAATTAGCAAAATTGTCAATTGGTTTTAATTTAGCGTTACATAAAGGTTCATGGTGTGCAATTTTATTTCTTATTGATCTGAAGTGTTCAATATGCTTTGCTATATCAATTTCTTTTAACGAAATAGAAAACCGTTTAGCTATTTTTTCACGAAATTGAGGTTTCAGATTATTGATAATAGTATTTGTTTTACCAAAATCTAGTTTATTCATAATAATATAAAAAGGAACATTTAATTTTGAGAACATATATCCCAAAATTAAATTTCTATCCTTGAGTTGTGTAGTACCAGTATTGACATAATTTTGCACGTCTATATGAGCACTTATTAGATTATTGTGAAGTAGTGTATCTATTGTTGAATCAAAAAATTTATGACTTTTAAGACTGTTATAAGTGGATGCATTAAAATTACTGAAAATAATATCTTTGCATATATCCATTAATATTTTCCACTCTGGGATAACTGTAATGCCATTTTTATTGAGATAACTTTTTATATTCTCACGTCCAAAGTAATTCACTAGCACATTATATGGTTCTGAGTGATCTGTGTAATTGTTGATGTCGAACATCCACTGTTCATTTAATGTTTCTTCGTACATTGTTAAAGATAACATACTTCTACAGGCAACCTCTATGCGTTCTAGACCATCCCAAAGTAATAACTTCAATTTCCTATCAAAGTCATAATGTTTAACAATTTGTTGTATATCAATCTTATTTGTACTTGGATCTTTTGGTGTGATTGCTATGTATGGTTTTAATAATGCGTAATTAATAAAGCTTAAAAATGAGTGTGTACTATTTGCGTTAGTCTCAATGTTATTAGCGTTTAGATGATTTGTTAGGTTTTCAATAACAAGCGTTGGTTTTTGAGTTGGCATACTTTAAACTTATAAATGGAAAAAGAGACTAATAAAATTAGCCTCTTTTTTTAAACTGTTTGGCAGACCCATTAGACTGTGCTAATCACTCGCATACCGTATTGTACCTGAAAACTATCCTAAATTGCAAAATTAATCTTTTTTACCCTATAAATATCAACGACGAAACGCTGCGGTGTAATATTTAACTATAGTCTAAAGTTACATTAAAAGCACCAGTACAATACGACTTGTAACCGGCAACATTAAATGGCATACTTTTAGCAACATTATTTGGCACATTTAATAAATATTACCGATGACTAAGCGCTTTCTGACTGCTTCAACCACTTCTTTTGAAATCAATTATTACACTGTAATAATTTTGTATTTTACTCATCTTTTATTTTCAATGAATGTGCGATAATAAAACAATGCCAAAGACCCAGCCATATTCATTGCCAATTCACTATGTCGTTCTTTAGGGGTATAATCCTTTAGTGTTGCTCCTTTTTTACCATGAGCATCACCAAACTTATTTCTTAAAGCTGCAAATCCATTTACTATACTTTTAGCTCCACCAAGAATTTGTTTAAAAATATCCTCGTGATATCCCCCAGGTGCTAAATTAAGCTGTTTTGTTACCAGATTATAAAGATCTGGTAATTCAATTTTATCATCATAATCAATGGAACTACTATCCAAAATGTGTTTAAAAATACTTTCAAGTAAAGATCTGGCCGAAGTAATAGCTCCATCATAGTCGCCCTTCATATTTCTTTCAATAGTTTTTTCCCATACTTGATGGATATATTTCTCATTAAATATAATATTCTCTATAATATTTTCTTCTCTAGTACTTTTGATTATAACCTTTTTCCCTTCTCGAGTTATTTGATATCCATCATAATCTAAATACTCATTAAATTTGCTTATGTGACTATCTAATTCATCGTATTTGCCAATGTAATTATTGGGACTGAATAATAAACTAATACACGCTTTAATCTTTGGAGTATTATTTAACTCTAACAGTTTGCTATCAGTGAATTTCCAACGAGAAGGGAATCCTTGCTCGTATGTGTCACTAAAGCCTAATCTATTGAAAAACTGTACCAAACTATGTCCACTACGATATTCTATTACTTTATTTATAAATTCTCTTAACTGTTGAAGTGTAGTGTGATTTAAGTTCATTACATATCCTTTTGTTAGAAAATAGTTATAATGAAAGATATCGATAAAAACTAGCCCGAGATATTTTCAAAGTTGTGCAAATATCATCAATACTCATTCCATGGTCCTTATGCATATTTTTAGCCATCATTACTTTTGGATTCGTGGCTTCTACTCTTTTTCGTCCACCTTGTCGACCTCTAGCTCTAGCAGCATCAAGTCCTGCTTTTGTACGCTCTTGAATCAATCGTCGCTCAAATTGAGCCAAAGAGGAAAATATGTTAAATATCAATTCTCCAGACGCGGTGGTAGTATCGATAGCACCATCACAGATTGATTTGAATCCTATCTTTTTGGTTTTAAGGTCTTCGATGAGTGAAACTAAATGTGGCATAGATCTACCGAGTCTATCCAACCGCCAGACTAATAATGTATCGCCTGGTTGGATTTCAGCAAGACACTTTTCTAAACCGGGGCGGTCGGCTTTTGCTCCAGAAATTTTATCGATAAAAATTTGCTCTTTTTTGCAACCTGCTTTTTCTAAAGCATCTAACTGTAAATTTAATTCCTGTTCATTTCTGCTGACACGCGCATAACCAATTAAATTTGACATTTTCTCATTTTCTATTAAAAAGTTGGTAAAATAGCATTTTGATTTTTAAGATGGTTAGATTATACAATATTAGTGTAAAATTATGTTTAAGTTTTTGCGTCTCGAAAAACGTTCGTTTGATGAGACGGAATCTAAACCGCTTTTATAAAAGAATTATAAAATTATATGGATATGGGAAATGGAACCAAATCATCAGTTAAATAATGTTAGCGATATATCAGATGATGAGCGCGAAGAAGCATTAATTAAATACCGTATCATTCAACCATTTTTGCAAAATATAAAAACTATAACCATAATTTGTGAAGAACAGCAATTATCCCGCAGAACGATAAGTCGCTGGATAGCAAATTATCGTAAAGATGGATTTATTGGATTATGGGTATTTTAGCCCATCCCCCGAAATTGGCGGTTTAGCTATTCCTCATCCAATTCATTAACACTATTGTCGCTGAATTTCAATTTGCTCACAATTTGCGAAATTGATTCTATCTCATGATGATTTTTAAAAATATAGTTTCCGTAAACATTAATGTGCGGTGATGTGGCTGGCGAGGTACGCTTGAATTCTTCTTTTGCTTTTTCATCATTTTCAATATCTCTGGTGGCAATTATGTCAGAGAGTATCCTTCCATT
>JAIETT010000117.1 GCA_019744945.1 Burkholderiales bacterium
ATTCCGGTGCATATGATTGAAACTATTAATAAAATGAGTAAAGAGCATCGTAAATTACTGCAAGAAAAATCAGGTGAGCCATTAACCAAAGAATTGGCTGAACGGATGGAAATTACCGAAGATAAAGTTCGGAAAATTTATCAAGTTGCTTATGATTCAATTTCGATGGATGCGCCAATTGGGGATGAAGACGATGCTAGTTATGGTGATTTCATCGAAGATAAATCAACCGTGATTCCATCAGAACATGGAATTGACTATAGTTTGAAGAAAACCGTCCGTGAAGTTTTAGATACGCTGTCTCCACGCGAGGCAAAAGTTTTGTGCATGCGTTTTGGAATTGATACTTTAACGGATCACACCTTAGAGGAAGTTGGACGTCAATTTGATGTTACCCGTGAGCGGATTCGTCAAATCGAGGCTAAAGCCATTCGAAAATTGCGTCAACCTAATCGTGCGGATAAATTAAAGAGCTTTTTAGATAGTTTCAACGAATTAGAGAACTTGGATGTTGAAGTTAATGAAGAAGAGTTTGATGACGATATGTTAGATGAAGAATAGCCTTGAGCTGTTTTGATTGTACGCTAAAACCTCCATTTGTATGGAGGTTTTTTTATGCTTAGTTTGTGTCCGAGATTGATGAATTATATGCTATAATTCTAAAATTTATTTTACAGCTGAGGGGACTTATCTTGACGCGCTTATACGATGCAAAATTCTTTTCTTCAAGATTGCTTGGGCAAAATAGGTTCTTTGATGAACCTGGTGCAATAATGGATATTTCATGGCATGGTAATAATAAAGAAATTGCTGAGTTATACCAAGTTGAGTTAAGTAAATTATTAGCGCTTTTACCAGTTAAAAACTATGCGGTTAAAGTTAAGGTTTTTAGCAGTGGTATAAATATTGCAGTCTCATATCCTTATGATTTACTTATGGTTGCCTGTGAAATCCTTGATTGGGTTTGGTATGATGTGGTAGATTGGTTTGATAAGCAATTGCCTGTCAATTTAGCTCGTTCTAAGCGTCGTTTTGTGCGAATGATTAAAGAAAATCAACAACTATTGTTGCGCAAAATTTATCAACGAGCGAGTAAACAGCAATTGAATTTTTTTGTTGATAAAGATTGGTTGATTTTGGGGAGTGGTGTTACGCAATTTAGGGTAACATTAAGTTCTATTACTAAAATTAGTGATATTCCATGGCGTAAAATTGCCAATGTACCCTGTGTTTTGATTACTGGCACTAATGGTAAAACGACAACTACTCGTTTAACGGAATTTATTTGCCGCCGTGCAAAACTTAAATCGGGTTATTGTTCTTCGGATTGGGTAATGGTCAACGGTAAGAGAGTCGTTGAAGGTGATTTGTCAGGTCCAAGTGGACATCAACAGGTTTTAATGCATCCTCAAGTTGAGGTAGCTATTTTGGAAGTAGCCCGTGGTGGTTTAGTTAAGCGTGGCTTATTACCAAATTATGTTACTGCCGCAACGGTTACCAATATTTCACATGATCATATCGGGCAAAGCGGTATTGAGAGCCTAAGTGATTTGGCTGAGGCAAAAGGCATTGTTTATCGTGCAATTAATCCTAGTGGCATAGCGGTAATTAATTTAGACGATGAATATATCCGCGAGCTATCTATACCAGATATTCGTAAGGCTTATTTGTCAACTAAATTAAATGACTCAGAAATAAGTACATATCTTCATACTGATAATTTTGTGGTGTTTTTAGAAGATGGTTATATTATACTCAAAACTTGGTTAGATAAATTCTACCTGAATAAAATTAATCTTCTGCCGGTTACGATTCATGGTCTGGCACATTATAATAATGAAAATATTCTTCATGCCGTTAGCTTGTGTTTTGCATTAGGTCTTACTCCTCCGCAAATTAGTTGTGGATTAAGTAAGTTTGGAGCCGATGAGAAATCCAACTTTGGGCGTTGGAACCATTATACCTTGATTAAATATGGTCATTTGGTTGTGGATATTGCGCATAATCCTGCTGGTCTTGCAAATATTTTGGATTTAGCACAAGGCTTTCGAGCATTAAAAGGCTTAACTGGTAAATTTGGGCTACTCTATGGCATAACGGCGGATCGGCGTGACACAATTCCAGAAATTGTCGCACTGATTATTAGTCATAAAGTGGAGGAGCTTACGATTAAGGAGTTTCAAACTGCTTTGCGTGGCAGTGAGGTTGGTGAAATGCCTGAGCTATTTTATAGAGAATTAATCAAGCAAGGATTTCCAGCTGCAAATATTAAAATAGTTGCCAACGAAATTGATGCCGTGAATAACGTGTTGGCTCAGGCTCAAGCTGAAGATATTTATTTACTCTGTGTGCATGAACATTTAACGACAGTAACCAAGCAACTTCGCGACATAATTAATCATGAAAAAAAGCCAAGTGTTTGAATTAATAAGCCTAGTTTGACTAGGCTTAAAATTTAGTCAAGGGCAGGGTAGTCGGTATAACCTTTGCTGCCACCAGTGTAGAAAGTTTCAGGATTAGCTTGATTTAATTTGGTGTTATTTAGAAAACGTGTAACTAAATCTGGGTTAGCAATAAATAATTGGCCCCATGCAGCAGCATCGGCATAACCTTGTTGGATAGCTAGGTTTGCGTCGGCTTGACTGAGGTTTTGGTTTATTATGTAGTTGCCTCCAAACTCTTGTTTAAGTTTGGCGGCTAGATTATCTTCACCAATGAGCGCTCGTGAAAAAATAAATGCGAGGTTTAATTTAGCTAATTCCCGAGCGACATAACTAAATGTAGCCAAAGGATTTGAGTCGCCCATTGATTGTGCATCACAACGTGGAGCAAGATGAACGCCAACTCGATCAGCACCCCAAACCTCACAAACCGTCTTAGTAACCTCTAATAATAAACGAGCGCGATTTTCTAGTGAGCCACCATAACAATCCGTGCGTAAATTGCTATTGTCTTGTAAAAATTGATCTAATAAATAGCCATTGGCACCATGAATTTCTACGCCGTCAAATCCAGCGTGCTTGGCATTAATTGCAGCTTGACGATAATCAAGGATAATTTGTTGAATTTCATCAATATTTAATGCATGTGGTACGTCATAAGGTTTAATTGGGCGAACATGGCTTGGATGTCCATCGGCAGCAATGGCACTCGCTGAAACAGGTTTTGCACCATTAAGGAAACTTGGGTCAGATAAACGCCCAACATGCCATAATTGTAAAACAATTTTACCACCTGCTTGGTGTACGGAATTAGTGACGCTTTGCCAACCTTCAATTTGTTCTTGTGACCAAATTCCTGGCGTGTCTGGATAACCAACGGCCATTGGGCTAATTGAAGTAGCTTCGCTAATAATTAGTCCTGCGCTGGCTCGTTGAGTATAATACTCAACCATTAATGGAGTTGGAACACGATTTACACCAGCTCTGCAACGGGTAAGCGGTGCCATGATAATGCGATTTTTAAGTTTAAGGCTTCCAAGTTGAATTGGTGAGAATAAGTTTATCACGAAAAATTCCTTTTTAGAATAATATGCTCTAGTCCGCTATAATAACATATTTGATTAGAGTTTAGAGCTATGATATAATGCTTCAAATTTTAAAGGATCTATAGATGAATTCGACTGTTCAAATAATAAAAAATCATCGTTCTATTCGTAATTATTTAGAAAAAGATATCCCTGAAGATGTTTTGCAAACTGTTTTGGAAGCAGCACATGCCATGCCAACTTCAATTAACGGGCAACAAGTTTCGTTAGTAGTCGTTCGTGATAAAGATACGCGACTTAATTTAGCGCGCCTTTGTGGCGGACAACCGTGGGTTGCTAAAGCAGCGGTCTTTGTTTTGTTTGTGGCTGATTTCTATAAAACTAGTTTGGCAGCAGATTTAAATAAAGTGAAACAAGTAATTCATGAAAGTGCTGAGGGCGAATTAGTTGGATTCTTGGATTGTGGTATAGCCATGGGGGGGATGATCATCGCTGCAGAATCTTTAGGTTTAGGGATTGTACCGATTGGCGGAATTCGTAAAGAAGCACAATCAGTTATTGATTTACTTGGGCTCCCAAAATATACCTTTCCTGTTAATGGTTTGTGCATAGGTTATCCTGCTGATTTATCGCAACAAAAACCACGATTACCGCTTGCGACATTTATTCATTATGAAAAATATCAACGATCTAATCTAGTTGAGGATATTAAAGCTTACGATAAACAAATGGTTAGTTATTTAGAACAAATTAATCGGAGTGAGGAAGTTAATTGGAGTAAAAATACTTCTTCTGTCTATCAAAGTGTCTATTTTACAAATGTGATTACAACTTTGAAAGATCAAGGGTTTACACATAAAAAATGAAGCTTTTTAGTTAACTTAGGTCTGTTTGATATACTGGTTAAAAGGATCATAGTAAATGCAAAGATTTAAGGGCGTCATTTTTGATTTGGATGGAACGTTGCTAGATACCATTCAAGACATAGCGAACGCAATGAATACTGTTTTGCAGCGCTATAATTTCCCAACGCATGATTTAGATAGTTATCGGTTTTTTATCGGTAGCGGAATTGCTAAATTAGTTGAACGCTCATTACCTAGTGAAGTTAGTGAAAGTGCCAAATACTCTAAACTGGTTGAAGAAGTTTTTCAGGAGTACGCTCTTCATTTGAATAAGTTTACCGCACCTTATTCTGGGGTGGTGGATTTACTTGATGGGTTAACTCAATTAGGTGTTCCTTTTGCAATCTTATCGAATAAAGCCGATGAGTTTATGGATGAGGTGGTGAGTAATTATTTCTCAAAATGGAATTTTGCAGTTGTATTAGGCGCGCGCTATGGTTTGCCGAGGAAGCCTGACCCGTATTCAGTGCTTGAAATTGCCGAGATTATGAATTTACAACCAAGTGAGATCGTTTACCTTGGTGATACCGACATTGATATGCAAACTGCAGTTAATTCAGGAACGTATGCAGTCGGTGCGGCATGGGGCTTTCGTTCCGCTGAGGAACTTAGGGCAAATGGCGCGCATGTAGTAATTCAAAATCCTTGTGAGCTATTAGAATTATTTCAAGATGCGGATTAAATTTAGAGTCTTTGGATTGAAATGTTATACGTGAATGAATAATCGGTTAAACTAGCGTTTTCTGAATGCAATTGCAACAAAGGTAATTCTAGTTTGAAAGTGGTTAGCGCGGAGTTTTGAAATGTTATTAGTTATTTGTTAGTTAAAATTTTATCAATTGTTACAAGTGAGCAGCGTGCAGTTGAGTCAAATATTATAGAGGTTAAAATTTAATGCGTAAGATTATATCTTGGTTTAGATTTGCTGTTTGCATTCTATTAATGGTCTATTTAGTAACGGCATCATATCTGTGTTACCCTTTTATACCAATGGCATGGTGGCGTAAGTATTTTCATAAGCCTTGGACTAGAGCTTTAATTTGGGCAGTTGGTGCCAAACTAGAGATAACTGGTTCAATTGGCGATGATTATATTCAGCCTAATACAATGTTTGTACAAAATCACATTTCGTGGTTAGATACAACCGTGATGTCAAGTGTTTATTGCACGAATTATGTTGGTAAGATTGAAATGTTAAGATGGCGCTTGCTGCGTAACATTATTAAATCTGGTGGCACCGTGTTTATCGACCGTAAGAATAAACGCGAATTGGTTTTGGCAAATAAGAGAATTGCTAAAGTTATGCAAGATGGTTGGGCGATGGGGCTATTTCCAGAAGGTACAACTAGTATAGGTACGACGGTTGCACCATTCCATGCTTCGATTTTTGAATCAGCGATGATTGCTAAAAGCCGTGTTGTTCCAGTTGTAATTCGCTATCGTCATCCAAATGGATTACCTTCGACTGAAGTTACTTTTGCCAAAAAAGGTTGGATGGAATCAGTTTGGAGTACTTTACGGTTGAAAGGTCTTATAATTAAAATTGATATTTTGGATGCGGTTAATGCGGCAGATTTTGCTAGTCGTGAAGAGTTATCAAAGTATATGTATGAGAAAATTAGTCAATGCTATCATAGTGATTTAAATACTCAGCCAAATCCATATTAATTGCTCAGTGTTTTTTAGTTTATTAAGCCCTAGTCGTTATTGACTAGGGCTTTGTTTATTACAATTAACGTTGGACTAAGAGTGCTGCACCCGAAGTAAAGCCACCACCAAAAGCACAGAGTGCAATATTTTTCTGATGCTTATTTTCAGCTAATGCTTGAGCTAAAGCAATCGGAATAGTGCATGATGAAGTGTTACCATAATTAGCAATGTTGCTAAACATTATTCCAGCAGGTAATTTTAAGCGACTTTCAACGGCACTTAATATTCTTTGATTGGCTTGATGTGGCACGGCTAAATTAATGGTATTAACTTCAACATCGGCTAATTGACAACATTTATGAATTGCCATTGACATAGTTTTTACCGCGATGCTAAATAGTTTTTTACCTTGCATGGTAATACCTGCTTCAACTTGCGTTGGTATATTTAATATACTGCCATCTTCTGCATCTGTTCCAAGATAGATTTGCTTTAATTCTGCAACGCATTCATTAACATGTTGTTGACCACATAAGATTGTTGCGCTAGCGGCATCAGCAAACAAAAATGCGGTTTCAAAATCATCGGGTTTAATTCTACGCGATAAAGACTCCGCGGTAATTAATAAGACTCGAGCATTTGGGCGTGTGCATAGAAAATCTTGTGCTGACTGTAGGGCGAAAATATAGCCACTGCAGGCTGCGTTTAAATCATAGGCAGGGATATTTCGCGTGCCATAGATTTTATTTAAATCGTTTAAAACTAAACATGATAGAGCCGGGGATTGATATTTTTCTGGACTACAGGTAGCGCAAATTATTAAATCAATTTCTTGTAATGTGATTTTTTGAGCAATCAAGGCCTCATTCGCGCTTGCTACGGCCAAATCAACGATGCTCTCACCCTCAGCTAACCAGCAACGTTGCTTGATTCCTGTGCGCTGAATGATATCCTCATCAGTGAATTCAGGGAAGTTGCTGAGGATTTCATTGTTGCTAACAATTCGTGACCCAGTTTTAAAATGTGGTGTATTTATTCCAACCGTGGTAATAGCATTAGTTGTAGGTGCTGTTGTTGGAATATTATTCAGATTTATCGTTTGAGTCATACGGCTCAATAGAGCTTTACGTGGTTTTATTTGTGCGACCTTTACAACGCCATGTGGCAAGCGAATTTTAAGTAATGGCTTGCCGACAACCGCTTTTTCTTCGAGCTCAACGCATATTTCCTCAATAACACCTTTGCAAGGGGCTAGTATTTCACCAGCAGATTTACTAGCTTCAATATCAACTAAAACATCACCTGGATTTATTTCATCGCCAATTTTTACATGGATTACATTAATTAAAACTGTTTCATCCGAGGGACTTGCGCCAATGACATCAATCGTATATATCGATGGGTCTTGCTCCGCCTCATTTTCCCAAGTTAAGTTTAATTCAAGCAGCTCAGCCGCAGCAGTTAGAATTTTTTCATAAGATGGTAAAATCTCTAGCTGGTTGGCAAAATTACATGGTGTATAGGTATCAGCGCGAGCAATGCGACGCATTTTTACGAAGGCTTTGGCATGCTCAGCCACACTGGCCATAATATCACCACCAAGCCCACAGGTTAAATTATCTTCATGCACTACTACTAAGTTTTGAGTTTTTTCAACCGAGCTTAAAATTGTGGCTAGGTCATATGGCTTAATGGTGCGTAAATCAATTACTTCAGCAGCTACACCAATACTTTCTAGAGTTTCTGCTACCTGTAGGCAAAGAGCAACCGTATTACCCCAGCCAACTAAAGTTATATCATTGCCTGATTTGGCAATCCGAGCTTTACCAACTGGAATTAGTTGTTTACTAACATCATATGATGTCGTATCTTCAATACTTCCGTTATTTAAGAGCTTTTTAGGGTATAAGAATAAGCTGGGGCGCTGAGATTTAAAGGCTGCATTGAGCATCCCTACGGCATCAGCTGCATTTGATGGCATATAAACATCTAAACCTGGAATGTGAGCAAAAGTTGCTTCATTGGTTTGTGAATGAAATGGACCTAAACCTGGGCGATAAGCGCCACACGCGGCAAATACAATAACTGGTGATTGCCAACCACCATTAGTGCGCCAATACATGGTTGCTAATTCAGAAAAAATCTGATTATATGCACATGGTAGAAAATCTGCAAATTGAATAAATGCAACAGGTTGCTTACCAGCTAACGCCATTCCGATCGCTAAACCAGTAATCGTTGATTCACTCAAAGCACTATTTTCCACTCGACCAGGAAATTGTGTTGATAATCCACGCGTAACGCCAAATACATCGCCTTTACCGTCTTCGATGTCTTCACCGAGGATACAAACATTGGGATTGCTGGCTAATTGATGATTGAAAACTCGCCGCATGGCTTCAAGCATGGTTAAGCGTTCTTCACTGTTAAAGTCGCCACGATATTCTGTTGCGGTCGCTTTTAAATCCTCAGGAAGCGCTTTTTCTGCCACTGAAACCGTCAGTGGGTTAGTGCCTGAACGCGCTCGTTCTAAAGCCGCACGAACTTCAGTGATAGTTGTGTTTTTTATATTATCTAAGGTGCTAGAGCTAATTCCTTGGCTAAGTAAAAAATCATAGCTAAGCTTCAGTGGGTCATAGCTCAAGCTTGTGGTTAACTCATTTTCATCGCGATAGAGCTTTTGATCATCGGCATTAGAATGATTATCGAGGCGTTCAACATTAAATACTATAATTTGTGGTTGGCGGTTAGCGCGCAGATTAGTGAAGACGAGCTCAAGTTCATGGTAGTGTGCCAGAGGATTTGTACCATCAATGTAGGTAATCGGTGTACCATAAAAACTACGTGGATTAGCGCCGTTGGGCAGTGAAAAAAAAGTTTTGCCTTGTGTACGTGTGGAAATGGCTAAATCATTATTATGAATAAAAAATAATACTGGTAGTTCACTGCGTTTAGCTTCGGCGATTGCTTCAAGGACTTCGCCTTGTTGTGAAGTTCCATCACCAACTGAACAATATACGATCGGATTATCGTTCTGCGCTTTAATAACTTTGGCTACACCCACCGCTTGGAGCGCATTATTACCAACTGGACCAACCATACTCAGTATATTCAATTCTGGTGCGCTCATATGCGACACCATTTGGCGACCGCTGGAGTGAGATTCTGCCTTAGCTAAGGAACTATAGAAAAACATTTCGTTACTGATGCCACGCGCGAGCATTAGAGCTTTATCACGATAGTGACAGTGTAACCAATCGCTATCTTGTAAAAAAGCAGCAACAATTGCACTGCCTTCATGACCTTTGCTTGAGGCTAGGAAATTTGCTTCGCCGCTATTTACTAATTCAGACTCAATTAAGTCAGATTCTCGCGAAGCAATCATGAAACTATATATTTTAAGTAGTTCTTGCTGTTGCATAACTTAGGTTCTCCAATCTATTGCCATGTGAGTTTATATCAAGTACTGCCAGCAGTTGATGTGATACTTGGTAATGGCTGTGATTTAAATATTGTTTTTATTCAGTGTGTTATGTGTTGGTTATCTGGTTCTTGAGTTTGTGATATAATACTTGCTCGTTAAAGTGTTAGTTTAATCTTTGAGTTAAGTAGTACCAATCTGGTTTAATAAGTATCAGATACCTAAATTATACAATAAGTAATACTTTAGATGGTGGAAATTTTACAGTTTTGCGTGCCGCAACGTGTATTTTTAGAGCAAATTTTATTTAATAAGGTTAATTCATATGATTGCAGCAATTCGAGTTGTAACCCATCCCGATGGTGTAACTACTTCACGCTACAAATATTTGCCCACTGCGGCACATATTACGTTAATGGCATTTATGATGACGCATGTCAAGGGGGCGGATAATGCAAATTTTATTAATAAGCAAAATAAAGTTATTCAGAGTAATCTTGCCGTGTTGACTAGATTTATCCCTAAAATGAGCAAAAGTGAATTATTAGATCTTTTAGAAGATTATTGTAACCGTACTTTGATTACGCAGCGTTTGGATGCAGCAGGTGAAATTGAAGATATTGAAGCTACAACGTTTATTTCAGCCTATGCCTATAATCGAAGTACCAAGTTAGTTACCATTGAAGTAAGTTATCGTTTAATTCCATTTATATTATATATGAAGCAACAATATATTGGTGGGCGCTGGAAGTATTCGGCAAGTTTTACCTCGAGTTATTCAAATTTAATTTACGATATGATTATTACTAATTTTGATAAAAATACGCAGAGCATTAAGTTTACATTAGATGCAATTAAAGAGTTACTTGGAATTGAAAATGGAACCTACGAAATTTATAGTAATTTTAAGCGTAAAGTATTAAATATTGCGCTTAATGAAATTAATGCAAAAGCTGATATCGCTATCGAATTGAAAGAATATAAACTTAGTCGTAAGGTAGTCGCAGTTGAATTTGTGTTTCGTAAAAAATAATGTTTATTTTGTGTTGATGCTCAAGTTAATGTAATAGATTAATTAACTGGTGTAGGATAAAGCAACGCTAATTAGTGAAAATGAAAAATAGATTATCGATTTAAGCTCTTTTCTATCGAGTAATGTTAAATTTAATTAGGAATTAAGCTAAAATATCTCCTGTATTAATTTATGTATATTTGAAAAGAAATTGAACCGACTCCATGAGCAAATTTTTTAAACGAATCTGGCAGAGGACACCGTGGCTAACGGTGTTGCTGGTCGTGGTTTGGCTGATCGTGCTTGGTGTGATTAGTCAGCGCTATTTAAATCGTCCGCATAATTTGGTTAACAATGACTTGAAGGTAACGAATAGTTTAGAATCTGGATCTAGTGCGATTTCAAGTGGTGATTTACTTCAAGAGCAATTAAATCTTAATGCTGCAACGCCTGATGTTGCGGTGGTAGATAAGTATTTATTTGAAAGTACGACAACTTCGGCTAAACCAATAAATTTACTCAGTGATACATTATATAGTGTGCTTGGTGAGTTACATGCGATTTACGATGTTTCTTCCATGCAATTTATGCTATTTCT
>JAIETT010000012.1 GCA_019744945.1 Burkholderiales bacterium
TCAATTGCGGCAAAGAAATATATTTCATTGTCTTTGCGTTGACCAAAACTCATAATTGTTAAAAGTCCAGCAACTTGTGCCATCGCTTCGACAATTAAAACTCCTGGCATAACAGGGTATTCAGCAAAGTGTCCCGCGAAAAAATGCTCATTAATCGTCACATTTTTTAGCGCGCGAATTGATTTGCCTGGAACGCTTTCGGTAACCCGATCGACCAATAAAAATGGATAACGGTGTGGTAACCATTCCATAATTTGTAAAATATTTAATTCTGTAAGATCAAATTGACCACTCATTTTATTTACCTTCTAATAATGTAATTTTAGCTTGCATTTCACGAATTTTGTTGTTCATTTTATCAATGTTGCGTAAATGAACATAAGCTTTAGCCCAATCTTTGTATTCCATTGCCGTCATACCGCAGGAATATAAGCCTGGTTTAGTAATGTTTTTACCGACGTTTGAACTTGCGCCAATCACGGTGTAATCACAAATTTCAACATGGTCAGCAATTCCAGCATTACCGCCGAGCATTACATGATTGCCAATTTTGGTATTGCCAGCAATTCCAACTTGGGAGGCAATTCCTGTATGTGCACCGATACTAACATTATGGGCAATTTGAACTAAATTATCAATTCGTGCACCATCTTTAATTATGGTAGGTTCAAAGGTTCCACAATCCACCGTGGTATTAGCACCAATTTCAACACGGCAACCAATCACAACTCCACCAATTTGTGGAATTCGATGATAGTGTTTTTTTGCATCTTGGGCATTGCCAAAACCATCTGAACCAATTACGGCTCCACTATGGAAGACACATTCGTCACCGATAGTGACTTTATCATAGATTGTTACATTTGGGTAAATAGTTACATTGTCACCAATAATTACATTGTCACCAATGACTACATTGGAAAAAATTTGACAGTTGCGCCCAATTGAGCTGTTGGCACCAATTACGACGTGATGACTAATTGCAGGATTTTCAGCAATGGTAGTTGTTGAATCAATAATTGCACTGGCGGCAATTTGTGGTGTTAATTTACGACGTGGATTAAATAAATTGCTAACTAAACTAAAGTAATAATATGGATTATCTGTAATAATTTTGGGTAAATCAATATCCGCGGCATCTTCTTCGCGAATAATTATGGCGCCTGCTTTACATTCAGCGAGGGCTTTTTTGTATTTTTTGTCGGAGAGGAATGTAATGTGATTTAGCGCTGCAAAATCGGTTGGTGAGATAGCTTCGACGCTAATGTCTTCGCCGACTAATTGTCCACCAAATTTAGCGACTAATTCTGAAAGTTTGTATTGCATTTATTCTAATCCTTGTCAAAGTTTAGATTAAGATACAGTTATAGTTGAATTATTTAAGGATAAATAATTCGCACTATAACTGCACACATCAAAAAGCCAAAGGCTTTAATATTGACAAATTCTTATTTCGCAGCAGGAGCAGGAGCGGCAACGGCTGGCGCAACGGCTGGGGCTGGATTGTTAATTTGTTTAATAATATCACTAGTATCAATAGCGTTTAATTTGTCCATAACTTGATCAGTTAAGTCATATTTTGCTTTAGCAAAAACTAATTGATTTGAAGTTAAAACTAAATCATAGCCTTTTTTATCACTAAGATCTTTTAAAATTGCATTGGTTTTGGTCATCAATAAAGATAATGCTAACTCTTGCGATTTTTGTAAACCTTGTTGGAAAGCTACGTATTTTTGTTGGAACGCGCCTTGATCTTTTTGGTACTGAGTTTCTAAAGTTTTCAATTTAGTTTGATCGGCTTTAGGTAATTTATCGAAACTGTTTGCTTTGCTAGCAATAGTTTGCATTTGATTTTGTTCATTAACAATGTTAGTATTCATTGTTTGTAATTCAGTTTGTTGAGGAGCATATTTATCTTTCAACGCTTGTTGAATCGCTTTAGCAGGTGTAGCTTCAGCAAATACACGGTCAACATTAATGTAACCAAGTTTAAAATCATCGGCAAATGCAACTGAGCTAGCTAATCCTAGACCTAGTAATATTGCTAATTTGGTTTTTTTCATAGTAAAGTTCCTATTAAAGTTAAGTTAAGAAAAAATTAGAACATTTGTCCCAGCGTAAACTGGAAGTTTTGCACACTGTCGGTTGGTTGGCTAAACATTGGTACTGCATAGCTTAATTGAATTGGTCCCATTGGCGAGATCCACATCAAACCGACCCCATAACTGGCACGGACCATTTGTTCGGCAGATAGGTCAAACGGACTGCCGCCAAATAACGTACCAATATCGTAGAATAAACTCATGCGCACCGATTTCTCGTCTTTAACCCCAGGAATCGGGAACATTAAGTTATTACTCATGAATGCCCAGCGCGTACCACCAATTGATGAACCGTCAGTATCTTTTGGTCCTAAACTACCAATGTAGTAGCCGCGGATTGAGCCTGGTCCACCCTCAATGAAGTTCTGATAGAATGGAACTAGGCTATTGTCACCGTATGAATTGATAAATCCAAGCTCACCATTGGTTTTCCAGGTTAAATTATCACTAATTGGAAAATACCACGCGTCAACCGAGTCAAATTTATAATATTGAGCACCAACTCCAGGGGCTGTAACAGAAACAGTTTGTGAATAACTGGCTCCAGTAGTTGGCCATAACGCACTATCGGTGGTATTTCTTGCCCAGCTGGCGGTCAAAGGAATTGCATTTACCGAATTACCATATTGGTTGGTGAACTGCGTCATCCGTAATGGTGCGGTTGCACTTGTTATATTAATTTGATTATTCTCAAAACCTAGGCTAAGGTTAATTCTATCAAATTCTGAAACTGGAATTGAAGTTCTGATTCGAGCTCCAAGAGTTGTATTTGAATATGGGCTAATTCCAGCGTTATTTGGCGTATATGAGTTATCATAAATATCATAACCAAGACTCGTTCCATTGGACATATAATATGGATCAGTAAATGATAACGAGACGCTTTGATTTAAAGCACTGGTTGATGCATTGATTGAGGCGGATTTACCTGAACCAAATAAATTACTTTGAGTAATCCCACCATTTAAAATGATACCTTGACCCTGAGCATAACCAACCCCAAAGTTAATACTCCCAGTATTATTTTCAACGACTTTTACATTCATATCAACTTGATCATTGACACCTGGTACTGGAGTGGTGGTTACATCGGCTGATTTGAAATAACCAAGAACGTCTAAACGATCTTTGGAGCGCTTGATGTCGGCTGAATTATACAAAGCAGCTTCTTCTTGGCGCAGTTCACGGCGAACCACGACATCGCGAGTTTTATCATTACCGCTAATATTTACATTGCGGATGTAGATTTTTTTACCTGGGTCGATAAATAGGTTATAGGCAACAGTGTGATCTTTGACGTTAACGTCAGGCACCGGATTTACATTGGCAAAAGCATAGCCATAATTACCCATGGTGTTCTTAATCGTTTCGATGTTTTTATTCAAGGTCTCTTGATTAATAATTTGTCCAGGTTTTACCGTAATTAATGGTGCTAATACTGCTGGTGGGATATCTTTATAATCACCGGCTAATTGAATGCTTTTGAAGCGATACTGTTCGCCCTCAATAATATTTCCCGTAATAAATACCGATTGTTTATCGGGTGATAATTGAATTTGCGCTGAATTTAGGCGAAAGTCAATATAACCATTATTTAAATAAAAGGCACGAATTTTTTCAAAATCTCCGGCTAATTTATCGCTGGAGTATTGGTTATCTTTATACCACCAACTCATCCAATTACCCGTAGTTAAATACATTTCTTTGCGTAATTGATTGGTGCTATAGATTTTATTACCAATAAAGTCAATTGCGGCAATTTTGGCAATTGAACCCTCTGAAATTTGGATTTCAATATTAACGCGGTTACGCTCGAGTTGAGTGACAACAGGTGTAATAATAACTGAATAGAGCCCGCGATTATAGTATTCGGTTTTGATGCTTAATACCGCATTATCTAAAATACTTTGATCAAAAATAAGTCCAGTTGCTAGACCGTTGTTTTTTAAGGATTTGAGTAATTGATCTTTGTCAAATTCTTCAGTACCGGTGAAAGATAGTTTTGAAATAACTGGGCGTTCAATCACATCAACAATTAAAGTTGAACCTTGTTCTTCTACCCGTACATCTTGGAAAAACCCCGTTCCATATAAACGATGGATAATATCGTCGGTTTTATTTGCCGTCAGGGTATCGCCTACTTTAACTGGTAAGTAACTAAACACGGTACCCATTTCAATCCGTTGTAGACCATCGACACGAATTTTTTGAATAACAAAGTCTGAACTATCTGCGTATGCGCCTGACAGCGTGCAGATAAGGCTTAGACTAAGGGTTTTTAATTTACATTTCATATTTTATAGGTTTAGTAACTTAAGAAAATCGTTATAGAGAGCTAATCCACTAATCGTTAATATGGCGATTAAGCCGATCTTAAATAAAAATTGTTGGGTGGTATTACCGATTTTTTTACCAGTTAGCCATTCTAGTGCATACAATACAATATGTCCACCATCTAACATTGGAATCGGTAGCAAATTCATTACCGCCAAACTGAGGCTAATTAAAGCTAATAAATCCACAAACGCT
This sequence comes from Burkholderiales bacterium, assembly GCA_019744945.1. Taxonomy (GTDB): domain Bacteria; phylum Pseudomonadota; class Gammaproteobacteria; order Burkholderiales; family UBA11063; genus Aquella. The sequence goes on from JAIETT010000012.1 coordinate 4,632, forward strand.
TTGACACCTTGATGCATCGCATTTTGCGAGGCTTTGGCAATACTAACTGGACCACCAATGTTATGCCAAGACACTTTACCTTGCAACATATAACTCAGCATGGTTAAATTAGTCTGCATTAAATTTACACACGAATTATACGCGTAACCAAAGCTAGTAAAAATACTATAGTTTTTTATGTAGCTATTTTGCATCAAAAGACTTGCGTCTAAAGTAGGCATTATACCAACTTTACCGATTAGTTGTCCATTATCATCTTCTGCTGAATCGGGAATTATACTTAATTGTTGGCTTTCATGCCCACGAATTATGTTAAATAAGAGCTTATCACTTGGCGATGCTCGAATTATTTCGGCAAGGGTAAACCATGATTTTATTGGCGTTTGATTGATTTGCAAGACTTTATCTTGTTCGCGTAAGCCTGCTTTTGCTGCAGGTGATTGTGGTTCAACATAACTAATGATTGGTAAATATCGAAATGGATATAAACCTAAATTAGCTAAGCTTGGATTTTCTGAATTGTCAAGATATTTATTTAGATTTAAATTAATAATTTTTTGCTCGGCACCAACTTGGAGCTTTAAATTTAGTTGTGTGGTATGTTTTATTTCATCACTAAAGACTTCTTCGGCAGAGTTCCAAGAGTCAACCTTCTGTCCATTCAAGCTTAAAATTGTGCTGTTAGTTGGGATTTGTTGTAAATTTTGTACCATTGGGGTTGGGTTAATACTTTGGATGGTTGCTTTGAGATTATAAACACCATACAGCCCCATAATATAGTAGGCAATAAAGGCAAATAAGATATTAAATAATGGTCCAGCAAAGGCGATAAGTAATTTTTGATACGGGGGTTTATTATTGAACGCCAAGGGCAGTAGTTCAGGACTAACCGTAGCCTCGCGTTCATCAAGCATTTGGACATAACCGCCCAGTGGGATTGCGCTAATACACCATTGATTATGTTTACCTTGCCATTTGAGTAATTTTGGACCAAAGCCAATTGAAAAACTAATTACTTTAACCTTAAATAAGCGTGCAAATAAATAGTGTCCAAATTCATGGACAATCACTAGAATACCAATAGTTAATAAAAATCCCAGAACAGCTAGCATAATACTCTTTATAAATGGCAAAAAGGTAGTATGTTTAGATACTACCTAATGTAGATTGAATTAAAAATTAAGCATTGACTCCAGCTGCAGGCGTTTTGGCTTTACTGCTAACTAGTTCATCATCGGTTAATTTTATGGTTTTTTCCAATAAAATTGGCTTATATTCCAAGGCGATATCTAAAACTTGATCGATGGTTTTAACGGGGATTATTTCTAATTGCCCTTTAATTTCATCTGGAATATCGTCTAAATCTTTCGTGTTCTTTTCAGGAATTAATACCGTTTTGATGCCTGCGCGTAAGGCTGCCAGCATTTTTTCTTTTAAACCACCAATTGGTAAAACTTCACCGTATAGGGTTACTTCACCAGTCATTGCGACGCTAGATTTAATTGGAACATGATTTAAACTCGATGCAATTGCCGTTACCATCGCAATACCTGCCGATGGACCATCTTTAGGGGTTGCACCATCGGGCACATGAATATGAATATCTTTATTTTCATAAAATTTTTCATCAATGCCAAGTGCCACACAACGACTACGTACGACGGTAATTGCGGCTTGAATTGACTCTTTCATTACATCGCCTAATTGCCCACTGCGAATGACCACGCCTTTACCAGGAATTGCAACCACTTCAATAGTTAAAATATCACCACCAACTTCGGTCCAGGCTAATCCAGTTACGCGTCCAATCCGATTTTCCACCGCGCTAACTCCAAAATCATTGGTTTGCACGCCAAGAAAATCACCTAAATTAGCCGGTGTAATCTTGATTTTTTTGGCACTAGTTTTTTTAGTGTCAATTTGCGTCACGACCTTACGGCACAGTTTAGCGATTTGGCGATCCAAATTGCGTACACCGGCTTCCGCGGTATGATAACGAATTACATCTAAAATAGTTGCTGGTTCAATGCTGATTTCACTATTCTTTAAGCCACTATTTTTAATTTGGCGTGGCAATAAATATTGTTCGGCAATTTTTAATTTTTCTAATTCCGTATAACCCGATAAGCGAATAATTTCCATCCGATCGCGCAGAGGTCCAGGTATATTCATTGAATTCGAAGTACACAAGAACATTACTTGCGATAAATCAAAGGCAACTTCGGTGTAATTATCAACAAAGGCTTTATTTTGCTCGGGATCTAAGACCTCAAGTAACGCGGCAGCTGGATCACCACGGTGATCGGCGCCAATTTTATCGACTTCATCAAATAACACTAACGGATTTTTAACGCCACTTTTACTGATGTTTTGTAGAACTTTACCTGCCATCGCACCAATATAAGTTTTACGATGTCCACGAATTTCAGCTTCATCGTGCAGACCACCTAAGGCAATGCGCACATATTTGCGATTAGTTGCTTTGGCAATTGATTCGCCAAGTGAAGTTTTTCCAACTCCAGGAGGTCCAACAAAGCACAAAATTGGCGCTTTGTTATTTTCAGCTCGCCGTTGTACTGCCAGATATTCGATAATCCGTTCTTTAACTTTATCAAGACCATAGTGATCTTTATCTAATGTTTTTTGCGCTTTTTCTAAATCTGAGCTAACCTTGGTGGTTTTATTCCAAGGTAAATCGGTGAGATGCTCAATATAATTGCGAATCAATGCGCTTTCGGATGACATTTGCGGCATTAGCTTGAGCTTTTTAAGTTCGGCATAAGCCTTTTTCTCGGCATCCTCACTCATCTTAGCTTTGCTAATTTTACTTTCTAGCTCTTGAATTTCGTTTTGCTCTTCGCCCTCACCAAGTTCATTTTGGATTGCGCGTTGTTGTTCATGCAAATAATATTCTTTTTGATTTTTTTCAATTTGCTGTTTAACTCGACCTTGAATTTTACGTTCTACATTTAGAATTTCAATTTCGCGGTTTAATTCACGGAGTAACAAGGCTAAACGTTTTTTGAGCGATGCCGTTTCCAAAAGTTCTTGACGTACGGCTAAATCCACAATTACGTGAGTGATAATTACATCGGCTAATTGTTCAATATTAGAAATTTTAGCGATAATTGAAACTACTTCATCAGGCACTTTTTGGTTTAACTTAGCAAATTCATCGAAAAGCTGAATTATTTCACGGCGTTGAGCTTCAAGTTCAATTTTGTTGATATCTTGTTTAGTTTTAATTTCTTCAACTTCAGCCGCGAGAAAACCATTGCTATCAACAATTAATTTAGCTTTTGCGCGAGTTTTACCTTCGATCAAAACTTTTTTGGTGCCATCGGGCAAAGGAAGAATTTGCAAAATTTTGGCTAAAGTTCCCGTTAAATGTAAATTTTCTGGATTTACATCGTTGTCGGCTGGGTTTTTTTGGCTAAGTAAAATAACTTGTTTATCTTTTTTGTCAGCAACTTCGAGTGCATTAATGGATTTTTGCCGCCCAACAAAGAGTGGAACTACCATATTAGGGAAGATCACCACATCTTTAAGTGGAATAATTGGGACTAAGTTATCGGCAATGCTAACTTCGCTGTTTAGGTTATCGGTGCTTTTGTCTTCAGGTGTAATCATCTTTTTTTCCTTATTTTACGCGTAAACTAAACGCGAACTGCTTTAATTACGAAATCATTATCGACTACATTGGCTAATAATTCATCAATTTCTTTAGCGGAGTGACTGGTTATGGTGAGGCGAACATTTACCAAAGCGTGATTTTCATGGCGTTCTTGAAAAATTTCTTCCATATTAATTTGTCTTTCAGCAATAATTGACGCTAGTTTATTAAATGTTCCAGGTAAATTATCAATGGTAATTAAAATCTTTGAAATAAATTCCATCTCGGTATCATTAGTTATGGTGACAGAAACTAATTTATCAAGTCCCAGCGCGCGATTTTTTCGACAACTACTGCGATGGAGTTCAACTTCGCCTTTACGGGTAATTTTAGCTAAAATTACTTCATCGGGTAGTGGGCAGCAAGTATCATCTTGAATTATGGTTAAATTACAGTTGCTTAATTTGATATTTAAGATACTTTCAGCAGGAAGTCCAATCAGTTCACGGACTACTTTTAAGGCAGGAATTTCATTAATCCCAACTTTTTGTTCAAAATCAGCCAAGCTTAGTCGAGGGTAACTAGCTTTGACAAATTTAGCCAAAACTTCTTCGGTTGCAATAATTTCGCTACCAACCATGGTTAAGCCATTACTCAGTAAATACACCCCATTACTGATATCTTCATCGTATTTTTGTTCTTTGAGGTATTGCTTGATTTTGCTAATCGCTCTACCGCTGGTAGCGTAATTTAGCCATTCAGAATCTGGTTCGCTATCAATTGTTGTAATAATGTCCACAATATCGCCATTTTGCAGTTGATGATTGAGTGGCACGGAACTTTGATTAACTTTGGCTCTAAAGCAATGATTGCCAATATCGGTGTGGATAGTATAGGCAAAATCAATTGGTGTCGCATTTTGTGGTAGGTGGATAATTTTTCCACGTGGGGTAAAGGTATAAATGCTTTTCGGTGAGAGGTCTTTTTTGATATTTTCTAAAAATTCGGTAGCAGAAAATGTACTCGATTGAATATCTAAAATGTTATTCAGCCAAGTTGAAGTTTGTTTTTTTGCAGAACTAAAATCATCACCTTCTTGGTGTTTTAGACCATGGCTAATAATTCCATATTCGGCAATTTCTTCCATTTCTTGAGTGCGAATATGAATTTGAATTGGAATCCCTTTAGGTCCCATCATAGTCGAGTGAATTGATTGATAACCGTTGCCTTTGGGTACGGCAATATAATCTTTGACTTTACCAGGGATTGGTTGGTACAGGCTATGAATAACCCCGAGAGTTAAATAACAATTACCAATGGTGTTAACAATTACTTTTATTTCAAAAACATCATAGATTCGGCTAAATGATTGTTGACACTTCATCATTCGCGTATATAAATTATAAATTGTGCGTTGGCGATATTTAAATTCACCCGCAATTGCATTCGATTTTAAGGCATTGTCAATATTGGCTAAAATATCTTGGATTACTGGTAAACGGGCTTGATGGGTTTTATCTGCGGCAGCGGCTAGAACTTGATAGCGGTAAGGATGGATATATTTGAAACTTTCTTCGGCAAGCTCCAAGTGAACTTTGTGTAATCCAATTTTATTGGCAATCGGGACGTAAATTTCCATGGTTTCTAAGGCTATGCGGCGTTGCTTGTCGCGGCGCATCGAACCCAGCGTCAGCATATTGTGCATGCGATCGGCGAGTTTAATTAGAATTACGCGGATATCTTTAGCCATGGCAAGCACGACTTTACGGAAGTATTCCGCATGCGCGGCTTCTTCAGATTCAAAGTGGAGCTTATCGAGTTTAGTCACACTATCAACTAATTCAGCAATACTTGGTCCAAAAATTCGCGTAAGTTCTTCTTTGGTTACAGGGGTATCTTCAATTACGTCATGCATTAGCGCGCCGGCAATGGTTTGTTCATCCAAACCCCATTCGGCAATCAGTGTTGCAACTTCAATCGGGTGGGTAATGTAGGGCTCACCACTTTTACGAAACTGCTTCAAATGGGCGTGATTCGCCACTTGAAACGCTAATTCGATAGTCTCAATTTTTTTGCCGTGCATGTTTTGCCGTGCAGTTTGTAAAAGCTTACGCCGTAGATTATCAACTAAGCCTTGATATTCACCGTGATTGACTTCCATTTCGCAACCCCAATTTAAGAGAAGTTATTCAATTTTGCCTAAGATTGTTCCATCAATTTTATGTTCTGATATTTCGCGTAGAGCGATTACGGCTGGTTTGTCACCTTCTTCGTGTTCAACCATGATATCACCACCTTTTTCAATTTGACGTGCGCGAAGTGCCGCAGCAATAGTCATATCAAAGCGGTTTGTAATTGTATCCATGCAATCAGCAACGGTAAATCGTGCCATAGGGAATTCCTTTTAAAAGTTAAATTGGTGTTTAATGTTCTCGAGCATTTTCGCGGTTTTATTGCGTGGTGCACGAATTATACTACATAAGTCTTGTAACGCAACATCAAAGCTATCGTTGATGATTAAATAATCAAACTCAGGTGCGTGGCTAATGTCATCCATAGCGACACTTAAGCGTTTTTCAATTACATTAGCGCTATCGGTATTGCGCTTTTTTAAGCGCTCGGCTAAAATAGGTAATGAGGGTGGCAAAATAAAAATTAACACCGCTTCATGAAAGAGTTTGCGAATTTGTTGAGCACCTTGCCAATCAATTTC
>JAIETT010000208.1 GCA_019744945.1 Burkholderiales bacterium
ACACGTAAATTGGTTGCGCCCTCAAATAACCAATGCAATTGATTGTATTCTAAATCAGTTGGATAGAGTTGATGTAGATAAAAACGTAACGCCCGCGCGTAGCCTGTATTGGTATCAATCCCAATTTTGTTTTTATTTTGCGTTAGATTAATTTCACCACACAGGCTTAAAATTCCACCATGAATTGGCGCAACAGCCGCAATGTGCTTACAATCATTTTCTATTGCCATAGATAGAGTGTCATCATACGACATAAAAACTAAATCAGTCTTGCTCTCAATTAAATCACTATGCGCCTCAGTGGCATTTTTAACATATTTGATGTTGGCTTTGATTAAATTCTCATTCTGTGCGGTTTCCAGCACAAAAGCGCTGATATCTTTGAATGTGGAAATATTTAATTCCTGTGGTGAGTTTGGCATATTTGTACTTTGTTCACCCATTGAGCAAGCTCCTAATAAACTTATTAACTCTAGCGATCAAACATTACGCATCTTGATTTGCATGAAATAACATTCGTAAAATTAAATTTTTTGCTAATGGACAAAATTGTAACATTTTATTCGTATAATCACAATGAAATTTCTTTAAATTAATGCGCGCTTATAAAATTCAAGAAGATTTTTGCTGTGGTAATTTAGTAAGAAATCTATTATAGAATGCACACAAGTAAATACTAAATTGTAGCTGATATAATCAACTAAAGTATTGGTATATTATTGCAAAATAGCATGTCAACAATATTATCGATTGTTAATTAGTTGGTAAAATGTAATAATTACGGGCATACTGATAGCCAAATAAATACTCACTGGTTATGTAGTTTAAGCAGTACTTGATTATAAAATTTAAATGGATAGGTTAAATGATTAATTTACATGATTATTTTGCACGGGTTGGCTATAGTGGAACTACTGAAATTAGCCGCGAAACACTATTTGCGATTCATCGCGCGCATGCCTTGAGTATTCCCTTTGAGAATCTGGCTCTCTTTGATAACAGCTTATACCGTGATCACCCGATTAAACTTGATGCTAAGTCGTTAAGCAATAAGTTGATTCATCAACGCCGTGGTGGTTATTGCTATGAAACCAATGGCTTGCTGGCTTTAGTTTTGGAGCAGTTAGGCTTTAGCGTGACGAGGCTAGTTGGACGGGTTGAGCAAATGATTGACCATCAGCTACTGCTAATCACGTTGGATGATAGTTTATATCTGGCGGATGTTGGTTTGGGTGGTAACGGTTTAATTGAGCCATTGCCGTTTATTGTCGATGTCACGGTCAAACAATTTGCCGAAACCTTTAAACTGATTATGCGTGATGGTGATTACGTGTTACAGGTATTAATCAAAGATGCGTGGAGCAATTTATACTCATTTAGAATAAATCCATATTTGCCAATTGATTATGAGCCGCTAAATCATTATATCGCCAAATTTCATCCCTTTTTAACCCACAATCGAGTTTGTACTTTTCCAACCCCAGAGGGGCGGATTATCCTAAATAATAATGAGCTAAAAATTCGTCAGTTTGGGCAAAATCAAGCGACGGTGATTCCCGAAGCTGCCTATTTGGCAACCTTGAAGGAGTATTTCAATATTGATTTAGCGCCAGATATACAATTTAAATAATTGAGCTTATGCAGCATCTGCATAGTTCTCAAAATCTCTAGGCTACAATCTTATGTATTCGTTCCGCTTCTTTCTGTCAATTAATTTCTAGCACATGCTCTTGTTTAATTTTATTTAAGCTCTTGTCTTCTATCATCCAATTTATTATACTAAGCTGGTCAAGCCCTATGTTTTAGGTTATAATCCTGAGTCTAATCATTTGGCACGCTTTCAAATTAAGTGGTTTAATCTAAAACACTGATTGATGATTTTTGCCTTGAAGAGTATTTAGCCTCATTTTTAGTTGGAATAAGTCATCTTAATTCTAAAAGAGAAATTATCATTTCAAGTGTATTTTTATCGACCACTAAGCAGAATTGGTGCTGCATTCACGCGCCAATTCGATGCATGCGCTACCATTATGCTCGCGCTATTCGTGTGAGCGGTGACTTACAATTAAGCACTAGTTCAGCCAATTTAGCTAAACTAGAGTTACACCATGCGGCGTGATTTTTTTATCAATCGACCAATTTTAGCGGCTGCAATTTCGTTATTTATTTGTTTATGCGGAATTGTGGCATTGTTTAAACTGCCTGTTAGCCAATTTCCCGAAATTTCACCGCCTTCAATTTCAGTGCGTGCCTCATTTCCTGGAGCCAATGCCGAAACATCTGCCAAGGTAGTAGCTGCGCAAATTGAGGAACATCTCAACGGCTTATCGAATTTACTTTATATGACTACCAACACCTCTTCAACGGGTGGAATTAATATTCAGTTAACCTATGAAGTTGGCACTAACTTAGACAATGCAATTAATGAAGTTCTCAATCGTTTATATGCGGCAAAAGCTGTGCTGCCTGCAATTGTGCAAAAAATGGGGATTAACGCGCGTAAAAGTTCCTCGGATAGTTTAATGACGCTGGCATTTTACTCCGATCCCTATCTTAATCCAACGTGGGTGAGCAATTATTTACAGCGGGTGGTGATGAATGATCTCTATCTAATTCCTAGCGTGGGTAATGTTTCGGTACGTGGTGCAGGAAAGTACTCAATTACTGCATGGCTGGACCCAAATAAAATGGCGCGCTATAAACTTGGCATGAGCGAAGTCGCCGCTGCGATTAATGATCAGAATCAAGAATATGTGATTGGGCGAAGTAATAGTAGCCCAGCTGCAGCTGCGAGTAAAATTACGCTCAATTTGATTGGTCAGCAAATGTATAGCACGGCGGCTGAATTAGCCAATACGATCGTGCGCAATGAGGGTAATCAAACTATTCGCATTAAAGATTTTGCACGGGTTGAATTAACCTCGAATGACACCACAACCATGGCAAACACCAATTTTATTGATGAATCAGGTGCGTTTAAGCGCTATCCCATTACAACCATGGATATTCAATTAACGCCTGGTGCCAATCAACTTGCCGCCAAAAAACAGGTTTTAGCACTTTTAGCGAAAGATGCCGAACATTTTCCAACTGGCTTGAAATATCGTATTACGCAAGATAATTCGCGTTTTGTGGCGGCCTCGGTGAATAATGTGCTGGAAACGATTGTGATTGCCTTTTTTCTGGTTGCGCTGGTGTTATTTATTTTCTTGCAAAATTGGCGCGCCAGTTTAGTTGCGGTGTGTACCATTCCAGTGTCAATTTTGGGGACGTTGGCATGTTTGGCGGTGTTGGGGTATTCGCTCAATACGATTAGTTTATTTGCCTTGATTCTGGCGATTGGGATTGTCGTTGATGATGCGATTGTGATTGTCGAAAATGTTGAGCGCTTGCGTAAGCTGCATCCCGAGATGGATATTAAGCAGATCGTTAGTTTGACCATGCACGAGGTTTTTGGTGCAATTGTGGCAATTATTTTAGTCTTAAGCGTGGTGTTTTTACCCGTGATGGGACTGGGCGGCTTAAGTGGAATTATGTATCGACAATTTGCGGTAACGATCGCTTGCGCGGTAATTATTTCGGGGATTTGCTCATTAAGTTTAACCCCTGCCATGTGTTGCTTAATTATGTCCAAAGTGATGACGCCAGTTAAGTTATTTGCGTGGTTCGAGAGTGGTTTCGCTAAACTAAATCGTTACTATGTCAGAACTGCCGAGCGTTTGATTGTGATGAAAAAAACGGTGATTTTAATCTGGTTGGCAATTATTTTAACCACGCTGGGTTTATTTAAAATCATTTCACAGGGCTTTGTGCCGAATGAAGATCAGGGTTTAGTCTTTGCTTCTTTAGAATTACCTAGTTCGTATAGTTTGGGACAAACCGAATCGGAAGTTAAAAAATTCATCAAAAATCTCAATAAAAATTTGAATGTTGATTCGGTAGTCAGTATAACTGGAGTTAATTTTAGAGATTCAGGCAGCCAAAGTTCATCGGTAGCATCTTTAATCGTTAATCTAAAAAACTGGTCGGAGCGCAGTGGCGAAAAAAGTACCGCCGATGAAATAATTAAGAGCCTTGAAAAGCTTGCGCGTCAACATAGCGGTATGGTGGTCAATGCCTATAATCAGCCACCAATTCGTGGTTTGAGTACTACCGGTGGGGTAGAGTTTTACATTGAGGATCGTTCAATCGGCGATGCGAGTAAATTAGAAGATGTTACGAATGCTTTCATTAAACAGTTAGCCACGCATAAACAAATTGGGCGGGCAACTCAATCGTTGAATACGCATGCACTCGAAGTTTCAATTTTACCGAATGTTGAACAAGCGACGTATTATGGGGTAAATTTGCAGGATTACTACAACGCGTTACAAACGATCTATAGTAATAATAATGTTAATTTTGCCTATATTATGCAGGGTCTGGTGTGGGTAGTGCTGGAGGCTGATTTCCCGTTTCGTGCTTCAATTAAAAATTTGAATAACGTGTTTGTGCATTCGGCAAAAAATGATACGATGGTACCACTTGCGACACTATCTACGGTTAAATATGGTTCAGCAGCGAAAGTTATTCAGCATTTTAACGGCTATTTGGCCTCAAAAATTACTATTCGCGCGCGTGATGGTTATTCGATGGGTGATGTCATGCAGGTAGTGCGTCAGGAAGCTAACCAAAGTTTGCCAAAAGGTTATGATTTTGAATGGTCGGGAACGAGTTATCAAGCCGAACAATCGCAAAAAACCTCAACTTTGGCGTTTTCATTTTCGTTTGTGATGATTTACTTAGTGTTAGCCGCACTCTATGAAATGTGGCGCTTGCCAGTGGTGGTTTTACTGGGTGTACCAGTGGCATTATTTGGCGCTGCGGTTATTTTATTAGTCAGCGCGAGCCAAAATGATTTATACTTCCAGATTAGCTTAATTGCGCTACTTGGCTTATCGGCAAAAAATATTATTTTATTGGTTGAATACGGATTAGAATTAATGCGCCAAGGGCATAGTGCGAGTTACAGTGCGATTCATGGTTTAAGTGTGCGCTTTCGTCCGATTGTGATGACCTCAATTACTTTTATTGCGGGAACTTTGCCGCTGGTTTTTGCCCATGGTGCAGGTGCAAATGCACAACATTCGGTCGGTCTAGGAATTATTGGTGGAATATTGGGTTCAGTTTTAATTGCAACCTTGTTAACCCCAGCTTTTTTTGTGATGCTAATGCGTAGTAAAAAATTTACTAAATAGTTTGTTAAGAGGGTGAAAGATGTATTCTCGTCAAGAAGTAATGATTAATGTACCTGGCGGTCAAGTGTGGTCGGAGTTAATTTATAACGAATCAACTAAGCATAACCCTGCGTTAGTTTGTTTGCATGGTGGACCTGGTAGCACGCATAACGGTCTTAAATTTGGTTTGGCTAAATTGGCGAAATTTTTTCCAATAATTTTTTATGACCAACTCGGTGGCGGTAATTCTAGCTTGCCTGAGGATGATTCAGATCGCGCTGATTTATGGCAAATTGAGCGTTTTGTGAGCGAATTAGCTTGCGTAATTGAATATTATCAACTTGAGGAATTTAATTTATTTGGCACTTCATGGGGTTCGAGTTTAGCGCTGGAATATTTATTCAGTGATTATTTGCCAAAACCGCAACGTTTGATTTTGGGAAGTCCATTAATTAGTACTGGCATGTGGCTTGAGGATGCCAATGTTTTAAAACAACAGATGCCTGCTGAGATTTACCAGTGCATGCAGGAATGTGAATATAATGATACTACCGACAGCGCGGAGTATAAATTTGCCATGGAGCAATTTTATGATCGGCATGTCTTAAGGAAAAGTGAATTGGGAGATGCACAATTGAGTTATTTAGCCGATAATCCGAGTTATTTTAATATTGAGGCTTACCATAGTATGTGGGGACCGAGTGAATTCTATGTTACGGGTAATTTAATTGAGCTGGAACGTTTCGATGATCTTCAACAAATTGCGATTCCAACCTTGTTTATTGGTGGTGAATTTGATGAAGCTTGTCCAAGCACCCTGGCGCTATTTCAAGAGCAAGTGCCAGATTCTCAATTGGTAATTATTGCAGGAGCGAGTCATTGTGGTTACTTTGAGATGCCGCAACCCTATGCCGCTGCGGTAAAAAAATTCTTATTAGCTGATTAAATTTTTATGCTTATTTGAATGCTCAACTAATTTCATGGCGGGAGATAAGTTTAGTTGAGCGAGGGTTTATTAATTTTAAACTTCATTGAGAGTATTCGGTGGCGAAATTACATTTTATTTAACTAATATTTCATTCTACGGCAAAGCGCTGGTTTAACTCCTCCAAACACAACTCCTTCAACAGACTAGTTAGACGCTCACGCGATTTAGGATTGCCTTGACCTTGATATTTAGCAATAATCAACTCATTTTTCATCGAGTGCTCCCAACCAATTAATTCGGTGGCGGTAACCGCATAACCATGCGCTTCAAGGCGTAAACACCGCAAAACATTGCTAATATGACTACCAAACTCACGGGCATGGATCGGATGCCGCCAAATTTCGCTTAGCGTTGGATTAGCTAAATTTTTATTGCGCTGTTTCTTGAGTTCGGCAGCAACTTCGGCTTGGCAACAGGGAACTAAGACAATGAATTTAGCTTTCTTTTGGAGGGCAAAGTCAATTGCATCATCGGTCGCGGTATTGCAGGCATGGAGTGCGGTGACAATGTCAATATTTGCGGGCAATAAATCCGACCTGGTTGAATCCGCGACACTCAAATTTAAAAATGACATCTGCTTAAAGCCAAGGCGTGTGGCTAATTCCTGCGATTTACTTACCAGCTCACTCCGGGTTTCTATCCCGTAAATATGTGCTGGCACATTTAAAGCTTTAAAGAATAAATCATATAAAATAAAACCGAGGTAGGATTTACCCGCCCCATGATCAATTAAATTAACTTGACCTTTAAGTGTGAGCACTTCATTTAAGAGCGGCTCAATAAATTGGTATAAATGATAAACCTGTTTTAATTTACGCCGACTATCCTGATTGAGTTTGCCATCCCGCGTCAAAATGTGCAATTCTTTAAGCAGTTCAAGCGATTGACCCGCGCGGATTTCATGTTTTTGCGTCGCTGGCGTGTCACTTGCTAAAGTTGGTGTTTTTTTACGTGGCATGTCGGTTTTTCCTTTGTGTTGATTATGCCCGAGATTTTAGCATGTTTCGTAATAATGCTTGCTTGGGGATAGTTAAATTAATCCAGAGTTAGCCAATGAATTGGCTTTTCGTGTGCGTGTAAAATTAGTGTACTTGCATAATTGTTGGTTAGTTGTTGATTTATACACCGGTTGATTATTTGAACAATTAAGTATTTTAGCGCTAAGCCGTGCTTTGCTTTTAGATTCGTAGTTAAGCTGGTTAGGATTTCTGCTATAATCAAGTTCTTTTAATTCTAATGGGGTGGATTGAATGTCACGTAAATTATCTTATCTTCTGGCTAGTTTGAGTCTAATTACGTTAAGTGCTTGTCAACCTAAGGTGAGTAATCATCCGCAAGATACATTGCGTGTGGATATTGGTGGTGATGTAACTTCATTTGATCCACAAAAAATGGTTGATTTCTACACTTTTCGGGTGCTAAGCGATTTAGATGAAGGTTTAGTTGATATGGATCAAGCCAATCGTCCGATTCCAGGTATGGCGCAAAGTTGGCAAATTTCAGCCGATGGTAAAACTTATGTTTTTCAGTTGCGCAAAGATCTGTATTTTTCCGATGGTACGCCGCTACGCGCAGAGGATTTTGTTTATTCGTGGCAACGTTTGGCTGATCCAAAAACTGCCGCTTATACTTTTGTCATTGATCATTTAGTCAATGCAGAAGCGATTTTTGCGGGTAAATTAGCACCTGCGACACTTGGCGTTAAAGCACTTTCTGAGTATGTGCTGGAAGTTAAATTGGCAACCCCTGATCCCGCATTCTTGGCAAAATGTACGACCTTATTTACCACCGCCGTGCCACGTCACACCATTGAGCAATATGGGGAAAGTTGGAGCACGCCACAACATTTGGTCTCAACTGGTGCCTATAAATTAAGCGATCGGGTGGTGAATGGTCCAATTTCAGCTCAGAAAAACTCGTATTTTTATCAAGCTAAGCAAGTAGCGATTCCTAATTTAATTTTTACACCTTATGTTGATCGCAATGCAGCGCTAGCGGCGTATAAATCAGGCAGCGTTGATATTTCAGGGGATGTGCCAGTTGATCAATATTCAAATCTAATTAAACAATATCCAGCTGAATTACACACGGTAAAAATGGAGGGCATGGCTTTCTATAGTTTAAATACCCAGCTCGCCGCGTTGCAAAATCGTGATTTACGTCAAGCCTTGTCAATGGCAGTTGATCGGGATACGCTCGCTGATAAAATTTTAGCCAATGGTCAAACGCCAAATTATTCCTATGTGACACCGACTATTGAAAATGGACGTTATGCAGGCTTGGATTATGCGTGGAGTAAATTAAGTAGTCAAGAACGTATCGCCAAAGCACAGCAACTCTATGCTGCCGCGGGCTATAATTCGGCTCATCCATTAAAATTGGATATTTTATATAATACCAATGATGCGAGTCGTAAAGTAGCGGTGGCAATTGCGGCGATGTGGCAAAAAAATCTGGGTGTGGTTACTAGTGTGCATAATCAAGAATGGAAGGTTTATTTGCAGTCACGGCGCTTAGGGCAATTTGAGGTGGCGCGCAATAATTGGGGTGCGGCTTATAATTTTGTGACGACCTATACCCCAGAATATGCTTGTGGCAGTGATGTTAATGTCTCGAAATTATGTATCAGTGGCTATGATAAGTTAATTCATGCCGCGGATTATGAACAAAATAGTACTAAGCAAACTCAGCTGTATCGCCAAGCCATCAATCTAGCGATGGAGCAATATGCGATCATTCCACTCTATCAAAATAGCTATACTACCTTAGTTAAGCCTTATGTGACTGGCCTACAAATTGAATCAAATTTACTTGAAGATATTCGCTCGAAATGGGTTAAATTTAGTGATTAAATCAACTGAAAATAAAAGTATTTACTGTTGATGTGTTTTATTAGTGATATATAATGGTATCTAATAGTTGACTAGATTAGTTTACTGATTTGATTGGTTATATTGTTAAATAACTTCAATCGGCTCAGTTTTATTTCGTGTGGTTATGTGTGGATATAATTGCTTGGTTGAAATAATTAAATTAAGTGAGGTTGTTATCTATTTAGGCTTCGTGTATATTAGTTTCCTCTATCATCGTGGATGTAGCTATAAGCCACAAGATAAATTTATTGAAGTTTTTTTGTTAAAAAATAGGCTATTTTCATTAATGAATTATTTAGTTCTCTTCTTTAGATGTTACAATTCGTAAGTTCAGAATTTTAGAGTTTTGATCACCCAAAAATAGCGCATCCGCGCAATAACGTTATAGGAATAATTATATGATAAAGCTGTTTTATGGCAATACACGCAAGCTATGGCTATTTTGCTGGTTTAGTTTAGTGTGTTTAATCGGTGGGTGTAGCAATGGTAATAGTTCTACATCAACATCTTCAGGCGCAAGTAGCTTTATGATTAGCGGTAGCTCAAATCAAATTAGTCAGTTAACTTCGGGAAATAAATTGCAGAATTTGCAAATTCCTTTAATTAATTATTCTGCAGTGGCCTACGGCGGTGGTACTTATGTGATGGTTGGAACGCAGGGGGTTATTCTCAGCTCGACGGATAGCATTAATTGGAAAGCTCAAGTAAGTGAAACCAATACTGGGCTAAATAACGTAACTTATGGTAACGGTAAGTTTGTAGTGGTTGGTAATGATGGATTGATAATAACTTCAACCACAGGTTCTACATGGGTGGTAGCAAATAGCGGAGTGCATAATTCATTTATTGGGGTTAGTTATTTAAATGGTAAATTTTTTGCGCTTGGAACTGATGGTGTTATTTTAACTTCAAGTGATGCAAGTACTTGGAGTCAACAAATTAGTGGAGTAACGCCTACTTTGTACAGTATTAGTTATGGTAGTGGTAAGTTTGTTATCGTAGGCGATGCTGGAGTAGTTCTAACTTCAAGTGATGGTATTAGTTGGATCAGTCAAGACATTGGTACTGCAAGTAATTTGCGCAATATTACTTATGCACAAAATATGTTTGTATTAGTTGGAGCAAGTGGAATTATCAAGACTTCAGCTGATGGCATAACTTGGCTGAGTCAAACTAGTGGTGTAGCTGTTAACATCCTTAGTATAACGTATGCTGCAGGTCAGTTTGTTGCAGCTGGTGTATCTGGAACTATTTTAACCTCACCCAATGGAATTTATTGGACTTCACAAAATACAAATACCTCGACTTATTTGAGAGGTGTTACTTATGGTGCTGGACAATTTGTAGTAGCTGGTTATTCAGGAACGATCTTAACTTCAACGGATGGTATCAATTGGACTGCGCAAACTAATAGTTTATTAAATAAAATTGATAATGTTGGATTTGGTAATGGTGTTTTTGTGGCAATTGGGAATTATGGTACCATTCTAACTTCTAGTGATGGCGTGTCGTGGAGCACTCAACATAGCGGTATTATTGATAACTTACGTGGTATAAAATATGGAGCAGGGAAGTTTATTGCTGTTGGAGAAGATGATACGGTTATTACATCTGGAGATAATGGAGTGACTTGGGTTCGTCAAAATAGTGGCACTACTTCCGTAAATTTTGGCAGTATTACTTATGGAGCCGGGAAGTTTGTTGCGGTTGGGACATCAGGCACTGTTATAACTTCACCAGATGGTGTAACCTGGACTGTGATTCAGACTACTAATACATATAATTTTTATAGTACTACTTTTGGTAATAATACCTTTGTGATTGTTAGTGAGGGTGGCAAAATTTATACTTCAAC
>JAIETT010000167.1 GCA_019744945.1 Burkholderiales bacterium
GATTCTCCACCACGATCTTGTGAACACTCAATAATGCCAACTTCAAAGGGTTTGATCATATTAAAAGCTTCGGAGACCTTGGATTTTTCGAGGTAGTTGTTGTATGATGGAAGAGCTAGCGCTGCCAGTACGCCAATAATTGCGAGCGTAATCATTAATTCAATAATAGTAAAGCCTTGATGTTTCATGTGCAATTTTCAAAAATAAGTTAAATAATTTGCGATTTTAGCTTATTTTGTGTGGCAAGGTGTGCTCTTCTGCACGGCTAATTCAAAATTCAACTTAAATTAGCGCAATTGTTGAGAATTCAATACTTAGTATCGTCTATTGTTATTTAGCATGATTTTAAGCTATACAGAGTGAATTGTTTGGTGTCTAACATCGGTATTTAGTACGGTCAATCCTCAGATCTGATGATGTTTTTATTGCATTGCATGATGGATAGTTGAGTTAAGTTGTAAGGCATGTGCTACTATTACTTCTGTTAGCGCTAACATCTAATTTCATTGGATGGCTAGTTTAAATGAAACATTAATGATTTTAGGAGTACCTCAATGTCTTTTGCAAACTTATCGAATTTGGGCTTAACTAATCCATATAAAACTAAATATGCTAATTTTATTGGTGGAACATGGCTTGCGCCAATTGATGGTCAATATTTTGACAATGTTACACCCTTGACGGGGCAAGTGTTTTGTCAAATTCCACGTTCAAATGCTAAAGATATTGAAGCTGCATTGGATGCTGCACATAGTGCCAAAGCTGCGTGGGCTAAAACCTCAACTACGGATCGCGCAAATATCTTAAATAAAATCGCTGATCGCATGGAACAAAATTTGGAATTAATTGCAATAGCTGAAACTATTGATAATGGTAAACCATTACGTGAAACCTTGGCAGCAGATATTCCATTGGCAATTGATCATTTTCGTTATTTTGCGGGTTGTATTCGTGCTCAAGAGGGCAGTATCGGTGAAATTGATCATGAAACGATGGCCTATCATTTCCATGAGCCTTTGGGTGTAGTTGGACAAATTATTCCATGGAACTTCCCTATTTTGATGGCCGCATGGAAATTAGCCCCAGCTTTAGCGGCGGGTAATTGTGTGGTATTAAAGCCCGCAGAACAAACGCCCGCTTCAATTTTAGTTTTGATAGAGTTAGTTGGAGATTTATTACCCGCGGGTGTGTTAAATATTGTCAACGGTTTTGGTTTAGAAGCTGGTAAACCGTTAGCCTCAAATAGTCGCATCAATAAAGTATCCTTTACTGGTGAAACTACAACTGGGCGTTTGATTATGCAATATGCTTCACAAAACATTATTCCAGTTACATTAGAACTCGGTGGTAAATCACCAAATATTTTCTTTGAAGATATTATGAGTGCGGATGATGCTTATTTCGATAAAGCTCTTGAAGGTTTTGCGATGTTTGCCTTAAATCAAGGTGAAGTTTGTACTTGTCCATCACGGGCTTTAATTCAAGAATCAATTTATGAGGCTTTCATGGAGCGAGCAATTAAACGGGTTGCTGCAATTAAGCAAGGGAATCCTTTAGATAAATCAACTATGATTGGTGCGCAAGCTTCGCAAGAGCAAATGGAGAAAATTTTAGCCTACATTGAGATTGGTAAACAAGAAGGTGCAGAGTGCTTAATTGGTGGTCAGCGGAATGTTTTAACCGATGATTTAGCTAGCGGCTACTATATTCAGCCAACCGTATTTAAAGGGCATAATAAAATGCGCATTTTCCAAGAAGAAATTTTTGGACCAGTTTTATCGGTGACAACGTTTAAAGATGAAGCCGAAGCATTAGCGATTGCCAATGATACATTGTATGGATTAGGCGCTGGGGTTTGGACCCGTGATGGTAGTCGTGCATTTAGAATGGGTAAAGGAATTCAAGCTGGGCGAGTTTGGACCAATTGTTATCATGCCTATCCTGCGCATGCTGCGTTTGGTGGTTATAAACAGTCTGGAATTGGTCGTGAAACGCATAAAATGATGTTGGATCATTATCAACAAACTAAGAATTTATTGGTTAGTTACAGTCCAAATGCATTAGGCTTTTTCTAATTAAGTTTATCTTCTCAAGCTGGTACTTGGTGCCAGCTTTTGTATTTAAGGTTGAATAATTATGGCAATTCAAAGAGTAGTGGCAACGGATGCCGCGTTAGAGTTAATTGCGCAGTTGCGGCAGGAACATGGTAATTTGCTATTTCATCAATCGGGAGGTTGTTGTGATGGGAGTGCGCCAATGTGCTTTTTGGCAAATGAATTTATGCTTGGCGATGTGGATGTTTTACTTGGTGAAATTGGCGGTGTGCCATTTTATATGAGCAAAAGTCAATTTGAATATTGGAAGCATACGCAGTTAATTATTGATGTAGTGCCTGGCAATGGCGGGATGTTTTCCTTAGATGGCGCAACTGGATTAAGATTTTTGACTCGCTCAAGATTATTTAGTGACGATGAAATATTGGAATTAAAGTAACGTTGGTTTTAATTGAGACATTAAATGTATAAAATAAATTTAAAAAATAAAACATATAAATTCAATGATTTAAAAGATTTAATGGCTAAAGCCACGCCGTTACGCTCAGGTGATAAATTAGCCGGTGTTGCAGCGGAATCACTTTCTGAAATGGTAGCGGCACAAATGCTGCTTGCCGATTTACCATTAAAAACATTTACACAGCAGTTTGTAATCGATCCAGAAATTGATGAAGTTTCGCGTTTAATCATTAAACAGCATGACCTGTTAAAGTTTCAAAATATTAGCAGTTTGTGCGTTGGTGAACTGCGTAATTATTTACTCTCTTATGAATGTACTGGTGTAGTTTTAGAAGATCTGCGCAGTGCATTAACCCCTGAAATGGTGGCAGCGGTGAGTAAAATTATGCGTAATCAAGATTTAATTGCCGTTGCCGCAAAATGTGAGGTTGTGACTAAATTTCGTAGTACCATCGGTCTAAAAGGGCGGTTATCAACCCGCTTGCAACCCAATCACGCAACTGATGACAAAGCTGGTATTGCTGCAAGCATTATTGAGGGGTTAATGTATGCTAGTGGTGATGCGGTAATTGGAATTAATCCTGCTACCGATGATATTAACCAATTAGGGCAATTAATTACGATGCTTGATGGTGTTCGTCAAGCGATTGATGCACCAATTCAAAGTTGTGTTTTAACGCATATTACCAACAGCATTCTTTTAGCGAAGAAAAAAATTCCTGTGGATTTATTTTTTCAATCAATTGGTGGCAGTGAGGGCGTTAATCGGAGTTTTGGCGTTTCACTGGAGGTGTTACACGAAGCCTTTGAATTGGGGCGTGAATTAAACCGTGGACAAAATTATATGTATTTTGAAACAGGTCAAGGTAGTGCATTATCGGCAAATGCGAATCATGGCGTGGATCAGCAAACGATTGAAACGCGTGCATATGCGGTGGCACGTGAATTTAAACCGTTGCTAGTGAATACGGTAGTTGGCTTTATTGGACCCGAATATTTATACAATGGCAAACAGATTATTCGTGCGGCCTTAGAGGATCATTTTTGTGGAAAATTACTCGGATTGCCAATGGGTTGTGATGTCTGCTATACCAATCATGCGGATGCGGATCAAAATGATATGGATAATTTACTAACGTTATTGGGGGTCGCGGGGTGTAGTTTTATTATGGGTATTCCTGGCTCCGATGATATTATGTTGAATTATCAAAGTACCTCTTTTCATGATGCGATTTATTTGCGAAATGTGCTGGGTTTGAAACCTGCGCCAGAATTTGAAGCTTGGCTCAAGCGTCAGCAAATTTGGGATGGGCAATTAATTAATACCACTAATTTTCAACAATTAAATTATTTGCTTCAAGCATAAAGTAACAAGGACAGGCTATGACTAAACTACAATTAAAAGAACAGTTATTTGAGGCGAATAATGATCGGGTGATTAGTAATCTAACTAAATATACCAATGCACGCATTGCCATTGGACACAGTGGCGGGCATACGTTAACCAAAAATTGGTTGGAATTTCAGCTTGATTTTGCGCAGGCTAAAGATGCGGTGCTCAGTGATATCGATTTGGTTAAATTAGCCCATGATCTTACTGAGCTTGATGAGTTAAGCAAAGGACAAACTAAACTTTATACGGCGAGTTCGTGTGCTAATTCCCTCGATGAGTTTTTAACTCGTCCGGATTTGGGGCGTGCGTTAAGTACCGCGTCGCAAGCTGAATTAAGCGAGGCATTAATTAACCACCCGAGTGATTTAAATCAGGATATTCTGATTGTGATTTCATCGGGATTATCTTCTGCCGCGATTGAAAATCAAGCGGTGGGTTTTTTAGGTGAATTGTTACCCCTACTAAATGAATTTGGTTGGAATTTAGCGCCAATTATTTTGTCCAAGCGTACGCGGGTGGCTTTTGCCGATAAGGTGAACGCAGTATTTAAAGCTAAAGTTGTAATTAATTTGATTGGTGAACGCCCTGGCTTAAGTTCGAATGATAGTATGAGTGTTTATTTTACCTATGGTTCAAAAATTGATAGTACCGATGAGCAACGTAATTGTATTTCCAATATTCATCAAAATGGCTTAAGTCATCGCCAAGCCGCGCAAAAAGTTGCATATTTGGTGCATAAAGCCTTTGACTTGGGTTATTCTGGGGTGAGTTTAAAGGATGATTTTTCGCAAGATTTACTTAACCAAGCCTTAAAGGGAATTAGCCATGACGCATAATGTTCATTTGAAAAAGACTCTAACGGCTGTACATATTTGGGCGATGGGCGTTGGTTTGGTAATTAGCGGGGATTATTTTGGCTGGAATTATGGTTTGATTAATTCGTCAGCGCTAATTATGTTGGGAGTAGTGGCTTTCGTGGGGCTATTTTATTTGAGTTTTATTTTTTGTTATACTGAATTAGTTGCAATGGTACCGAATAGTGGTGGTCCATTTTCATTTGTTTCCGCAGCATTTGGGCATAAAATTGGAGTTTTAGCTGGAGCGGTAACCTTAATTGAATTTTTATTTGCACCTCCTGCAATTGGTTTAGCGATTGGCTCGTTTGTACATTATGTCATTCCTGCGTTTAATGAAGTTTATGTTACGGTGGCATTTTTTGTCTTGTTTGGAATACTGAATTGTACAGGAGTGGCTTTTGCCGCAACGCTGGAGTTAATTGTAACGGTAGTTGCCAGTGTGGTGTTGCTGATCTTTTTTGGCGCAACTTTACCGCAAATTAATCTTGCAAATATTATGTCCAGTCCGCAGCTAGATGCCAGTATTTTTAGTCAAATTTATTCGGCATTACCTTTTGCAATTTGGTTTTTTCTAGGAATTGAGGGTGTGGCGATGTGTGTTGAAGAGGTTAAAAACCCAGAAAAAGCCATCCCTCGTGGATTAATCACTGCAATTATTACCTTAATTGTGTTTGCTTTAACAGTGATAATTTGTGCTACAGGGATTTTACCAAGTTCCATTTTAATTAATGGCAATGATGCCTTACCTAAAGTTTTGGCGGCGGTTAGTTCAAGTGATAGCTGGTTAACTTTGATGATGATTTATTTTGGTGTCTTTGGTTTAATTGCATCATTTCATGGCATTATTTTTGGCGCCTCACGGCAAGTTTTTGCCTTGTCGCGTGCTCGGCTATTACCCAAGAAATTAAGTTATGTTGCACCAAAATTATTAACGCCTGTTAATTCAATTGCTCTGTGTTGTGTAATCGGGATAGTTTGTGCACTGAGTAATCAAACTGCAATTCTAGTTAGTATTTCTGGTTTAGGTGCGGTTTTTGTCTATGCTTTGTCATTAGCCGCATTTATTAAACTTAAATTTGCCCATAAAGGTGCACAAGAACACTCGTTTAAAGCGCCATTTTTTCCAATTTTGCCGATTATTGCACTAATCATTGCGGTAATTATTTGTGGTTTAATGTTATTAGCTGATTCAACCACAAGTTTAATTTTCTTGGTGATGGTTGTGTTGATTTGTATCTTTGCGGTAATTATGCATCATATTCATAAGGCTCAAATAGATGAAGATTTACACTAGAACTGGTGACCAAGGTGAGACCTGCTTATATGATGGAAGTAGAACCACTAAGGATGACGTACGCTTGGATTTAATTGGCGACTTGGATGAGCTGAGTGCTAATTTGGCGCTAGTGCATAGTTTGCATAGTGATATTCAGATTCAAGATTGTCTGCTGCAGATTATTCATGATCTATTTATTTTAAATGCACATTTGGCGGGTGCAAAAAACTTTGCTGACCTTGAACTTAGTTTGCAAATTATTGAGCTAGAGCAATCAATTGATGCAATGACCATCGATTTGGTTCCATTAATGAACTTTATTTATCCAATCGGTAGTCAGGCCATTGCGGTCACGCATATTAGTCGCACAATTTGTCGTAAAGCGGAGCGTAAGTTGGTTCGTGCTAGTCGAGACTTTACTTTTGCTTGTAGTGCACAGGCGTATTTAAATCGTTTATCTGATTGGCTGTTTACTTTGGCACGTTTTATCGCGCATAAAAGTGCTATTGTTGAACTGGCTTTGATTGTTTAGTCTCAAGTTGGATTATAATTCTTCATCGTTCTGATTAAAGAGGTCACTTTGTGACCTCTTTACGACTATCGTGATAAGCGAGTTTAAAGGTTGGGTTCTTTTTCTAATGCAACTTTAGCTAGTTTTAATTCTTGTATTGCATCAGTGGTTAGTTTTGGAAAATCTATGTCCAAGCCATTAATTGCATTAGCAATGACATTCGCTATAATTGCGCGAGCAATTTTCTTATCATTCGCAGGAACGATTATCCATGGGGCATATTCATGTCCAGTTTGGGAGAGTAAATCTTCATATGCAGCACTATATTGATCCCAAAATTGGCGTTCTTTGAGGTCGGCTGGAGAAATTTTCCAGTATTTTTCTTCCAAGGTTAAGCGCTCAAGCAAGCGATTTTTTTGCTCATCTTTAGAAATATGTAAAAAGAATTTTAAAACTAAAATGCCATTTTTGGCTAAATGATGTTCAAACGCATTGATGTCTTCATAACGGCTATCCCAGAATTTTTTATTTTTCTTGAAGGATAATTCTTCGGGCAGTTGCTCCATGTATTCAGGATGAACTTTTACCGCTAAAACATCTTCATAATGTGAGCGGTTAAAAATTACCACTTCACCACGTGCTGGAACTTCCTTTTGATAACGCCATAAAAAATTATGTGAATGTTCTTCGATAGTTGGAACTTTAAATCCAGCTACGCGGCAGCCTTGCGGGTTGATTCCACTTAAGATGTGCCGAATTGTACCGTCCTTACCCGCAGTATCCATGCCTTGCAAGACGATTAAGACACCATATTTTTTGCACGCCCAGAGCTTTTCATGAGCGGCAATTAATGCGCTACGGCTTTGTTCCAATATATCGCCAGCGATGAGGTGGGCTTTTTTCTTACCAGCTTTTTTAACTTCATGCGCTTTATAATCACTCGGGTGTTTACTTAATTTTACTTTTTGAGCTTGCGTAATACTTAGCTCTTTGAATTGTGGGCTAATTTTAGCTTTAGTTGCGGTCATGATAATCTCCATCTAAAAAATGTTGATACATCATTTTACCAGTATTTGAGGGTTTGAATTTAATTTTGGATGGTTGTGTTGAGCGTATGGCTAAATTAGCCTGTGGATGGAGTTAATTATAAGTAATTTAAACTGAAGACAAGCTTTTGGTTCGATAAAAGGCTTGTTTTAGATGTGCGATGTCGTTTTAATCAGTTTAGTGTAATCAACCAAGTTTTAAGGTACTAATTACTAGAATTGATACGGTTATCCAAAGTGTCACGGCTTGAATTAAAACTGGTGCGCCAACGGCTTTAAGATTTTTAAATGAAACATTGTAGCCACTTAAAAATAGCGCGATAATAAGTAATGATTCGCCAAATTATATTAAGCTAATTCAGTTTGGTAGCGATGGTTGGTTTGCTCTTTAGTTGAGGGTTATTTTATTTTTTTGTGGGATTAAATGTCTTGTGGTTTTATTTATTTTGCGGTGAAATTAGATTTTAATGCTCGCTCAGCTAGATGAGTAATTTAATTAATGCAAAGTTACTTTAAGTATTATCAGCTTGAGTAACTTTGCATTTGACATGATCTGCTAAATGTGTAGCACATTAAGGTGGATATTTTATTGGGCAAGAATTACATTTTTGGTGACGACGCTAGTCATTTTTATTAAAACCCAGCTAATGACAACAACTGCGGCAGTCATCTCAACCACACCAATCGTATGCCAAAATTGTCCTGCATCACTATTGATTCCAACATAATGAGAATATTTAATCAATGCGGTCGAGCCAATTGCCATTGGAAAAGTAAATGATGCATAAATTGGAATAAAGGCAATTCTAAAACCATTAATTCTAATCATTGAAATATAAACTAAAGACGTCATCATTAAAGCGAGTGCTAATAAAAAACCAACGATCATTGGGTTTGGTTGACTAAAGGCAGTCAAATAGCCAGCTAAACATAAGCTTGCAGGAGCACCCATAATTGCGAAGGAAGGTAATTGAGCATCATTAATACGATCACCAAAAACTAGGCGATACATCATAACTGGCAACATTCCACAGTAGAGAACGAAACCTAGGTAGAAAATTACTTGTGTGATTATTGGTGCGTGCATATTGCCACCAGTCACGCAAGCCACGACTATTCCCACAGGTGGCACATACCAGCTAGGTAACATATGATTTAAATCAAAATCGCGGATGCGGTGATAAACAAAGCTCGTTGCAAAAACCAGATGCAAAATAATTGCAAAATACCAAAGTATTTGTCCGCTGAGTAACGAGAAATTGGCAATGATATCGGCAAGCACCATTAAACACATATCAAATGCTGGAATGAAACTCCCCAAGACTGGATGTGAAATTTCTCGCCATAAGAGACCTGGGTGTGCCAATTTTTTGATAGCCACAATGAGTAAAATTAGTGCAGCAATTGCTGCACAAACATAGCGCAGATTGGAGTGGATCTCAATGGCTAAAACATTGCCAATTCCAGCGGTTCCAAGTGCTAATCCAGATACTGCGACGGGAAGATTGGCTAGATTATTAATTAATTTTTTCATGATACCTCTTTAAAGACGAAATTATTCTTGGTTAGTCGTTATTGTAAGTGATGATGGCGAGAATGAACAATAGATAAAATTTCTATTTTGGGGTTCTATGATATATTTTGTCGGTGGAGATTTCTGTGTTAATTATTTTGCTTATGCTGAAGTTGGTGTTTTGCATGTTAAATTTTGTAATTGAGTAATTGTTGAAGTTAATGTACAGCTGAATAATACACTTAATTGGTTTAGCGTAATATGGTAAAATTAAAGGTTTATAAGCAATTATAGAGGTAGCTAGGTTAATTAAATTTAAGGTTTAGCTTGAGTTAGATTTGAGAATGTTTTAGAGCAAAATATGTTAAAAAAACGCATTATTCCGTGTTTGGATGTCCGTGATGGGCAAGTGGTAAAAGGTGTTCAATTCCGCAATCATGAAGTTGTTGGAGATATTTTAGATCTTGCGGCGCGTTATTCTGCAGCTGGTGCAGATGAGTTGGTGTTTTATGCTATTACCGCCAGCAGTGACACTAAAAATAATGATCGACAATGGGTG
Source organism: Burkholderiales bacterium (assembly GCA_019744945.1). Taxonomy (GTDB): domain Bacteria; phylum Pseudomonadota; class Gammaproteobacteria; order Burkholderiales; family UBA11063; genus Aquella. The sequence goes on from JAIETT010000167.1 coordinate 9,669, forward strand.
CGTGAAGTGGCAAAACAAATTAATATTCCATTTTGTGTGGCGGGTGGGATTCGTTCGTTAGCGATGGCTGAAGAAGTTCTGGCAAATGGCGCGGATAAAATTTCAATTAATTCACCAGCATTAGAAAATCCAGCGTTGATTGAGGAATTAGCCAAGCGTTTTGGCAGTCAATGTGTGGTAATTGGGATTGATAGCTGGAATCAAGATGGTGAATATCAAGTTTTGCAATATACGGGAGATGAGAAAAAAACGCTTAAATCACGACGCAATACTTTGGCATGGGCGAAAGAAGTTATGGAGCGTGGTGCGGGTGAAATTGTACTGAATTGTATGAATCAAGATGGCGTGCGTAAAGGTTATGATTTGGAGCAAACGCGTTTATTAGCTGAGGCGGTAACTATTCCCGTAATTGCCTCGGGTGGCGCTGGTGAAATGGAGCACTTTAAAGATTTATTTGTGCAAACTAAAGCCACAGGAGGTTTGGCGGCATCGGTATTTCATAAAGGAATTATGGCGATTGCGGATTTGAAAGATTATTTAGCTACGGCGGGAATTGCGGTACGTCGATAATCTTGCTGATGTGGTTCTTCTATAAGAACTAAATTTAGCGTGAATAATTATTAAGAATAAGGAAAACAGATGATACAAGATATTAATACAATTGATTTTAACAAAAGCCCAGATGGCTTGATTCCTGTGGTGGTACAAGATAACGCAACGTTGCAAGTTCTGATGCTGGGATATATGAATAAGGAAGCATTAGAGCAAACCTTGCAAACGAAGAAGGTTACTTTTTTTAGTCGCAGTAAGCAAAGATTATGGGTCAAAGGCGAAACCAGTGAAAATTATCTATTATTACAAGATATTTTTATTGATTGTGATCAAGACACTATTTTGGTGATGGCGCGCCCATGCGGTCCAACTTGTCATACGGGTAGTACCTCGTGTTTTAGTCAGCAAAAATTACCTGGGTTAAGCCATATCGGGATGGTTGATCAAGTAATTCAAGATCGGATTGCCAATCCAACTGAAAATAGTTATACGCATAAATTAATTTCGCGTGGCTTGAATAAAGTTGCACAAAAGGTTGGTGAAGAAGCAGTTGAGGTAGTGATTGCCGCATTGGCTGAAACGCGTGAAGATTATCTGGGTGAAATGACCGATTTAATTTATCATTCATTGGTGTTGTTACATGCACAGGGCATGAATTTGGATGATATTGCCGA
>JAIETT010000051.1 GCA_019744945.1 Burkholderiales bacterium
CCATTTTCATAAGAGACGTAAGCGAGGCTAGTGTTGGATGCGTTCCAAGATAGCGATGTAATTGGCGCCTTACTACTTACGATGGTTTGAATATTTTGTCCCGAAAAATCGCTGATAAGAACTTTGTATTTTCTGTCATTATCGAATATAGCTAAAGCTATTTTGGCGGAAAATAGTTGTTGCCGAGCTGCGTGATCAGTTGCATAGTTACCTTGAGCTTGAGGCTTAGCCATTGGTTGCTGCTGAGCCAAGAATACATGGCTTTGATTTAAGGTTAACGTAGAATATGAATTCATCAAGGCCGTTAGATTATAATTGTTAGTCGTTGCTGTGATTTTTCGGGATACTTTAATGTTGCGATCGTTATGGCAAATATTGGTGGTTAATAATTTATATAAATCTATATTTTTCTGTGATTGTGAATTCAGATGGCTACTCGTACTATGATACGGAAATAAGTTAACCGCAAGGCTGGATTTAATTAAAATCGCAAATATGAATGTTTTTTTCATCGCTATGATCTACAGATATACCTTTCGGATTGGTTTTAGAAGTTAACATTTGTTATGGTTAATTCAGTTTATGATTATAAGATTAAATTTACTCATACCGCGTTTTATCAATTTATGAAATTTAGTTTATCTAACGTATTTTGCGATGTCGAGCAAATTAGCTAGTCGATGCTAAATAACCCACAATATTTACCAGCCGGATTTTTTAGCTGTTGTTTTTTCTGGATATTTTGTAAAAATAAGCAATAATAAAGTAAAAAATAACCCTTAGGATCATTCGTAGGTTATAGGCAATAGCTACCAAGGTAGCGTTCTTTATCACTAAGACTATCTTTTAAACGATTCAAATTCAGCCTACATTTTGATTTAATTCGCTTATATTGTGCTGATAAAATTAGTGGGATATGTCGTGACAAGTGTGGGCATTATTTATGGTTAAGAATACGAATTTATTTAAGTGCGCTTTTTTGATTGATTTTTATTTGATTGTTGCGATAGTGTTGCCACTTGATATTTTGATGTAATTGGAATAGTAACTTAATGGTGCGGAAGAAGAGACTCGAACTCTTACGCCTCGCGGCGCTGGAACCTAAATCCAGTGCGTCTACCAATTTCGCCACTTCCGCTTTAAGTCAGAGCATTATTTTACACGTTTAGCATAAATTATGCAAGAAATTTTTCGATAAAACTAATGATTTAATTCTATCCCAATGTTGTAGTTTAATTTAAACTTTAAATTATTTTAAAGCGCTTCATTGTTTTAATCAATAATTGTTTGAATTAGTCAATCTAAAGTTGTATAGATGAAAAATAAATCATACGGATGCTAAAATATTATTTAAAAATTAATGGATATTATGTGCAAGTGGAGAAGCAACAATTTTAAAGCGTAACTTGCATGAAACGCTTATTTTTCATTTATAAAAGGCAGACTAAATCAGGGTTCTACAGTTTTGTTGGTTTAGTACTAATTTTATATTTTCTGAGGGATTTTTTTAAAATAATACTTTACTATGAATAATGGCTAAAAGCATTAGTATTTTGTTTTTCATGCTATAATCATCTTTCTAATGAGGGTGGTGTTACTGACAATCTGTCAAATAATTAATTGCGTTGTGCTTGGTTTTTGTACGCTGACGTGTTTGTAGCCTTATTCAGACGAATTAACTGCAATTATATAAATTTTTAGCAACAAATATTCTTGGCGTGCTTATTTTTGAAGATGAGCCTAGGGAGTGTGGATTTGGTGTATGATAAATTTTAAGATATTTAGGAGCTTCTGTGAGTATATTTAGTTCTAATAAAAAGTCATTAAAATCTAAAATTGCGGATGAGTTAAAAACATTATTAGTTTTAACCTTATATTTTGCCGTGTTCTTTGTGGCGTTGAATTATTTCAAATTTTCAATCTTGCAAAAAGTTAATGTTGCGTATGACTATTTTGGCTTAAGTTTAATTCGTGCTGTGGTCTGTGCTAAATTTATGATGGTTGGTAAAACACTTTATCCCATCAAAGTAACCCCAAATAAACCGCTAATCTGGCATATAATTAATCGTTCGTTAGTGTATTTGCTAATTGTCATTAGCTTAAATATAATTGAAGAGATGTTAGTGGCTAAAATCCATGGTGAGCATATTTGGAATAGCATTGTTGGCATTCAAGCAGGCACCATAAACCAATTTTTTGCTCTTGCAATCTTGTATTGGATTGTGCTTATACCGTATGTTACCTATTCTGCTGTGAGTCAATTTATGGGCGGAGTTAAAATTTATCAATTAATTTTTGTAAATGGTAATCTTAAAGAAGATAGCAATGTTTAATCTATCTCAGTGGATTATTCTGTGCTCTGAATTAAGGAGTTAGTCATGAATTTGCTCCAAATTTTTATTGCGGTTTTGTGTATGTTAAATCCAATTGGAGGAATTAATCTTTATTCAACTTTAGTTGCGAATGAGACTTACTCAGTTCAGATTAAGATCCTTGTGGCGTGTTTTTTGTGCATTAGTTGTAGCTTAATTTTGCTCGCCGCAATTATTCAGCCACTGCTTATTCTATTGAGTTTTCCGCTCTATGCAATTCACTTTGGTGGCGGGGTTTTATTGGTAATTATTGGTATGTTAAATATGCTGAAATTACCAGAAAAAAAACCATTAGTTGATAAATCAATATCACTCGAAGCAACAATAGCATTAGAATCAAATAAAGTTTCTCCTCTAGGAATTTGGTCGGGAATTAATCCACTTAGCCTTGCTAGTCTGAGTCCTGCGGTTATTATTGTTGATATTAATTACTCATTTATGGCACAAAGTTCAAGTGATAAATTAGGTCTAATTCTAGTTTTATTAGTAGTTAGTCTGGTCTTTTGCTGCATATTACTTAATGCAAAATGGATTAAAACTACCTTTAGTTCTAGTAGTCTGCTATTTATTACGCGCTTGATTGGTTTAATTATAACTGCGGTAGCTTTCCAAATGATTGTAGCTGGGGCAACGAGTGTTTTACCTTTGGTTTTGGGTAATTCATTTGGTTTACTTCAGCCAAATTAATCATATAGTTAACACATAAGTGAATAACTAGATTGATCAGCTGAATACGCAAGTGCTTAAGGGTGTTATTGATTTAGAGTGAAGTTAAATATAACGGTTAGTTAGCTTTTAAGCTTTTTAATTGTTAAAATTACTAGTATTTGGATCTTAAATTCTATGAATCAATGACAGCCTCAAAATATCCTATCATCTATTCTCTTCTTTATTTTTTATAACTAGAGCGACTCGTTCAGGATAATTCTAGTGCATGAACTCAACCTTGGTCTTCCAAATTGGACGGTGATAAAATCTATAATTACCTAATTTAATTGGTGTTTTGCTGTGGCTTTTATTTCGTTGGTGCAAATTGATAATGTGTACAGCAAAAGCAGGCTATTTGGAATAATTTGAGTCAAGAAGTATTGTACACAGAGCTAACTTATACTTGCATTTAATTTGCTTGTTTGCTATAATATCCATATTGGAATAAGTGACAATGTCCGATTAAATAACTAAACTATTATAGGGAATCAATTATGTTTTGTAATCAATGTGAACAAACGTTACGCACACCGAGTGCAACTGGGTGTAATTCTTTAGGGATTTGTGGTAAAACTAATACCACCGCGAATTTGCAAGATTTATTAATTCATGCGTTAACTGGGGTGGGGATTTATGCTGATTTGGCGCGAAAAGTTGGCGTAATTGACGCCGCAATTGATGGCTTAGTTGTCGATGCACTTTTTGCTACGCTAACCAATGTAAATTTTGATGATGCACGAATTCAACAATATATTCAACAAGCGGTTATAGCCCGTCATGAATTAAAAGCTCGCTACATTGCAGCTTGTGAAGCTAAAAATATTACACCAGAAGTAAGCTCACTGGCTGCGGCTCAATTTGAAGCGGCAAATAGCTTAAATGGACTCTTAGAGCAAGCTGATGCGATTGGCTTTGATATGCGTTCATTAAATCTTGATGCTGATTTAACTGGTTTATATGGACTAGTTTTATTTGGCTTAAAAGGTTTAGCGGCTTATTGCGATCATGCCCGAATGTTAGGTTTTACTGATCCTGAAATTTTTGCGCAAGTTCATGCTTGCTTGGCGTTTCTAGCCACCGAGTCTGATGATGCTAATGCTTATCTTACTTGGGCATTGAAGGTTGGTGAAGTTAATTATAATACTATGGCATTATTGGATAAAGCTCATACTGAAACATTTGGTCATCCAGAACCAACTCAAGTTCGTGTGACACCGGTTAAAGGTAAAGCGCTATTAGTTAGTGGACACGATTTACATGATTTAGAAACTATTTTGCAACAAACTGCGGGTAAAGGGATTAATGTTTATACTCATGGTGAAATGTTGCCAGCGCATGCCTATCCTAAATTTAAAGAATATCCACATTTAGTTGCTAATTATGGTGGTGCGTGGCAAGATCAGCAAGTTGAATTTGCTGAATTTCCAGGTAGTATAATTGTAACGACCAACTGTTTAATTCAACCGCAAGCAAGTTATAATCAACGTTTATTTACCACGAATGCAGTTGGTTGGTCAGGAATTCCGCATTTAGCTGATCGTGATTTCACTCCTGCGATTGAAGCGGCTTTGGCCTCGCCTGGATTTACTGTCGATGCTGAAGCTAAATTTATTACCACCGGTTTTGCACGTAATACGGTACTAAGCGTTGCGCCACAAATAATTGATGCGGTAAAATCTGGCGCATTAAAACACTTCTTCTTAATCGGTGGTTGTGATGGTGCTAAAACTGGACGTAATTATTTTACTGATTTTGCGCATCAAGTTCCTCAAGATAGCGTGATTTTAACCTTAGGTTGTGGGAAATTCCGCTTTAATAAAGATGAATTTGGCGATATTGGTGGAATTCCTCGTTTGTTAGATATGGGGCAATGTAATGACGCTTATTCAGCGGTACAAGTTGCTGTTGCTTTAGCTGGTGCCTTTGAATGTGGCGTTAATGAATTACCATTATCTTTAATTATTTCATGGTTTGAACAAAAAGCCGCCGCAGTACTATTAACGTTATTATATCTAGGCTTGGAAAACATTCATTTAGGTCCAACTTTACCAGCATTTTTAACGCCAAATGTGGTCAATATTTTGGTAGAAAAATTTAAGTTGCGTCCAACTGGGGTTGCAAGTGAAGATTTAGCTCGAATTTTACAAGCTTAATCAATAATCAAGCTAATTCGCCACCCAGAATCATGATACAAGTAGGGTGGCGAAATTTAATGAAGAGACCATTTATTTATACCGATAAGTTAAGACATCTAAATATTTATTTAAGCTAAAAATATACTTTATGAAATTACTCAATTTATTCAACATCAAGTAATGTAGTAGATTGTGCGATATTATTAAAAAGATAGTATATTAGCGAGTTATTTAATGTGGTAGGTGAGCTCTACCATTGGAACATTTTATTGTTATATTTTAATGTATTGAGTATTAGATATGCCGTTAGTCTTTACATCACTGAAAATATCAGCAAAGTTTTTATAATGCGAGGTAAGTGTAAGTGAGCTGTAAAATTAATGGTTGCTTTAAAACATTCTTAATTAGATAATAGAAGTCTTTTTAGAATGGAGAGATTATTTACGTTCGGTGTAGGTTTGATGTCAACAGGTTTTATTTTGTTGTTTTTTCAAGAGCAAATGAGCTTGATTTTAGCCTGCGCAGTGTTTGCTGGTATTGGCGATGGTATTTCTCAGGTAAGCCTGTCTTCTCGAATTCAATATGAACCAGAAGCTGTAAGACTCTCAATTTTTAGCCTATTGACGTTTTTTCAGATGACAGGATTTGCGCTTGGTATGATAATAGCTGCACCATTCTTTAATTGGTGGTTACCATCCTACGTTGTATTACTTTTTCATGGTCTGGCATTAGTGCTGCTATTTATTTCATGGTTTATGAACCACAGTATAAAACCAGTAACGCTCAATGAATAACTTTTTGGTGAGTGTTACCTAAGTAATCTTTGTAAATAAAACTAGATTAGAAATGTAGCCAATACATAAAGATAAATAAAGTTAGCAACGACATAATTGTGCCAATAATCGTACTACTAACATTTTCTTGTGGATCAATATCAAAAGATACGCTAAAAATGGTCGACGTAATCGCTGTTGGCATCGCACACAAAATAACTAGCTCTTTTGCCAAGAGACCACTGATGCCAAAAGTTTTAACAATTCCCATCATGAGTAAAGGGTGAATAATATTTTTTAAGAAAATATTAATTGCAACAATTGCACTTAAATGAATTTTAAATCGCGATATGATTAGCCCAAGTGTAAATAAAGAGACACCTGATGTTGTTCCGCCGATTAGAGTGGCACTAGAGGCAATTACTGTGGGAATCGGTAGCTGAAATAAAGAAATAATTATTCCAAAAATCGGCATGAAGATTAACGGATTTTTAATTACGCGTAAAGTTATTTGTTTTAAATCAACGCCAGATTCGCCAACGATACCAAGTTCGATTAAGATTAGAGTTGTGGGTATCATTAAGACACCAACCACAATATTACTGACCACAATCGGCAACATCGCCTGCATACCAATTAGAGAAGTTAGTAATGGAATACCCAAAAAAGCGGTATTGGGATAACCACAAACAAATGCCGTTTCTGCACTACGCTGTAGTGAACGTTTGAACACGATTCGATTAAGCGCAAAGGTCAGAAAATACATTCCCATTAAAGCAACAATGAAAGCTCCACCCATTTTTAAATCGAGTAGTTCATGTGGCTTAGCCGTAGCGGTTGCGATAAATAAGAGAATTGGTAAGCTAAAATTAAGAATAAAAACATTAAATCCGTGATCATTTTCTTCTTTTATGATTTTACTGCGTCCAGCGATCCAACCGAGCAAAACAACGCCTGCCACCGATAATAAAGAGTTGAGTAAGGTTTCCATGGCTCACAATCTAATAACAACATTTTAAAAGAGGTATTATACGCTCTTTATGATTAGAAAAATAGCGGTAAATAACGTATAATATTCGCTGATTTTATGGCCAAAGTAAAAAATCATCCTATCTAATTTAAAAAATTGTTTAATCGTGGTGATTTAGTGTATTTCGATTGTAATAAGTCAGAACTTTTAAGGAAAGTTTAGATGCGCCAATTTGAGAAAAATGCTGAAAAGTATGAACAGGTAAGAGCTAAAATTAAGTATCCTGATGAACTGTATCAATATCTGGCAAGTTTATGTGAGAACCATGCTCAAGCTTTGGATATTGGTTGTGGTAATGGAGTCTCCACAATAAGACTTGATAAGTATTTTTCAGCTCTAACCGGAGTAGATTTAGGCGAGAATTTAATTAATTTTGCAAGGAGCTCTTTTCCTCAGATTAGTTTTGAAGTTGGACGAGTAGAAAATTGTAATTTTAATTCTCAATTTGATCTGATTACAAGCGCGACATCTTTTTATTGGATGGATCGAGCCTTGATAATCTCTAAAATGAAAACTTGGTTAACTTCAAAGGGTGTTTTTTGTGCTTATAAATATGATTTTCCAATTTTATATGGTAGATTAAGAGATTTCATTGCTTATGAGTTAGCTACAAAATGGGCTCAGTATCGAGATAAACGTCTTATTGAGTATGATGACACATTAGAACTTTTAAATCAGTCCAATCTATTTAAGCAAACTGGCAGGTTTCTTATTTCAAACATTCTTGAATTAACCCCAAAAGAAGTCGCATATTTTTTCTTATCGACTAGTTATGTCACACAATATATTGAGAATACTTCAGATAATGCTTATCCTGATTGGTTCATGCAACAAATCAACACCATTTGTGCAGAAGAAAATGTCACGCAGGTTAAGGTTAACTTTGATATTGTTGCATTTTATGGGAAAAAATAATACTTGGTTTTAAACTGGAGATGTGAATTTTATAACTGCATAAATAATAGCCAAATTGATCACGTATAAACATAACCAGCGCTAAATTGCCTCAGTTGTGCAAGAACAACGAGCGTAGAGAGCTTCAGACAAGCAATTGTTTAAATCCAAGTCTAAGCTAAGGTTTTTTAGTGCTATAATTAACCCTTTATTGCAATTAAGCGAATATAGGGGTAGATTCATGGATATTACAGAATTACTGACCTTTGGGGTCGCCAATAAAGCTTCGGATATGCATTTATCCAGTGGACTACCACCGATGCTGCGGATCAATGGTGAGATTCGTAAGGTTAATTTGCCACCGTTAGAAGCTAATGCGGTTAAAAATATGGTTTATGATGTCATGAATGACAATATGCGCAAAGTTTTCGAACAAAATATGGAAGTCGATTTTGCTTTTGAAATTCCAAATGTCTCGCGTTTTCGCGCGAACGTCTTTATGCAAACCCGCGGAATTGGTGCAGTATTTCGCTCAATTCCCTCCAAAATTTTATCCCTCACTCAATTAAACGCTCCCGCTATTTTTCGTGAAATTACTAGTTTCAGTAAAGGTATGGTCTTGGTCACTGGTCCAACTGGTTCAGGAAAATCGACCACTTTAGCGGCGATGGTGGATTTCATTAATGAAACCGATTATCAGCATATTTTGACCGTCGAAGATCCCGTCGAATTTGTGCACACCAGTAAACGCAGCTTGGTTAATCAACGTGAATTAAATACCCATACCAAAAGTTTTGCTAATGCTTTGAAGTCAGCTCTCCGTGAAGATCCAGATTGCGTAATGGTTGGTGAAATGCGTGATTTAGAAACTATTAGTTTAGCGCTAACTGCGGCAGAAACAGGGCATTTGGTGTTTGGTACGCTGCATACTTCATCGGCGGCTAAAACCATTGATCGGATTATCGATGTGTTTCCTGCTGCGGAAAAAGACATGGTGCGGGTGATGTTATCGGAAAGCTTACGTGCGGTAATTTCGCAGATTTTGATTAAGAAAAAAGATGGTAGTGGACGGGTTGCCTGTCATGAAATCATGATCGTTAATTCGGCGATTAAGAACTTAATTCGTGAGAGTAAAATTTCGCAAATTAATTCAGCGATTCAAACTGGGCAACAATATGGTATGCAGACGATGGATCAAAGTTTACTCAAAGCGGTTAAGGCGGGTGATATTAGCGCTGAAGTGGCTGCTGGCTATGCTGCGCAAAAAGAATTATTTCTATAGGATAGAGTATTAGAATGGCGATTCAACTAAATATGATTCGAGAAACGGAAAGTGCGCGAATTTTTATGGGCTATTTGTTAAAACAAGCCATTGTGTTGGGGGCGGATGATACTTTCATTATTTCAAATTTTGCGCCGTCGTTTAAAATTGATGGTAAATTAGTCCCACAGTTTGCCGAAAAATTGACTGCGGAACAAAGTAAGCTAATGGTTTATGCCGTGATGAATGAACATCAGCGGAGAATTTATGATAGTGAAAAAGAAGTTAATTTTGCCATTGGACATCCCGATGGTGGTAGATTTCGGGTAAATGCTTATCATGAGCAAGGCAATTGTGCCATGGTTTTGCGTAAAATTAATATTAATGTTCCAACATTGGATGATTTGAAATTACCCGCAATTTTAGCTGAGCTTGCCATGGAGCGTAAAGGGTTAATTTTAGTGATTGGCATGACTGGCTCGGGTAAATCAACGACCTTAGCTGCGATGCTGGATCATCGTAATAAAAATTCGTATGGGCATATATTATCGATTGAAGATCCGGTTGAATTTGTTCACAAACATCAAAATTGTATCGTCTCACAACGTGAAGTCGGTGTAGATACTGATTGTTGGCAAAATGCGATTAAGTCAGCGCTGCGGCAAGCGCCGAATGTAGTTTTAATCGGTGAAATTCGTGATGCCGAGGCAATGGATTATGCACTCCAATTTGCTGAAACAGGACATTTATGTGTGGCAACCATTCATGCAACTAATTGTATTCAAGCAATTGAACGGATTGTAAATTTATTCCCGACTGAAAAACAGCACCAAGTATTTATGAATTTGTCTTTAAATCTTAAAGCGATTGTTGGGCAGCGTTTAATCAAGCTTGAAGCTGGTAAAGGGCGTGCGCCTGCAATGGAGATTTTGTTAAACACTTCAACTATTGCCGATTATATCTTTAAGCAGCAGCTTGAGCCAATTCGCGAGGCGATGGTTAAATCAAGTGATTTAGGCATGCAAACCTTTGATCAGGCGCTATTTACGTTATATGAAACAGCGCGAATTAGTTATGAAGAGACTTTAAAAAATGCAGATAGTTTAAATGACGTTAAGATGCGCATAAAACTAGATAGTAAACGGCGCAAAACTGAGGCTCAGTTCGAAAGCAGTGATAGCAATGTTGAATTGAAAATACTTTAATCATTGAAGTTGTGCTGTAATTTAAGTTATCTTGGTGCGGATAGCTAAACTAGCGGGGATGTATTTATTTAGTCATCTAAATTAAATAAGGCGTTAGTTACGTATCATAATAAATTGAATTTATCAATCACAATTGAGTTAATGCTTTTTGTGGTCTTAATATTATATAGAGTTAATCTAGGGCTAATCTAAATCTAATTATAGAGTTTATGGAGAAGAATATGAATGTAAGCCAAGCCTTAATCGAGCGTAAATCGGTGCGTGCTTTTTTAGATCAACCTGTCGCGCTTGAAGATGTTCGTAAAATTTTAGATTTTGCGCGTAAAACACCATCAGGTACCAATACACAACCGTGGACGGTTGCGGTAGTCTCAGGTGAAACTAAACAAAAATTGGATGCGGCACTAGTGCAGGCTTTTCGCGAGGGTGCGCCCAAGAAACTCGATTATAATTATTATCCGAGTAGTTTACCTTTAGCCATGAA
>JAIETT010000318.1 GCA_019744945.1 Burkholderiales bacterium
AGGACAATATCAAGTTGATGTGGATACGGATGTTATAAATGGTACTTTATTATATGCGCAAGCTACCTCAAAAGAGCGCAATAGAGAACTTACTGCTAATGACATGAAGAAAATATTTGCAGATTGTGAAAAAGAATTTAATCAGACGATTGCGCAAGATGCTAAAGACGGTAAACATATTCTAAGTAGTAAATATTTAGGCGAATGTCGTGGACATTTAACCTTGAAATATACTGGCAATATCATCAAAGAAAAGAACTTTAATGCTTCAATTGGCTCTTCAGAGAAAGGTTTTTTTATTCCTGTAGCCATGAAATATGACACTAAAAATAAGCAAATTGTCATTAATGGTAAAACGCAGGGTGATAAAAAAGCGATAAAGGCGTTTAGTTCATTTCAATATAATGGCAAACTTAGTGTGAAAACCGATGGCAAAGTTATTTTGACAAATGCAGACAGTAAGCCATATTGGGGTTTAATTGGCTCATATAAATGGGCGGTTAAAGATTTGACTACTCCAAATGCGAGTATGGTGATCGCAACTTCAGGGATTTAGTCGTTAATTTAAGATTACTGAGTAAAATTCTTTAGTAATCTTAACTAATAATAAAAATAGCAATGCCTTAATTCACATTATTTTATTTATATAGAGCCAAATATGACCGAACAAAATAATCAATTTGCCCAAAATGCAATAAACTCACTCGCAATAATAAAACAGGATATTTCCGACAATCAGTTTGATGTTAGCAAACTTGAAGTTATCGCTGCTGATGGTGAAACGCTGGATGCTTCTGTTCATCAAGATTGGGAGGTTATTGCAAAAAAAACGATAAGAACTTTGTCGGGTTCAAATAAAATGGACATCAATTGTTCGAGTAAATCTGATTATAAAGGTGAAGTTCAGGCTTATATGTCCGCTATTAACCATCTGTTACCTGCGCAACTATTAGAGCTGTTTCAAACCTCACGTCCATTTTGTCATTGTGAGGATTTTATTATTGATAATACCTCAATTGGCTTGGTTGAAAGTTGTTCACCATGTGGCGGATCAGGTAAGGTATCATGTGGCTCATGTGGTGGATCGGGAACCAAGTCTGAGCGAGTGCACGTGCGAGATGATGTAACATATAGAGCCGATTCGCATGGAAACCGTCAAGAGATTACTCGAATCCCGCAATATGAAAACCGCTCTTATACTTGTAGCAGTTGTGGTGGCAGTGGGCGTTTAACGTGTACCCCATGTGCAGGAACTGGACGCATTACAAGGGTTACTGATATTGAACGTAGTGCTAAACTACATCAAACATATGCCGTAGAGCCAGGCAAATATTCAGATAAAACCATCGTAGAGTTAATGCGCTTACCAACCCAGACACTGGTTAATTTTACTGAGTGGTTTTTGGGTCAATCTACTGCTCAAGATAATCATTTTCAAATTCAATATGTTACACCGCTGCAGGTAACTAATTTTGTAACCAGGATAGAGAGTACAAAATTTAGCTTTATGTCTTTTTATGATAGAGATATTGACAAACCACATATTTTTGATAAATCGCCGATTTTAGATACTGTTTTGAGCAAACCACTGGATATGGCAGCTAAATCTTGTATTAAGTCAAACCAAAATGCTGGGTATGAGTTTTTAGAGCATTTTAGTAATTATAAAATCCTATGCAATATTATGCACGAGTTGGCAGCCAAGCCAGATTATTCAAATAAAAATATTTGTACGCTTGTTGCACATAATAGTAATGAATATATGTCAGAAGAAAAGCAGAAAACATTAGTGACAGGCATAGTAAAGACTTTTAAGTCATGTGTTCCAACTTATTCTAAACTGGCAATAATTTTATCTACATTCTGGTTGTTATTTAGTTATGAAATTGTTGGAATACCATTTTTACCATTAAAGCGGAGTACGCACTTTATTGATTCGCTAATTGTGATTTTTCTCATGATGGTTATTTGTGTTTTAATTGGGGCATTTATCAGCAAGCGGATCGTGGATAAAAAGCACGCTAAACTACCAGAAGGAATAATTGTACCCAAAGCAAAAAATTTCAAAATGGCGTTTAGATTTGCAGGCGTTTTTGCAATCCTTGGTGTGCTTAGTATTGGGATTCATAATTTGGTATTTGAGAAATATTTTGGTGGTAGTTTGGAAACTAAAATGTATCCTAAACATAGTACTGAGAGCAAGATTATAAATAGCTCACCAGTAACGTCTAGCGCACCCGAGGCGAGTAAGCCAAAATCAAGTGCTCCAAAATCAACCAAGAAAAAAAGAGGTAATTGATGGACACGATAAATCTCTCAGCGGCTTTAAGTAAGATTAACAATTTATTACCTAAGAAATTAAATCTTGAGCAATATATTGTAAAACGCAATGAAGTATTCAAGACATTTACTCTTGATGTAGAAGTAAGCATATTAAGTGATTCAAGTACTGAAATGGTACATGGCGCACCTAGTTGCGCTGGTGAGTTAGTTGATAGTATGGATAGTCTTGACAGTAGATCTAGACGATATGTGGAAACAAATAAACGCCGGGTATTACAACAAGAATTTGATAAATATCAAGTCAATAAAACCTCGGTTTTTATTGATCCATCTAAAATAGTTGATGAGCATAATTTTTACTGTAAATGCAAGTGTGAGGCTTGTGGTTCAACAGGTCACATTAAGTGTGCACCATGTGCTGGAACTGGTTACGTTAGCTGTAGCAGATGTCATGGTAGTGGAAAAATTTACTTAAATGATTCCAAGACCAAGCAGCCCAAAATGCAGATGTGTAATTATTGTAATGCTGGGCGAGCGCAATGTTCCAATTGCTTAAGTGCTTGCTTTATAACCTGCGAAGGATGTAATGGTGAAACGTTTAATTCGTGGGTAGAAAATGTATATTTCAATACAGATGTGGTCTATAGCAAACAATTTGATATAAGCAGTAATAATATTTTTACGGCAGCTATCAGGAACATGCCCATCAATAAATTATTAACCGTGTGTAAACTTGAACAAATTAGCTCTTCATTAATTAATGAATCAAAGTTTAGCATCAGTTATAAAGCCAGTTTACCTGTAATAGAACTAGAGCTGTTAATTAACAATAAAGCGCAATTATTAACTGTTTTATCCAATAATGGTGATTTTGGTGAACCTGTTGCATTGTTAGATGAGATTTTACAGCCGATTTTACTCTCATCTACTAACTATCTGTCACAAACAGGACATGAAAACATTGCTGGTTTTTATAAACAAATACAAGTGATTCCATTTATAAAAACGGCACTCAATAATATGAGTAACAATGCTGGATATAATGAAGTATTAAAACAATTAGACAAAACAGCTGATGGACACTTATCTAAAAACAATTTGGATATTTTAGCACAAGCAATTAAAAAAAGCTTTGGCTACGAGCCTAAAGTGTTTTTCCCTATTCTAACCATCGTGCTTGCAATTCCAAATTTATTTCTTGGTGCATATCTTGCATTTGGCTTTCCACCAAAAATCGATAAATTTATGTGGGATGTTGGCAATATTGGGATTTTAACCTTTATTGCAACCTCTATTTTGGCAATTATAATTAACTTTGGATTATTAAAAACCACCTCTAGTTGGTTTCATAAAGTCATGCTATTTAAGACGAAAGGAGCATTTAAAAAGATTTATCAGCGATGTTTTAAGTATTGTTTTATTTTATCGCTTATTGGAGGAATAACCGCATCATATCAGTATGATTTTGTTATTAATCAGTATAAATTAATCGATAGATATGCGGTTAAAAAAATCGAAGATAAAAAAGCCGACAATGCTAGTACACCAGCTAAGCATAAGTCAAAAAAAGTCAAAAAGTCTAAGCATTAAACTATTATTTTTGAAAGGATGTTATATGCGTAAAATGTGGTTACTTCCAATTATTGGAACTATTGGTAATTTCTTTAGTGTTTTGATGATATTACTTATACCAGGCGCAATTATTGTAATGATATTAGCGGCCTTGTTACATATAAGTGATTCAGTTGCAATGTACATTCTGATGGTGGTGATTTTCGGGTATCCTGTTTATTTATTTTATATGGGGGCTAGTGGTAAAGGAGCCTCTAAGGTTGAAAAAATATTTGGTTCCCGTCAATTTACCCAAGAAGAGGGTGAAATTTTAATGCCGTTAATTTCTGAGGTATTAGAAAAACATAATCTGGTTAGTGGTACTAATTGGCAATATGGAAAAGATCTTGATATTACCATAGCAGAAAATGATAACATCAATGCGATTGCATTTGGGAAAACACATGTTATTTTTAACACTGGATTATTAAATGTTTCTGATCAAAACGTATTTAAAGCTATTTTAGCACATGAAATTGCACACCTGCACCACAAGGACACTTTGATTGGATTAACTAATTATTATGTACAAATTCCCACACAAATTGTTTTAAATGTATTTAATTCTTATAAGGTAGCAGGTCATCTTAAAGATGGTTTAAAGTATGCTGGTAGAGGTGGTAGTAAGTCATTTGATAAAGCATGGAGTGGTTTATTTATGAAGATATACTTCTCACCAGCATTATTGGTCGGTTCAATAGTAAATTTCATTTGTAATACTATACAAAAAGCGCTTTCAAAACAACAAGAGTTTGCTGCTGACACTTATGCAGTAAAACTTGGTTATGCCGATGGTCTATTAACCTTCTTTAAAAGTGAACAATCAAGCCATGTTAAACCGAATAGATTAATGAAATTATTTGAGAGTCATCCAGAACCAAAACTACGTATTGAGAATGTGAAGGCTATTTTAGAGCAATCTAAATAATTAAATATCAATAAGTTTGTGGCGCAAAATATTATTTATTTTGTGCCATTCGCGTTATATTTAAAATGGAGATAATTTCATCCTAAAGTAACTATACGAACCACTAATGATTACCAGCTAGCTTTTGCCAGCTGGTAATTTTTTGCGCTAGCATAGAAATAAACTTAACCATTATTATCTGCCTGCGATTATAATTCTAGCTCATTGCAAGACTAGTTGCTTGCGCTAGATTGAACGAGCAACTAACTTGCGAACTGGGTTATTAAATTTAATTACGGAATAATTTATATGCTGATAAATCGGAAATTAATTTGGGGTTTGATTCTACTGGTGATTATTGTCAATGGAATTGGTGTTTTTGAGCCATTGCTCAGAAATGATGATCCAGTTTTATACGCCAATATTGCTAAATATATGGCAGTGTCAGGTGATTGGATTGGGTTATTTTCCGCGGGGCAACCATGGTTAGATAAGCCGCATTTTCCATTTTGGGTTAGCGCATTTTCATTTAAAATTTTTGGAATCAATGCGTTTGCCTATTTTTTACCTGGTTATTTATTTCATTTGCTCGGTGCTTACTATACCTATCGTTTAGCGAAGCTGCTCTATAATGCCGAGGTTGGCTTAATTGCGCTTCTAATTTATCTAAGTAGTGTCCATTTAATGTTATCAGGCTCTTTTGATGTACGTGCCGAAGCTTATTTACTTGGGCAAATTATGCCAGCCTGTTATTATTGGCTATTGTATGATCGTAGTTCATCGTGGAAGCCATTGGTTTTAGCCAGTTTTTTTACCGCTTTGGCGATGATGACCAAAGGTTTATTTGTGGTGGTAACTATTTTCAGTGGCTTAGTTTTTACGTGGATTTATACCAAACAATATGCACGAATAATTAGTCCCAAATGGTTGTTGGCGTATGCGCTAAGTTTGCTGTTTATTTTACCCGAGTTAATTTGCTTGTATTTGCAATTTGATGCTCAGCCCGCAACGATGGTTTTTGGACATAAAAATATTTCTGGTCTCAGCTGGTATTTTTGGGGTAGTCAGTTTGGGCGGTTCTTTAATAGCGGTCCAATAGTTAATACGCATGGGAATCCGCTGTTTTTTGTGCATACCTATTTATGGGCGTTTTTACCATGGAGTTTGGTATTTATTGCGGCTACGTATACGGCAATTCGTTATTTCAAAACCAATACTACGGTGGATAAGGCCAAATTAGTCTATCTTTTAGCCAGCTTTTGGTTGACCTTTATTATGTTTAGTGCGACCAAATTTCAGTTAGATCATTACACCAATATCATCATGCCATTTGCGGCGATTTTGTGTGCCAGTTATTTGAATCGCAAGTTTGAATTAAAGCGGATTGCGCAATTCCAATTTGGCTTAAGCGGCTTAATATTATTACTGAATATTAGCATTACACTGTATTTATTTAATTCTTCATGGTTAATTTTATTTGCGTTAGTTCCAGGTAGCTTATTAATTTGGATGTTTAAACCCCATCAATTTAGTTATCTTGAACGCAGTTTAGTCTTTCCAAGTTTAGCCATTAGCGCTTTTTTTGGCCTAGCGTTGTTGGTGAATTTTGCTATTTGTCGCACTTATGATGTTGGCTATAATTTGGCGGCGCAAATTAATGCTAAACCGCTCGCGCAGACCTATGATCTACATACTGGTTGGTTACCCTTGGAATTTTATACGCAAGGACAATTTAGTCACGTTGAAAGTGGTGCTGATTTACCCAGTGCTGGCGCTTATTATGTGGCAATGAAGCAAGCGGCTTGGCATAATAATCAATATCAATTAAACCTAAAACAATTTGTATTTTATAGCAATTTTTGTGGTAATACGATTGATCGGGTAATTCCGTATTATGCAGATAAAAGTCAATTGTTGGCGCATTTGGAATGTTTTGTGGTGGTGAAGCATGTTAATTAAGTCAAATAAATTTAAATTATATCTGATGGTTAATTTGGTATTATGTTTAGGTGCGTTGGTGGCAATACTCTGGGTGGATCGACCGCTAACCTTATGGGTTCATCAGATGGGAATTGACCAGTGGCTGATTTTACGTAATTTAACCGAGGGTTTACCACCTGTGGCAACCTTTGCGGTGGTAGTAGCCTTAATGTGGCGGAGCTGGTGTAGCACGATTAAATCTAAACTGCAGCGTTTGAGTGTTGGGTTACTTAGTTCAGTGTATTTTTATCTGCTGCTAAAATTAACCATGCAGATTAAAACCAGTTTAAAGGTTGTGTTTGGACGTTATTGGCCAAAAACCTGGATTGCAAATAACTTATCCTTGATTAATGATAATGTGTTTGGGTTTAATTGGTGGCATGGTTTTGGCAATCAAGGGAGCTTTCCATCAGGGCATTCGACCTACATCGCGTTTTGCTGTGTGTGGTTATGTTATGCGCAACCGCGCTTAAATTATGTCTGGCTATCTGGATTAATCCTCATGCCACTATGCCTGATTGCCTTAGACTATCATTTTCTTGGCGATTGTTTAGCTGGGATTAGCTTGGGTTATACACTGGGTTTAGTCAGTATTTTGGTGCTAAGCTATATTTTAAGGCTATTCAATAAAATTTATGAAGTTAAACATAATCAATAATAAGTATGATTGTGAAGGCACGGTTGCTATTTGAGGCGAGCCAAAATGTTATGCTACTAGCTTTCAATTTGTGGTTTCATTTGTCATAGACTTGCATTTAGGGCAAAAAATTAGCCAAAAGATGGATGCAATTTATCATTAATTGCTCAAATCATGCTATAATTAAAGGTTAAATTTATCCTTTTGGAAGTAAAATATGGCCATCCAAATTAAGCAAAATGATTTTATTCAGTCGATCGCTGACAGTTTACAGTATATCTCTTATTATCACCCACAGGACTTTATTCAAGCCATGGCAAAGGCTTATGAGCATGAAGAGTCTCCTGCTGCAAAAGACGCAATTGCACAAATTCTAGTTAATTCGCGCATGAGCGCTGAGGGTCATCGTCCAATTTGTCAAGATACAGGAATTGTTTGTGTCTTTATTAAAGTTGGTATGGATGTTCAATTTGCCGATGCAACCATGTCAATTCAAGAAATGGTTAACCAAGGTGTTGCGTTAGCCTACGATTTCCCTGCAAATAAATTACGTGCTTCGGTATTGGCCGATCCAGCTTTTAGCCGGCAAAATACTAAAAATAATGCACCCGCAGTTGTGCATTTTGATCTTGTGCCTGGTAATACGGTTGAGGTCGAAATTGCTGCCAAAGGTGGTGGTTCGGAAAATAAAGCTAAATTTGCGATGTTAAATCCATCTGACTCAATTGTCGATTGGGTACTAAAAACTGTACCGCAGATGGGCGCAGGTTGGTGTCCGCCTGGTATGCTAGGAATTGGAATTGGTGGCACGGCAGAAAAAGCCATGTTGTTGGCTAAAAAATCTCTGATGGCACCCGTTGATATGGCGGAATTGCTTGCTCGAGGTGCGCAAAATAAGCTTGAAGAATTAAGAATTGAGTTATACCACAAGGTGAATGCATTAGGGATTGGCGCTCAAGGTTTAGGTGGCTTAACAACGGTTTTGGATATTAAAATCTTAGATTATCCAACCCATGCCGCGAGTAAACCAATTGCCTTGATTCCAAATTGTGCCGCTACTCGTCATATTCACTTTAGCTTAGATGGTAGTGGTCCTGCGGTTTTAACCCCACCAAAATTGGCCGATTATCCTGCCATCGCCTTGGGTGGAGTTAACTCACGCCGAGTAAACATTAATAATATTACTAAAGCCGAACTAGCGACTTGGAAAACTGGTGAAACCTTGTTATTGTCGGGAAAAATTTTAACTGGACGCGATGCCGCCCATAAAAAAATTACCGAAATGCTAAATAATGGCGAAAGTTTACCCGTTGATTTTAATGGACGCTTTATTTATTACGTTGGACCAGTTGATCCAGTTGGCGATGAAGCAGTTGGACCAGCAGGCCCAACCACCTCAACGCGGATGGATAAATTTACTCGTCAAATGTTGGAACAAACTGGTTTGATCGGCATGATCGGTAAATCCGAACGTGGTCAAATCGCGATTGATGCAATTAAAGATAACCAAGCAATTTACTTAATTGCAGTTGGTGGTGCGGCGTATTTAGTGTCTAAGGCAATTAAGGCGTCTCGTGTGGTGGCTTTTGCCGAGTTGGGCATGGAAGCTGTGTATGAATTTGATGTTGAAGATATGCCAGTTACGGTTGCTGTAGATAGCACTGGTGATTCGGTGCATGATAGTGCACCACTAATTTGGGCGAAAAAAATCGCAGCTAAAAATATATAATTTAAAGGAATATCATGAGCTGGTTAAGTAAATTACTCCCACCTAAAGTTAAAGTTGATTCTGCGGATAAAGCTAACGTACCCGAAGGTTTGTGGCATAAGTGTGATAAATGTAATGAAATCTTGTATCATACTGATTTGGGTAGCAATCTACAAGTTTGCCCAAAATGCAATCATCATCATCAAATTAATGCGCGCAAGCGAATTGATATGTTGATGGATAGCGAGGGACGGGTTGAAATTGGCGCAGAAGTTAAACCAATTGATATCTTAAAATTTAAAGATAGTAAAAAATACGCCGATCGTTTGGTCGATACCAAAGCTAAAATTGGTGAAGATGATGCTTTAGTGGTGATGCAAGGCGCGATCAATCAACAAATGGTAGTTATCGCCGCCTTTGAATTCCGCTTTATTGGTGGTTCAATGGGTTCGGTAGTTGGTGAACGCTTTGTGCGCGGGGTTAAAGCGGCAGTAGATAATAATTGCCCGTTTATTTGTGTGGCAGCCTCAGGTGGTGCGCGGATGCAAGAGGGTGTTAATTCGTTAATGCAAATGGCAAAAACCTCAGCCGTGTTGCGCTTGCTAACCAATAAGCAATTACCATTTATTTCAATTTTAACCGATCCAACCATGGGTGGGGTTTCAGCCAGTTTTGCTTTCCTTGGTGATGTGGTAATTGCTGAGCCGGGGGCTTTAATTGGTTTTGCAGGTCCGCGCGTGATTGAACAAACCGTGCGTGAGAAGCTGCCTGAAGGATTCCAAACCGCCGAGTTTTTGGTTGAAAATGGTGCGATTGATATGGTCGTTACACGGCAAAATCTTAAATATGAAGTTAGTCGCCTGATTCGCTTATTGATGAATAAAGAAATTGAGGCATCATGAAATTAGCCATAATTTGTGCGATGGAAGAAGAGTTAGCGGCAATTGAAGCGGCGGTAAGCTTAAACTTAGTAGCGAAATTAGACAAAGCCAGCAATAGTTATGCCGAATATCAATTTGGCGAACATACAATTATTTTGGTGGTAAGCGGAATTGGTAAAGTTAATGCCGCGGTTACGACACAGCTTCTAATTGATAATTTTGAACCTGATGCGATTGTCAATGTGGGGGTTGCAGGCAGTTT
This sequence comes from Burkholderiales bacterium, assembly GCA_019744945.1. GTDB lineage: Bacteria > Pseudomonadota > Gammaproteobacteria > Burkholderiales > UBA11063 > Aquella. The sequence continues at coordinate 10,270 of JAIETT010000318.1, forward strand.
GACGCGTGACTTAGTGTTTGGTGATGTGGTTATTGCTACCGATTTAGTTGAACACGATTTTGATATTACAGCTTTTGGGGTTCCACTTGGACAAATTGCGCGGATGGATACGTTTTCATTTGCCGCCGATGCTAAATTAAATGAGTTATTGCATTCGGTGAGCTTATTAAATCATCAAGTTGTGTTAGGACGCATTGTCAGTGGCGATCAATTCATTGATGATGAACAAAAAGCGCTATTTTTACGCAACGAATTTAAGGCGCTAGCCTGTGAAATGGAAGGTGCGGCAATTGCGCATGTGTGTTATTTAAATAAAATTCCATTTGCGGTGGTGCGTTCATTGTCAGATATGGCGGGTCAAGACGGTCAAGGAATTCATTCGTTTAATGAAT
>JAIETT010000291.1 GCA_019744945.1 Burkholderiales bacterium
ATCCAAAGAAGTTTCGATCATTGTGGCACGAAATTGTCAGGGTGTGAGCTCATTTCCATTAATTGAAAATCAACACCGCAACGGAATTTTGGACATTAGTTATATTCCTGCTAATGTTACGCAAACCATACAACAGCAAGCTAGTGTCGCAGCAATTAATTTGGTCAATCAATTGGAATACGTTGGCTTGTTAACCATTGAGTTTTTTATTACGCAAGATAATCAATTATTGGTTAATGAAATTGCGCCACGCCCGCATAATTCTGGGCATATTACACTTGAATCCACAATCACCTCACAATATGAACAACAATTACGTGCCATCTGTGGCTTAAGCTTAGGCTCAACGGCATTAAAACAAGCTGGAGCAATGCTCAATCTGCTTGGCGATGTTTGGCTCGATCCTGAAATTAACCCCAACCAAATTTTGTTAAATAGCTTTCCTGATGCTAAATTTCATTGTTATGGTAAAAACGTAGCTAAGCTTGGGCGTAAAATGGGACATATTAGCTTAACCGATTCCGATCAATCGCAATTAGTTCGGCGAATTCAGGAACTTAAGTTTAAATTAAATTTAAACTAAACACGTAATGAGTAACACCATAAAAATTAGATAAATATCAGTAGGTTAGATTGTTTTTGTAAAAATATAAAAAAAGTGGTATCAGGTCACCACCTAATACCACCAAAACGAGGAAAACATGAAATTGAAACAATCTACATAGCTTGTCAAACACAAGAACGTATTAATTTAACTTCCTCGCTATTGTAACAGGCATTTTTTGTGCTGCATAGTACCCCAAATGGGGGTCACCCAACTCAAAAAATATAAATATCGATATAATTCAATTTGTTATGTTAATTTTATTTATTAAAAAATGCATATTTAGAGCAAAATAATTTAGTAAATATCACTTTAAGATTTTTAAAATTGAAATGGAGAATCTTATTAACTGAGTAAGCTGAGCAAAACCGCTTATTTTATGGATTTAATTAATACTTTTATATCATGGAGAAGATGTATGTACTATTTTTCTTATGCTGCTAATATTAGCGTCGCTTGGTTTCAAAAAAGGATTGCCAGTGCAGAACCATTGGATACTTATGAACTACATGGTTATCGTTTAGAATTTAATAAAATTGGCGCTGATGGTTCAAGTAAAGCGAATGCCGTTTACACAGGTAATCAGGAGGACAGCATTTGGGGCGTAGTCTATCAGGTTGCTGAAGAGGATCGCCACGCCCTTGAAAATGGTTATAATAGTCGTAAACACGGCTATATTAAGCAAAATATTATGGTTGAAGTTGATTATGAACCACACCAAGCGTTTATGTTTGTCGCCCATGAAGATTCTATTGATGACAATCTTAAACCTTATAGTTGGTACGTCTTTCATCTATTGCATGGTGCGATGTCAGCTGATTTCCCAATGGAATATGTTGGCATGCTACAAAATGTAGATACCCTGACCGATACAAATATTCAACGCGCGTGTAATGAAAATGAGGTGTATGCTTAATCTATGATTAAATTTAATTCAAATTTTCAAGCTCAAAGCAAAACTGAGGATGATGTAATTTCAGTCAGTCAACTGAATAAATTGGCTAAATCAGCTCTAGAAAATAATTTACCAATTATGTGGATTAAAGGTGAAATTTCTGGGCTTAAATCGTATGCACATCTATATTTTGATCTTAAAGATGAAGGTGCCAAAATTTCTTGCGTGATGTTTGCTAAGCTAGCTGGGATGTTAGATTTTGCGCTAGAAAATGGCACTCAAGTTGAAGTTCGTGGGCGTGTAACTATTTATCCACAAAATGGTAGCTACCAAATAAATGTTGAGCGCGTGCGTAAGGTTGGTTTAGGTGAATTATGGGAGGCCTATAGTCGATTAATTGTCAAATTACGTGATGAAGGATTATTTGAGGCTAAATATAAAAAGACCATTCCAGTCTTTCCGCGTTCAATTGGTGTAATTACCTCCAAAGAAGGCTCGGTAATTCGCGATGTGTTAACCACTTTAAAACGGCGCATGCCAAATATTCCCATCATTATTTATCATAGCGCAGTGCAAGGCAATGATGCGACGATGCAATTATCTCGCGCTATTCGCAGCGCCAATCAACGCAATGAAGTTGACGTATTGATTGTTTGTCGTGGTGGTGGTAGTATGGAAGATTTATGGTGTTTTAATGAAGAAGCGGTGGCACGTGAAGTCTTTAAAAGCCAAATTCCACTAATTAGCGCAGTTGGGCATGAAACCGATACCACTATTATTGATTTTGTCGCTGATTTGCGTGCACCAACCCCAACGGCAGCCGCAGAATTAGTGGCTAAAAGTCGTAAAGAATGTTTAGACTTAGTTAATCGCTTAGAATTTAACTTAGTTAGCTGCTTCAGTAATTTAACCAATGATAAACAACAGCGCCTTGATTTAGCTCAAGCACATCTTAAGGCCTTAAATCCATTAAATAAATTAGCTAATCAGCGTCAACAAGTTAGTCAATTACAACACCAGCTAAGACAGGTAATTAAAACCAAACTAGCCAAATTAACTTGGCAAGTAGATTTATATCATAGTAAACTACGACACTTAAAAATTGATGTGCGACCAGTGCATAAGCGCCTAGAACAATTACAATTGCGCTTGCAACGCGCGCTACATAATCATCAATTACAACAACAGCAACGCTTGAATAATTGTTTGCAAGCCTTAACTTTACTGGATCCGCAACATGTGCTTAAACGCGGCTACGCAATCGTGCAAGATTCACAAGGGAAAGTGTTACAAAGCGTTAAGCACGCTAAGCATCATGCGCGAATTAATATTAGTCTTGCTGACGGAAGCGTAAGTGCTATTATTGATAAGCAACACACTCCACAACAAGCTGAGCTAATTTAAATTACGAATAAATTGACTGCTTCTAAATATAAAAACACCCTTGAGGGTGTTTTTATATTTAAGTATGCTCACGCAATTATTTAGAATCTTGTGGATTATTGCCTGATGGTGGCATCATTCCCATGACCATACCGCCACCCATACCATTACCACGCTTAGGTGGTTTACATTGTGGATTTTGCGCCATAAAACTTTCCATATAGTTATGGTTTGCAATCATTAATGTTCCAACTTTATTAGCATCATTGGCTTTAATTGCAGCTTCAACTTGTTGATGGTTAGTCCGCATATGCTCTAGTGCTGGTTTGCAACTTGAATCCATCATCATTGGCGGCATTTGAGGTGGTTGAGATTGATCTGCATTGGCAATTCCAACACTAGCCACGCCCAATAATAACATTGATAGTAATTTTTTCATAATTAATCCTTAAATTTAAAATAAAGTCTCTCAATTCTAGCAACCGCTAGAATTACACCATTGTAGCACAAGTTTAAAACTTATCGCACAATTACTTACGCCGCTGAATTTCAGCCGCAATTAAGCTTTCAGCAAACCCAGCCAAGCGTTCAAACATTAATTGTTCCCAACCTACTTGCTGCAATAAATTTGGAGCACAGTATAAGACAATATGCCGCGGATGAATTAAAGAAAACCCCAACGAAACCAAAGCAAACGCCAAGCGCTGTAGCTCATCATCGGGGCTGTCGAGGTTTAAATAATGGCATAACAGCGCGTTTAACGGTTCATGAATAAATTGAGCAGGCGCAAAAATCAAATCATCGGCTAATCCTGTTGGTTCAAATTGTTCACGCTTTACCAGTTCATGAACTAAATTATGCAGTTTATTTCCATCAGGATGATGTGCGCCAAATGGATGCATTTTATTTAAAAATGGTGCGAGTAAAATCATATAAAACCCAACCAACGCCTCATGTTTGGGCTGATTTAATAATTCTAGCGGCTCAATGAGTGGTTTAGGTAAATTTTTAAATGCTTCACTAAAGATGGCACGATATAAGCCAGCTTTATTCGTGAAATAATAATGAATTGCCGTAATATTAGTCTCCGCAGCTAAACAAATTTCACGGGTGGTGGCTTTAGTAAAACCTTTTTCCACAAAAATTTTAGCTGCAACTTCAAGCAAACGATCACGAGTATTTAGCATATTTCACACATTTAATAAATTTCATTAGGATAATTGTTAATCATTATAACATAATTCAACTAATCTGCTCAATCAAGAACCAGACATCACGCCCAGCATACCAGATTAATTAGCTTTAATTTTATTTCGCAAACGCAAGATGCGCTGAATATTTAATTTTTCAATTAAACGCCTAATTTGATGCACAGGATGAAAATCATCAACCAATTCAAAAACCACTGGTACAACTAACAAGCTAAGAAAAGTTGATGTTATCAAACCACCAATTACGGTTAATGCCATTGGCGCGCGAAAACTAGAATCCCCTTCCAGCCCAAGTGCGATTGGCAACATCCCAATCACCATCGCAACGGTTGTCATCATGATAGGTCGTGAACGTTTAACGCAAGCTTCAATCACGGCAGTTTTTCTGGATATATTAGGTTTACTCATTTCACTTAGAGCATAATCAACCAAAAGAATAGAATTTTTAGTGACTATTCCCATCAGCATTAAAATACCGATTAGAGACGGCATCGATAAACTATAGCCAAAAATAACTAAACTCCCTAACGCACCACTAATTGCTAATGGTAAAGCTGACAAAATCGTTAGTGGTTGCTTAAAGTCTTTAAATAATAAGACTAACACACAATACACACAAAAGATTCCCGTTACCATTGCCATTACGAAATTCCCCACCATTTCATTCATACGTTCAATATCGCCTGACATAACCTGATGAATTCCAGAGGGCAAATTTTTCATTAAAGGTAGTTGACGAATTTTTTTATCAACAACCCCAATATTTTGCCCTTGCAAATCAATATTTAAGCTAATACTTCGATTGCGGTCATAGCGTGTGATTTGAGTTGGACCACTGGTAAATTTTATTCCAGCAATATTTGCCAATGGTACAGGACCGCTATTTCCACTAATTCTTAAATTAGCAATATCATTCAGCGAACTACTATACTTACGCTCTAATTGTACCCGAATCGGAATTTGACGATCAGGTAAGTTTAGCTTAGCTAAATTAGTCGCATAATCGCCTGAAGTTGCCACGCGAATTACTTCACCAATATTATTGGCGGTTATCCCCAATGCTGCCGCTTTATTATAATTAACATCAATGGCAATTTCAGGGCGCGTTAAATTATCACTCGATGAAACATTTCCTAAACTTGGATCCTGTTTCAAGCTCGCTTCAATTTGAGCAACGACTTGTTTAAGCAATAAACTATCCTCTCCAGTTAAGACTAATGAATATTTTTCCCCCATGCCGCCACCTGCAATTGAAAATCTCACCCCAGGAATGACTTTTAAACGTTGTTGTATCTGTTGTTCTAATTGAGCTTGGCTTAATTTACGTTGATGACTATCAACTAAATTAAACGTAATATTTCCACTCGACACATCGCTATCTGAATTACTCGTCGAACCACCTTGTACACCACTACCAATTGTGGCATAAATATTTGAAATATCTTTAAAATCTTTATTTAACTGATAGACTTTAGCGATAACTTGCTCCGTGTCGCTAATGGTGCTCCCAGGTGCTAATTGAACTTGTAACATGATTTGATTATTATCTTGCGACGGGATAAACGTAGTAGGAATAAACATTACTAAAATCATTGAAGCTAAAAAGAATCCTACCGCGCTAAGCAGTGTTTTCCAGCGATGATCCAAACACCATTCTACCCAGAGAATATACTTCTTCATTATGTAACTAGGCGTGTCATTTTCTGGTTTAGCCTTCAGCATATACGCCGCTAACATTGGCGTAAGTAAGCGTGCTACCAAAAGTGATGCCATCACCGCAATTGCGGCAGTCCAACCAAATTGTTTGAAAATCCTCCCTGGAATTCCGCCCATAAACGCAGTTGGTAAAAACACTGCAACTAAGGTTATCGAGGTAGCGATCACCGCCAGACCGATTTCGGTGGCAGCATCCATCGCGGCTTTAATTGGGGATGGATTAAATTTCAAATGCCGCACAATATTTTCGACTTCAACAATTGCATCATCAACTAAAATTCCAATTACCAAAGTAAGAGCGAGTAAGGTTATGGTATTTAAGGTAAATCCTAACCAATAAATTGCCACAAAGGTTGGAATAATTGATAATGGTAATGCAGTTGCCGCTACAAACGTTGCACGCCAATCGCGCAAAAATAACCAAACCACTAAAATGGCTAAAATTGCTCCCTCGTATAGTGCTTGCATTGAGCCGTCATAAGTACTTTTAATCGCACTCACACTATTGCTAATTTCTTTAATCTGTATATTCGTATGCTTTTGTTGATATTGTTGAACTACATCACGCACCGCGGTTGCAACGCTTACCTCACTGGAGCCTTTAGTTGCATAAACCTCAAAACTAATTACAGGTTTACCATTCAAAAATGCCATTTGACGAATTTCGGCATTGGTATCCTTAATCATTGCCAATTCACTTAACTTGACATACCTAGAATTAGATAATGGCACATACAAATTAGCTATATCACTAACATTTGAAATATTTGGTTTAGCCTGAATCACTTGTTCCGTGCCACCAATTGCAACTCGTCCACCAGAAAAATCTTGGCGAACATTATATAACTGACTGGAAATATTATTAATGGTTGTATTTAAACTGATTAATTTATTTGGATTAAGGAGAACCTGAATTTCACGATCAATACCACCCTGACGAGTAATTTTACTCACGCCAGCTACCGAACTTAATAATTTATTAATTTCATTATCTACAAACCACGATAAATCAGCAGTATCCAGCGGACCACTAATTTGATAAGTTAAAATAGAATTGCTTCCCATCGTAACTTTACTAATTTGCGCTTCATTACTCCCCGCTGGAAATTGATCCTTAATTTTATCCACTGCATCTTTTACTTCATCCACTGCGTCTTGAAGATTCTTATCTAAATCAAATTCAATGGTGGTGGTTGAACTACCATCGCTAATGGTTGAATTAATATGTTTTATATCATTTACATTCGCTACACTATCTTCAACCTTACGCGTGATCTGAGCTTCAAGTTGCTCTGGTGTCGCACCGGGTAATGAGACGGTCACATTTACCGAAGGGAAATCCATATCTGGAAAATTGTTAATTTTTAACTTCTGAAAGCCAAATAAACCCGCCAAGGTTAATAAGGCAAATAACATGAAGACGGGAATTGGATTTTTAATTGCCCAAGTTGAGAAGTTCATCCTTATTTAACCTTTGCTAACGTAACTAAATCACTCTCATTCAGAAAAGATGCGCCATCAACGACGATGCGATCGGTTGGTTTAAGACCAGCTTTAACTTCTACCATCTTCGCATTAATTTGCCCTAATTCAACTTTAACTTTATGCACTCGCCCAATTTTAGAATATTGCATAACATAATTATAACCATCACTACTAACTACCGCCTTAAATGGAATCACCAAACCAACTGAACTACCGGCATAAATACTTCCCGTAACACTCATGCCAATTTTCAAACTACTCTCGGCAGGAATATCAATATAGACAATTCCGCTTTTGGAGTTTAGATTTAAAACTGGCGAAATTTGGCGCACTCGACCATTAATCACGGCATTTGAATTTACTTGAATAGCAACAACTTGTCCTGATTCAATTTGATTTAACTCATCCACCCCAACTTCAGCTTGCCACTCCAATTTATTATGCCGAATAAGCCTAAATAATTCACTTCCACTTTGTACAATACTTCCTGCTGTCGCGGTGCGCGAAGAAATTACACCGTCATCTGGCGAAATCACTTTCGTATAACTCAATTTAAGTTGTTGCAGAGATAAATTTGCATTCGCCGCATTTAATTTCGCTTGGGTAGTTTTTTGGGTAGTTAAATACTGTAATAATTCCTGTGAACTTATTGCGCCAAGTTTTTCTAAACTCCGCGCTTGACTAGCCTCAATATTAGCCTTCTCTAAATTGGCTTTAGCCTCGGCAACATCCGCAATTTGCCCCATTAAATCAGCATTTATTTGTGCGGCATTTAACTGCGCTAATAATTGACCTTTTTTTACTTTATCGCCAACATTTACTTCCACATCAATTAGATCTAGTCCACCAACTTCAGCACTAATAATAGTTTCTTGCCACGCCTGAATTAGACCATTCGCATTTATGATCGATGGAATCGATTCACGCTGAGGTGTGACCGTTGTAACCGTCATGACGGCAATGTTATTTTCGTTAGGCGCTTTATCTGCAGCAGGCTTACCACCACAAGCACACAAAGCACCAGCAAGACCACAACACAAAAAAAGATTCTTTATTTGCAACATTTGTAATTACCAATTAAAATAAACTTAAACATCCATTAAACGACGAAACTAAAGCATAAAATCCCAGCAATTTGTCGCCAACCTATTCAACAAACTACTGTCTAATCGTTTTATTCCACTCACCACCAACTGCTTTATACAGCGCGATCCAAGCTTCAACTTGTTCCAACTTGGCTGAGGCCAGTTTTTCCTTAGAGCCAATCAGTGTTACGCGAACCGTCTCTAAATCTAATAAATCAGCCCAACCCGTATTGTATTTTTGATTATAACCTTCAAAATACGCGGCATAATTTTGCTCAGCTTTTTCAGCCGCCACAACCCGCTGATTTGCCGCATTAATTCGGACTAAAGAATCTTCAACTTCCTGAACTGCGTTAATTATTTTGCCACGATAAGTTGCGAGTGCTTCTTCATACTTCGCCGAACTTAAACTTTCTTGCGCGCGTAAATAACCACCATCGGTAAAAGGTAAACTGATTGATGGACCAAGTGACCAAGAGGTTGGCTGCCCAGCATATAGCGACCCGCCATTGGCACTAATTGAACCAGTTAGTGATACTTGTGGATAACGATTAGCAATGGCTACACTCAAATCAGCATTCGCCGCGGCCAAATTACGCTCTGCTGCTGCAACATCAGGACGCTGATTGATAATTTCAGCGGGTAACGCATTTATGCTAACTTCTTTGGGTAGTGGAATATAGCCAAAACTTTCGCTTAATTTAGCCTCCAATTGTGTATGGCTGACACCACTTAATGCAACCAATTGATTGGCATATTTTTCACACACGCCACGCTGTTGCGCTAAGGTACTGCTATTTTGATACAGCGATCCTGAGGCTTGATTGCCATCGGTTCGCGGTGAAAACCCTGCATTTACACGAAGTTCAGTGATATTTTGAGTTGCTAGACGAGATTTATTTTCTTCCTGATAGGTCAGCAGTAAGTTTTGACATTGACGAATACTCACGTAAACATCGGCAACTTGTGCGGCTAATGAAACTTTAGCATCATTCCAATTTTGTTGACTGGCGGCATAACGCGCTTCAGAAGCTTCAATTGCCCGCCGATTCGCACCAAATAAATCAATTTCCCATGACATATTAGCACCAGCACTATAACCATTAGTCATGCCATTATTTGAAAAAACATCCCCCGTTCCACCAGTTGTATTAGTTGAGACGATGGTATTTTTATCAACTTCAGCCGAACCAATCCCAGTTACACTGGGAAAAAGAAATGAACGACTACCTTGGAGATTGGCTTGCGCTTGCTTAATTTTGGCAATTGCTTGAAAAATGCTTGGATTAGTTTGCAGCGCCGATTCAATTAAATAGCTTAAAGTTGGATCATTAAATTGCCCCCACCAATCAATCAGTTGTAAATCACTTCCATTGTGCGGTAATGTGGCATGCCACTTAGCTGGTAAATTAACTTGTTGTGGTGTTGGTTTAACGTAATCACTGCCAACTGCACAACCGCCAACTAGGCTAAAAATGGCTAAACCGAGAATGAATTTGGCAAACTTTTTCAACATGCAGACCTTAAGTAATTTAGTTAGTATTAAATCTAGCGCTTGCTAGAGATAAAATTATAACATACTAATTCTAGACTACTCAAGGAAAGTGAAATTAATCAGCGCAATTGATCATTCATTAAGTGTGAGATCAATTTTAAACATAAACGTCGCAGCCTATTTCAATAAATACTTCACGGGCTATTATTGCTTGCTTTAAGTAAGCTACTGTGATTACACCTTTTTACTTAATTTAGGCTTACTTGCAAAATAAAGACTCTTAAAACATGCTAATATACGCGTTTAAACAAAAATATTTTATTCCCAAAGGTCTTATGCACACGTTTAAAAACCCAACCAAACTCAAAATTATTTTAATTCTAAGCTGTTTAACACTCAGTAGCTTGATTCCACAATACTTAAGTCGGATGAATTTAGATGTTGCATTTTGGTTTTACAACCATTTCAGCACTTATTTTGGTGATTTATGGTACTGCTGGAATAATTATCTGAGTAAAGGCTTTAATTACCCTGTCGAATATCCAGCTGGAATGCAAATGTTATTTGAATTGCTAGCCAAAATTCCAAGTATAAAAGAAAACTACAATTATTACACGCTAATTATTTCAAGCCTTATTGCAAGTGCGGGATTAGCTTGTAGTCTATTGCTGTATTTAGCCGCTGGAA
>JAIETT010000058.1 GCA_019744945.1 Burkholderiales bacterium
GATCGGTTGGCGGGTTATCAAAATGCGTTGACACAAGCGAATCTAACTAGTGCTGCAGATTTTGTTCAGGATGGTGGTTTTTCGATCGCGGGTGGTTTTGTTGCCATGCAACGCTTGCTTGCCTTAGAAGATAAGCCAGATGCGGTATTTTGTGCCAATGATGAAATGGCTATTGGAGCACTGAAAGCGATTAATGATGCTGGGTTGAACGTGCCGAGTGATATTGGTCTGGTTGGGTTTAATGATAGCGAAATTTGCCAATATACCACCCCGAGTTTAACGACTATTCATAAGCCAATCGAACAGATGGCTAAACTCGGTGGTGAAAGATTATTTCAATTAATTAACAATGTTGAACAGACTCAAACAATACAAGAGTTAACCGCTGAATTGGTTATTCGTGATTCTGTGCGCTAAAATTTTGCGGTTTAAACGCCAGAATAGGCGGAGAAACCACCATCAACTGGAATTACTACACCATTAACAAAACTCGAGGCGTGTTCATCGGCGAGCCAAAGCAGAGTTCCAAGTAACTCTTCGGCCTCGCCAAAGCGTGCCATTGGGGTGTGTGCAATGATTTTCTCCGCGCGTGCGGTCCAACTTCCATCGGGGTTTTTGAGTAAATTATGATTTTGCTGGGTCAGGAAAAACCCTGGCGCAATTGCGTTAACGCGGATATTCGTTTTGGCAAAATGTACCGCCAGCCATTGAGTAAAATTATTAACTGCAGCTTTAGCTGCGCTATAGGCTGGAATTTTGGTGAGCGGTGAAAAGGCACTCATTGATGAAATATTAATAATTGTGGCATGTGGTTTATCTAACATTTGTTTGCCAAAAACTTGACACGGCAATAGCGTACCCAAGAAATTTAATTTAAAGACAAAATCAATTCCATCTAACTCTAAATCAAAAAAACTAGTGGCATTAGCCTGCTGGCTTAGATCTTCAGTATAATATTCTGCACTACTGGTGCCTTTGGGATGATTACCGCCTGCTCCATTAATTAGAACGTCACAGCTACCGAGTTGCTGCTTAATTTGTTCAGCGGCGGTTTCAAGGCTAACGCGATTGGTTACATCGGCATGCACAGCGAGTGCAATTCCGCCTGCTAAATTAATTGCGGTAGCTAATTCTTCGGCTTTGGCGAGATCACGACCTAAAATTGCAACTTTATAACCATTTTGTGCCAATGCTTGGCAAAATGCTTTACCTAAAACACCGCTACCACCAGTTACAACTGCTACTTTATTTTGTCTCATTTAGATTTCCTTAAAAATTCGGTTTAAATAATTTATTTGATTTTGGTTTAATTATGGTTGTTGATTGTTGATAATTTCCTTTGTGCGAGTTCCTCAACAATTTGGTTGCAGCGTTTATCGGTTAATTCATACCAAAATCCGATGATTAATGCCGCGATCAAAATGGTAATGGCTGGGTACATTAAGAGTAGTCCCTTGATTCCAGATAACGCAGAACTAGTTTGCACTGCATTTGGAATATAGCCAATTAAGGATAAACCCAGTCCAGCGGAAAATCCTGAAATTGATTGCGCAAGCTTACGTGAGAAACTAAATGCGGCATAGGTAACCCCAGCTGCGCGTTTGCCAGTTTTCCATTCGCCATAGTCAATGATGTCAGAAATTAGTGCCCAGACGATGCCGTTAGGAATGCTAATTGCGACGAAGGCGATGGTGGCGAAAATGGTAAAACTAATTGGACTTGAGGGTATAAAATAATTAATAATATCCGCAATAATGCTGATTGTAAAGCCAATTAGCATGGTCTTTTTCTTACCGAAAAGTGAGACTAATTTAGGAATGGCGGTAATTGAAATTACGGAGCTACCAATAATAATGAAATTAATAAACGCCATTAATTTGATATCGCCTAAGTTATATTGGCAGAAGTAAATTAGCATTGCAATTTTGATGTTGTAGGCGGAAATAGTGAAAATTGACATTAGAATCAAAATCCCCAGCGGTTTGTTTTTAGTTAAAGCATGGCGAAGATCTTTGGTTTTGATTTTTTCAGGACTAGCTGGCTCGACTAATTCACGGGTGTTACGGTAACAATAAGCGTGTGACATCACGCCAATAATCGCCATCGCACCGGCTGCTACGGGAAACCCCCAGCGCGTATCACTAAATAACAGCACGATCGGCATAAAAATTACGCCTGTTACCAATAATGCAATTAATGAACCGGCTTGGCGAAATGAGGCTAGTTGAGTACGATCATTCACATCTTGAGTCATAGCAGCGGCTAGCGAACCATAGGGAATATTGACCATTGAATAACAAAAGCCCCAAATCATATAGCTTGCATACGCATAAATTAATTTACCTTGGATTGACACATCTGGCGCGACAAAGGTAATTACGGTTAGAAAAGCCAAGAAAACTGCTGAGGTCATCATCACTGGGCGATATTTGCCATTTTTGGAGGCTTTGCGTTTATCGACAAATGACCCTGCCAACACATCCATGAAAGCATCGAAAATTTTACTAAATAGAAATACACCACCTGCGGCAACCGCATTAATTCCGCAAATGTCGGTATAAAATTTCAGTAGGTAGGCTTGACCTAAATCAAAAGTAAATCCGTTACCTAAATCGCCAACTCCATAGGCAATTTTTTCTTTCAACGTAAGTTTTTTCTTGGTCATTATTACATTCCTATCAAATCAAAATGAGCGAAGCTGACGATAATTTTGCTATCGCGGTTAGGGAAATCGAGTTTAATTTCAACGCAACCCTTGCTGTTACTGTAGTACCAGCCAGTTTTCGCGTCGTTAAATTTATCGCGGTGTAAAAAATGCGCAATTCTCTCTCCCGCAATACTGATCCAAAATGGTCCTTTCTGAGGATTAATTAGTTCCAGATATAATTCCTGGGTTGGTGCTACAAAATCACCATTGTGCTGGAAGTTAATTAAGGTTTGCTCGTTATCACGAGTGAGTGTGATCAACGTTTCGCGGTAGTTGCCGTGCAAATATTCTTGACTAATTCCATCATCTTGATAGAGCGTAAATTGTGCATTCGCTCCACCGAGGATTAAGCGGAGTGCTGGAAAATTACCGCTCGCTTGCTTGGCTTCATTTGCATTCAGTGCTAAAATTGCCGAATCGCGGATAAAGATTGGGAGGGAACTTAAGTCAACGGGTAAGGAGATAGTTTTACCGCCTGTATAAGCTTGGCGAGTATAAAAATCATACCAATTGCTGCCGATAGGTAAATAAACTTGGCGATTAGTTGCACCTGCTTCAACTACATTTGCCACCAAGAGACTACTCCCGAGCATAAAGTCAACCCCTTGATTATAGGTTTGTGGATCGTGTTGAAATTCATAGAACGTTGGGCGCATAATCGGTGTGCCGTGTAAATTTGCCGCCCGCATTAGAGCATAAAAATATGGCATTAAGCGGTAACGGAACTTGATTGCCGTACGGATTAAATGAGTTTTATCTTGAAACATCCACGGTTCAGTAACCGTATTATCGCTATTGCATGAATGGATTGAAAAACGTGGTTGAAATATCCCATTTTGAACCCAACGCACAAATAATTCGGCATCGGGGTGTGGTCCCCAAAAGCCACCGATGTCACAGCCATTATTGGCAACCCCTGATAATCCCATACCTAAAATCGTTGCGATATTAAATTTTAGGCTCTTCCACGAGGTCATATTATCCCCAGCCCACGTTTGCGAATAATGTTGGATACCTGCAAATCCACCGCGATTTACCGAGTAGGGGCGCAGATTAGGATTGTGTTTAAGCAGTGCTTGACGTCCAGTTAAGGCCATTAAATTCGGTTGAATTGATTTTAATTGGGCTAAAGGTGTTGATTTACCATCGAAATTGCACACAACACTGCGATCGGTTAATGAGTCGTATTCACAGTTATCGTTCCACAACGAAGTTACGCCATGGTTGAGTAAAGTTGCATCCAGATAATCGCTCCACGTTTGCCGCGCAACTGGATTGGTAAAATCGACAAATGAGCCTAAACCGCCCCACCAGTAATCTACATATGGGCTTGAATTGGCTGAAGATTGTCCAATGAAGATTTGTTTGGCTGCCATTGTGGCGTAATTGGGGTTAGTTAGTAACACCCCAGGTTTAATATTCGGGGTAACTGGCGCTCCGTTGGCATGCATTTGTTGAAAGAAATCGCTCGGATTGGGAAAACGTTGTTGATTCCACGTAAAAAGTTGGCGTTTGTTACTTTGGTCAACGGTGTAGCCTGAAGATAAATGGAAATTATCAATTGGAATATCTTCTTGGCGGCATTTTTTTACAAAATTAACAATTTCTCGATCGCAGTTTTCGGGTAATTCGACGTAATACATGGTTGAACCCAGATAACCTAATGCATAAGCTGGCAACATGGCGGATTTACCTGTAATTTCGCTATAACCTTCAACCACTTTAGCCATGCTTGGACCATTGAGGATGAATAAATCTAAATCGCCACCATCGGCACAAAATGAACTATAACGATGATGATAATTGCTATGCTCCACGCCCATATCAAACACCGACTCATAAGTGTTGTGATAAAAAAATCCTACGGCTGCTTGCGTTTGTTGATTTAATTTGATATAAAAAGGAATGTGCTTATAGAGCGGATCGCTAAATTCTGGATCATAGGCAAGGGTATCTTTGGCATTTTGAACTAAGCGGCGGCGAAGTTTATTAATTGCCCCAGTTTTCTCACCAAAGCCATAAAAAGAATCATTTTCAAGATCAATTTCAGTGTAATGCGTAACGCGTCCCAGCTGGTCTTGGGTGTAGGGGCGCGATTTTAGATCCGAATAAACTAAATTTTGCTGATGATCGTGAATTTGGATATAAAAGGGATTTTTATTAATCGTGATGTCTAGAGTGGCGGTGGAAATAATTAGGTTGTGTGCATTCTCGGTGGTGAGTGGAACTAAGGCGTTAATTTTTTTGCGCTCGGTGGCGAGTAATTGATCGAAGCGGTCATCCCACGCGGTGGTAGTTAAAATATATGATTCTTCGCTAAATTCATTGGTAAATGCGGTACGTAAGCGTATAATGTCATCACTCATAAGATAAATTTTGGTATAAGAACTATCGCAGTTAATCAAAATGCTGTTATCAGAATTTAACTGCCAACTGAGGAATAATTTAGGAATTTTCATGGCGTTGCTCACTTGAGGAATAAAAATAATTGAGCCGTGAATTATTACAGCTCAAGCCTTAAAGTTAGTAATTAAAAGTACGAATGGCTAATTCCATGCCTTTGAGTTCGGCAATGCCTTTCATGCGTCCAATACACGAATAACCTGGATTGGTCGCCTTACGTTGATCATCAAGCATTTGATGACCATGATCTGGGCGAATGATGATTTCATGCCCAAATTGTTGTTCAACATCTAAAACCGCTTTGACCAATTTAGCTAAATTGGTGCTGCCAGCAATATGTTCTGCTTCGTAAAAACTTCCATCGGCTTCGCGCTGCACACTACGTAAGTGAACAAATGGAATCCGCTCGCCCCAAGTGCGAATAAATTTTTCCAAATCATTTGCTGCCGATACGCCCAAGGAACCCGCACAAATATTTAAGCCACAATTGAGTGAGGAGAAATTATTCATGAGTAAGCTAATGTCTTGTTCGTTACTTAAAATGCGTGGTAAACCAAACATAGCGCGTGGTGGATCATCAGGGTGGATTGCAACGCGTACGCCGCAATCATCGGCTACAGGCATAATTTCACCTAAGAAGGCAAAAAGATGACTGCGCAGACGCTCAGCATTGATGTCACGGTATTCTTCGAGAGCAGCATTGAACTCTTCTAAGGTGAAGCTTTCTTCGGCACCAGGCAAGCCTGCAATAATATTACGCACTAAACGTTGTTTAGTTTCTTCGCTCATTGCATCAAATACTTTGCGAGCTTGAATTTGCTCTTGGGTGGTGTAGTCCAATTCGGCAGCGCGGCGTTGTAAAATATATAAGTCAAAGGCGGCGAATTCAAAATAGTCAAAACGTAATGCTCGTACGCCATTTGGTAGGCGATAGGCTAAATCGGTGCGGGTCCAATCGATAATAGGCATAAAATTATAGATGACAATTTTAATGCCACACTCAGCTAAATTACGGAGTGTTTGTTGATAATTGCGAATGTATTCAAGGTAATTGCCCGTCTGTTTTTTGATGTCTTCATGAACAGGTACACTTTCAACGATGCTCCAAGTTAAATTGGTGGCTTCGTTATTAATTGCATCCCATTCAACTTCATATTGGCGTTGCTTAATTTCTGCAATGCTCCACACCGCACCGTTAGGAAGGTGATGAAGTGCCGAGACTATATCCGTTGCGCCTGTTTGGCGCACATCTTGAATTGAAACGGGGTCTTGTGGACCAAACCAGCGCCAGCTATATCGCATAATGACGACCTTTTATAAAATTATACTAAGTTATTGGTTGTTATTTAATTACTAAAAAGTTCATCGGTTCAAGTTATTTGTCTCGAACCTGTGAGTAAATGAGCCTACCAATTAATTTGTTTGTTCGGGATACATAAATCTAATAGTTTATGATACTTAGCCTCGAGCACGTCCTGAGCTGGCAAATTAGGCGTTTTGGAATATAAATCTGCTTTTTGGAAGGCTTTTAGTAATGGTAGCATTAGCCAATCAAAATCTGAGGCTAATTCTGTATATGCCATTACTCCATTTTGTGGAGTATGCCATGGATAAAATGAGTGATAGCGCAAAATATATAAGCCTTCTGGACAAATTACACTACCTTGTTGCATTACTTCATAAATATACTCATCATGTCCCCAAGTCATATCTACATTATCAAAACCACAATTACGTGGATATTTGCCAAATTTAGTTTCACCGGACGTGTTATAGGTTTTATAATCTGGGCAATTGGTATAATAACCATTGGCATAGAAAACATTGGAGGCGGAAAAAGGTGCTGCAACTGGATAAGTGTCACCAACTACAGCCCATTGTTGTAAACTACCAAACTGAGGTAATAACATAACTTTACCTAAATCGTGAATAAAGCCAACTAGTGGAAACCATGACCAATCAGTAATGTGGTTATATAAGGATTTAAGAGTGTTTTTCTCATAGAGTTCACGCCATTTTTGCGGTAAAGCCTGCCAAACATTTTCCTTGAATAAAGCTTTAATTGATAAATCATCGCGAAGTTCGGTTTCATTAAGCATGGCAAATTCAACAATCGATTCCGCTGATTGATAAGCGTGTACGATTTGTGGTAAATCATTATCAGGATCACTCTCATCATGAACTTGTTCAAGAAGCTTAAATACTTGGTAAGCATCCATTTTGCCATGCGCTAATTTGGCATATTTAGCTTTATTTTGGGCGACAAACTCCACGGTTTGATTGGTTTGCATTTCACGGTAGGTGCGCTCAACCCGATCTTGGAATTTTGAATCGGTGTAATTTCGTAGTTCTCCAAAGTCATCACGACATTCGGTAGCGGTTGTTTGCATAATAATTCTCCTAAAAATATAATTAATAAAGTTAAGCGCTTTTTTGACCAAGTAAGCGCGTTGGAAGACTTTTTTGAATATTTTGTTCAATCAGTTCAAGTGAAACACCTTTGGTCTCAGGAACTTTTAAGTATACGTAGATAAATACAATTAACGCAATTGTACCGTACATGCTGAAAGTTGCGGCAATTCCTAAAGCATGTAGAATGGTTAAGAAGCTCGCAGCAACCAAGAAATTTGCGCCCCATTGTACTGCAACGACAAAACTCATACAAGTTCCACGTGCATGCAGCGGAAATATTTCTGAAATCATTAACCAAAATAATGAACCAACGCTAATACAATAACCAATAATATAAGTTATTAAGCAAAATAAAGCAAGATAAGCTGTTGCACCGCTAATGGTGTTACTTAATAAAAATACCATAGTAAATAAGCTTAATGCTGCAATCATTGAACCAATTAATAGAAATTTACGGCGACCAAGTTTATCTATGAAGAGCAAGGTAATTACAGTGAAAATAAAATTGGTAATCCCTAAACCTAGTGTGCCAAACATTTGTGTTGTCGCATCCGAAAATCCAATTTGTTTCATTA
Source organism: Burkholderiales bacterium (assembly GCA_019744945.1). Classification (GTDB taxonomy): domain Bacteria; phylum Pseudomonadota; class Gammaproteobacteria; order Burkholderiales; family UBA11063; genus Aquella. Next base: position 8,098 of record JAIETT010000058.1, read on the forward strand.
TATGTGGGCCATAATACATGACTGTATTGATACCCATAAATTGTTGGAAAATTCCAAGGAGTAAACCTATAAATAATACTGGTCGCAGGGTTTTACTAAATAACTCGCTGAATTTAGCTTGACTGATATTAAGTGTCGTTTTAATTAAAGCTAATTCTTGAGTCGCCATAGTTTTACTGCCACGAATGCGTTCTAGTATGTTTAAGGCTAAAAATTCTTTACCTTTAATCAAGAGCCATTTGGGTGATTCTGGCATAAAGAGCATTCCAATAGTTAAAATAAATGCTGGAATAATTCCGCTAAAAATCATTAGACGCCAATTGCCACTTTCAGTTAATGAGTAGTTGACTAAAAAAGCTAAGACTTGTCCACCAGTTAAAAAAGCACCATTCCATAAGACTAATTTTCCGCGTGATTGAGCTGGCGCAATTTCAGCAATGAACATGGGAGTTGCAAATGATCCCATACCTACAGCAAAACCTAAGATAAATCGACCGCAAATTAGGTGTTCAATTGAATGTGCTAGTGCCGCGATAATCGTTCCCAGAATGAAAATTAACCCAGTAATAATTAGAACTTTTTTGCGTCCTAAATTATCACTAAGTTTACCACTCAGTAACGCGCCAAATAATGCACCTAAAACACAGGAGCTGACAACCATTTCAAGCTGAAAATTACTGGCGTTAAATTCAGTTTGAATAAACGGTGATGCTCCAGCAATAATGGAAGTATCAAAACCAAAAAGCAGACCACAGGTGGCTGAAATGCACACGGTGATTAATAAGTATGGGTTAATTTTAGTCAAGATGGTGTCTCCTAAATATCTTATCGATTAAGCGCTTGAAGCTGTGATTTACTGATTATGATTCATTGGTCTGAGTTAGTTTTTTATAGGGAAAGAGGAATATAATCAAAATACTAAGAGGGATTAGCGTAGCCAAAGCAAAAGCCTTTAGACCACCTAAATCATTAAAAAGCACACCGATTATTTTTGCCGATCCACTATCAAATATAGCGCATAAAATCATGATGACACTGGTGATTAAAGCATGTTGCGCCTTAGGTGTGCTGGTTAAAAGTAAGGATGCTAGGGTAGGGTAAATCGGACCGATGAAAAAACCTAGTAGTGGTAAACCAAAGGCAATTAATGGTGCTTGGAAAATATTTTGAGCGTCTTTGCCTATACCATGGTCAATATTACTCAAAATTAACGCCATTAAGATACTGGCAATGATTAAATTCACCACAAACATTTTATACCATTTAACGTATTGTAAAATAAAAGTTCCAGCAAAGCGTCCCAAGGCAATTCCGACCGCTAAAAAACTTGCAATTTGAATACTTAAGGCTTCAGGTAATTGTAAAATTCCGCTATTGAAGTAAGGTAGCCACGAACCAATCCCCATTTCGAGCGTTTCATATGCAGCCAAAAGTAATGCAAAGATTAAAAAGCCTCGGTTTAAAATTAAGCCAATTCCTTTGAACTGTTCGCGTAAAGGTAATTCTTCTTGGCGCTCAATTTGTGATTCATCAAATGGTGTGAAACGCCACATTATTAGCAATAATAAACAAACTGCGGCAAATACCCAAAAAATTTTATTCCAGTCATTGGGCATTAAATGAATGAAACCTGAATATAGCCATAAGCTGGCAATGCTGCCAGTGGTATACAAGGCTTCCATTAGATTAATTAAGCTCGCATGGTCGCGATTGTTTTTGGTGATTAGTCCAACTGAGCTATAAGCAATTATTTTAATAATCACAAAAACCAGTCCGGATATAATAATATATGCGCGCAATGAGTTAATGGTGTTAATAAATGGAACGGCAAGACATACAATAATAAAAATTGCATAAGTTAGAATTATTGAACGGCGAAAACCAAATTTAAGTAAGATGGTAAACATCATAAATGAAACAATTAATTTAGGTAGGTCAGAGAATAACTCCAATGTACCTGCTGAACTTTGGCTAATGTGATAATAATTTATTGCTTGCATTACAAATACTGGCATTCCAGTTGAGATGATGCTGAGCCCAACAAAAGTTAAAATAACTTTCAATTTATTATTGAACATGTTTAATTCTCCAATTATCTAGGGTATAAGTTGAGATACTTTAAAGCTATTTCTTCGCTAATTCCAGCTTTATAACAGCCAAATTGGGTAGTTGAATATCCACCGAGGACATTAGCCATTTGCATACATTTGACTAAATCCCAATCATGATAAAAACCGTAGACTAACCCGGCCATGAAGTTATCTCCAGCGCCAGTAGTGTCAATCGCAGCAAATTCACACGGCATGGCTACCTGTACGACTTGCTTATTTTGATAACTGATGCTACCATTCTTGCCCACGGTAACTACTGGATATTTCACGTACCGCGCCAAGATTTCAACGGCTAAGTCGATTTCAGTTACGCCAGTTAATTTAAGTGC
>JAIETT010000148.1 GCA_019744945.1 Burkholderiales bacterium
GATGTTAATCAAATTTGGAAAAATCTGATTTAAAATGAAGTAGAAATCAGATTGACACAAAATTTATGACGTACTCGGGTATCGTGATATGTTGGTAATTACATTTATTAATCAGGATAAATTAAATGACGAATGAATTATATTTAGTAATTAGCATCTCTGCCTTAGCTGTAATTTCTCCTGGTTCTGATTTTGCAATGGTAACTAAAAATACAGTTTCCTATGGTCGCCATGCAGGATATTTAACAGCTTTGGGCATTGCGATGTCAACTTGGGTGCACACTTTGTATTGCCTTATTGGTATTGCCTTAATTATTTCTAAAACACCACTTCTTTTTAGTGCTATAAAATATCTAGGCATTGCCTATCTACTCTATATAGGCATAAGCACTTTTCGTAGTAAATTTGTACCACCAGATAGTATTGATGCAAAATTAGTTAAGGCAACGTTAGTAGCCTCATTTAAGCAAGGTTTTTTTTCTAATGTTACTAATCCTAAAACAACGCTATTCTATCTATCTCTTTTTACAATGGTAGTTAGTAAAAGCACACCAATAATTATGCAAATTATGTATGGGTTGATTATTTGTTTATTACACTTTGTTTGGTTCTGGTTAATAAGTTATTTAATTAGTCACCCTAAAATAAAAAGTAAATTTGATAAAAACATTAATGTTGTGAATAAATTAATTGGCGTAATTTTAGTTTTAATTGCCGCAAAATTATTTTTTACTATTGTCTAGAATTATTTTATACTTATAGTGTAACATCATGGTTAACTTAAATAAAATGATTTGATGACGCTGTTACGTTAGTGGGAAACTCCCAATCTTTAACATGCTTTGTGGGATTTGACAATTTAAATTATGCTGCTCAATACAATTTGATAAATCCGCTATGGTGTTAATATTTGGAATTTTGTTGTATATCGATTTTAGCGTTGATTTTATAGTTGCATCATGTTTTATGCTTTTTCCATGTAGTGCAGATAAAAATAATGCAATTTTTTTTCGTTCAGTAATACCCATTGAGATACAAAAGATAATTTCTGCTTCTCTTGGGCTAAAATTAATATCCGCCAAACTATTTAAAGATTTGACATTGCTGAGGTCATTAAATTTATGAATATCTTTAATCGCTTTATTCGTGATATTGGGTTTTAATGCGCTGAACACGAGATACGTACCTAACACGTTATTGGTTGCAGGGTTTATAATTGGAAGCTTTCTAGTTATGTAGGCTGCAATACCATTTTCATATTGGTGAATATCTAGAAATTTTAATTTTTGCCGTTGTGTTTCAACTAAACGATCTTGAGCATAAAACTCTTTGTAATGGTTTTTTACTTGGCTAGAAAAATCCAGTTCAGTTTTACCAATTATGTTTTCTTGGGTCATTCCAACTGTTTTGACAAATGATTTTGACGCTGCAAAATAAATGCTATTCGTGTCTTTGATTGCGCACAGAGAGTTATTACTATAACTGCGGTACATGGCACGAACCGTTTGTGTCATATACTCTTCGTCAGTATATGGATGTAAATTATCGTGATATATATCTTGATAAGTTTTGGCTTGATGATTAGTCATAATTATGGATTACGCTGAAATTGGTTCAAAGTCTGTTTTCTTAACCCCACAGTCTGAGCACTCCCAATCATTTGGAATATCTTCAAATTTTGTTCCGGCTAATATTCCTTCATTAGGTAATCCAATTGCTTCGTCATAAATGAAATCACAGACGAGGCAGCGCCATTTTTTGAAATCAGCATATTTATTTTCCGTCCGATTTAAATTTCTAGCTTGAGTTAGACGGTATAAGTTATAGTTTTTATTATGCGAAATCAAAGCTCTGAATTCTAATAATGCTACATGCCATGCGTGAATATATTTTTTAGTTAATTCAAGAAAGGTTTTTTGCTCATCTGGTGTAATGGCAGCATAAGCCATGCCATAAGATAAGTCTTTTACGCTTTTATGATGTTCAACTTCAGCTTTGACATGTGCATTTATCCAAGCGAGGTCTTTATCTGTTTTAAAAATGAATTCATTATTTACTTTTAGTGGTGACAAAAGCACTCTAAATGAAATTGCTATTTCTAATGCAATCGCCTCGACAACCCGTAATTGAATTGCTGCGCCTAGACGATTTAATGATAATTCTTTCATTATGCTTAATAGATTTATTACCCCAGGCAGCAAAGACGTCTTAAATTTAAGATTCGTTTGTTCAGCTGCATTGATTAGGTCTTTATGAATGGTCATTTCCCACCATTTATAATGCGCGCCATCAGGACCATTCGGCGCAACATTATTTAAAGTAGAAAAGACATTACTTAAATCATCAGAAATTATTCCAATTGAATTTTGTAATACACCTAATAATTGCTGTGGTGGATTGTCAAATTTGCTCATGTATTGTGACATTTGCCCAATCCCACCAATAACAGAGAATAGAAATTCTTTGGTTATTTCGCGCCAATTTACTGACATTTGAAGCGCATTTGACAATGATATTTTAGACATTGATCTAGCATCTATAAAAAATTCATTTGTATAGCGGGTTAATTTCCCCTCATTAAGGAGTGTATCAATTTCAAAATCGAGTAAGTCAAAGGGTAACATAAATTGTTTATTGGTATTAAATTTTGTGGTGTTTTGTAGCATTTGTAACTCCTTATTTTGCATAAGGCTTGATTTTATAGATTTATACTGCAAAAACCATCCGTGAAAAATACTGATTTTACAATTTTATGCTAAAATCATTGTTGTATATGGATATAAGGCATGAAATTGAGTAAACTAGGTATCACATGAAGAACAAAAATGATCAATTTGTTAGTATTAATTTAGTTGAAGATCTAATTCTCACCTATGAAGGATCTGCACACTTAAAAGACTTAAAATCTGGTAAATATTTATTCGGTAATATGGCTAATGCAAGAAAAGTTGGTTTAGCTACCCCCGAAGAAGTAAATGGACTTACTGTATGGGATTTAGATCAACACATGAGCAAAAATTGGGGAAATCTGGCTACGGAAATAGAGCGCTTTGATGATCAGATTAAACATAGTCAAAAATTAGTTATTGATAAAAATCGAGTTTTTATTACCCCGTTTGGTGACATATTTGTGCATCATATGAAAAAATATCCAATAATCACAGCTCAAAAAAAGGTTTGTTCGGTTTTAACTTTAAACCAGAATATAACCAATAATATTGGTTTGATGCAGTTATGGGTAATGTACAAGAACTTGTATAAGTCTCAGAATAAATCAAATGCAATAAATGGTTTTTTATCTTACCTTAAAATAGATAATTTGTTTTATGAAATGCCAACCGAAGCAGAATTAGTTGTTCTTATCAACAAGCAAGTTAAATCCAGCGTAAAAGACATCGCGTCACATCTTTATTTATCTCCTCGAACTATTGAAACCCATATCTCTCGCTTAAAAGCAAAAATTAAAATTGATCTAAATATACTGTTAGAATTAATCAGAGCCTAATTATTGTTATAACCCATTGTGTAAAATTTCCACTTTGCTCAGAAAATTGGCGTAGTAACCAGTAGATATGCGAAAATAGCTACCCAAAAGACTATGTTTTTATAAACCAATTAAATTTTAGACAAGGTAAATCAAGATGGAAACTCCTGTTTTATTTATTATTCCTGGTGCTTGTTCGTTAGGCGCGCAAATTAGCTTAGAATGGCTGCAAATTCCTTATCAAATCGGGATTACTACGCCCGAAATTCGTCAAAGTGCGGAATTTCGCCAGATTAACCCAGCGGGTAAGGTTGGTGCGCTTAAAGATGCTTGCCAAGTAATTGGTGAAAATCTGGCAATTTTACTGTATTTAGCCGATAAAACGCCAAATGAGACGATTTGTCCAAGCGTGGAGAAGAATGGTCGAGTTAAAATTTATCAATGGTTATCCTATTTATCTTCGGCACTCCATCCAGTTTTTCAACAATTTAATTATCCAACCCGGTTTGTGACGGAAGATTATGTGAGTTCGTTTCAGCTTCAAGCGCTAGGACGCTTGCAAATTGTGCTGCAATACATTGAAGATAATTTACTTGCCAGCGGTTATTTTATTGGTGAACAGCCAACGATTGTGGATGCGCAAGCCTATGCCTTGTTACGTTGGTGTCGGAAACATAACCGTGGCGAGAATTTAGTTGATTTGAGCGAGTTGCCAAAATTAAGCCGCTTCTTGGATCAAATGAGTCAATTACCTGCAGTAAAAAATGCCTTAGCCATTGAACAAAGCCAGCCTGAATTGGCTGTGGAAAGTTTGTTTACAGGTTATTTTAAATTTAGTGCTGGATAAGTCAATTTTAGGCTTAACAGAATATAAAAAAGAAACGAAGAGGAATTCATGCAAACATCAAAAAATTATTTGTTTAACTATCTGGCGAATGAGCTACGACCCATGTTCAAGCGCCAATATTTACGTGAGGATATTGGTGCAGCGATTGCGGTGGCATTTGTTGCGATTCCATTATCTTTGGCTGTGGCGCTTGCAACTGGTGTTGCCCCACAGGTCGCTTTAATTTCTGCCGTAATTGGCGGTATTTTGGGCGCGGTTTTTGGTGGTTCACGGCTGGGTATAACTGGTCCAGCGGTAGCTATGTCGGTCTTATTGGCTGGGGTTCTGCAAGATTTTGGCTTTGCAGGCTTATTGATTGTCGGCTTAATTTGTGGGCTGTTGCAAATTAGTTTGGGCATTTTAAAGCTCGGGCGGATTGCCAAATATATTCCACTCTCTTTGGTGCTGGCATTTACCGCAGGGATTGGATTTTTGTTATTCTTTGAACAATTGCCATATGCCTTTCAAATTGCTGGTCAAACTAATAATACCATTACGCAAACTTATTCTAATTTGCATTTGTATGCACATCATGTTAGTTCGGCTGGCTTTGGTCTGGCTGCGTTGACAATTGCTATTTTAACTATCGTGCCACGTTTTTTACCACGAGCGTATGCGTTCTTTTTTGCGGTATTAATTCCGATGACATTAGCTCATGTCACAAATATTTCGGTGGCAACTGTTGGCATGCTCCCACATGATATTTTTCATCCAACGGTAATTGATTTTAATTTAATCGATGATTGGCCGAAATTAGCTCTCACTGGACTAGAAGTATTTATTTTGGCATCGCTAGAAACATTGCTGTCTTTAAGCGCAGTTGATTTGATGGGTAAGGGTGATTTACATAATCCAAGTCAGGAATTGATCGGGCAGGGAGTAGCTAATATTGGGGTGGCATTGTTTGGCGGAATTCCGGTGAGTGGGATTGTGGCGCGGTCTTCGGTGAATGTTTTAGCGGGTGCCAAAACTCGGCGTGCAGCGATTTTTCATGCGCTAATTATCTTGATCGTGGTGTATTGTGTGCCACAATTAATTGAAATGATGCCTGTTGCGGTGCTTTCTGGGATTTTAATTGCGGCTGCATTTAAAATGATGAATATTCGCCAAGTGGTCGATTTGTGGAAAAGTGATCGCTGGGATGTTTTAGTCTATTTTATTACTTTTTTTGCCATTATTGGCAGTGACTTGATTGATGGAATTCGCACCGGTTTATTAGCCGCCTTTATTATTGTCGGGGTGCGGATGCTTAGAACCAAAGCCGAAATTAAACTTTGGACCAATAATAATGTCTTGCGGGTTGGTTTGGCAGGTAGTATCACTTTTATGTCATATGAGAAATTGGCTAAAATTAAAGATTATGCGCTGAGTGAAACGGGCATTCACTTTGTGATTTTTGAATTTGCGATGTTGCAAAACATTGATAGTAGCGGGGCAAAACATCTAATTAGCATTGCTCAAGATTTACTTGATTCAAATATTAAATCCATTTTTCATGGTATGTCAGATGAACAATATGATACGATTTCGGCCAATACTTTTGAATCGCAACCCTATACGGTGACCATTGCTGAGCACCAAATTAAAGCGATTTTGGAGCAATCAGGCTTTTCACATTCGGCAAACGATGTCTTACGCCATGGAATTACTAAATATATTAGCCATTATGCTAAAGATAATCAACATCTACTTAATACTTTGGCACAAGGGCAAAGTCCGCATACCTTATTAATTACCTGTTCGGATAGTCGTCTTAACCCAAATGCATTTTTGTCGGCAAATGTTGGTGAGATTTTTATAGTGCGTAATGTCGGTAATGTCGTACCACCATATATGCCGAATAATATTTATAGTGAGATTGCCGCAATTGAATATGCTATTTCTGAATTAGGCGTGCGTAATATTGTAATCTGTGGACATACCGAATGTGGTGCAATTAAAGCTTCTATTGCGAGTGGCGATAATTCTCTCGGGTATGTTGGACTAGATAATTGGCTGAGCTTAATTAAAGCTGGCTTTAAATTAAACAAACCCAAAGACGCTCAGGATGGGGTGACGATTAATTTATTGCATCAGGTGGAAAATTTGAAAACTTATCCCAATGTTGGTACAATGATTGCCAATCAACAAATTACGCTCAGTGCGTGGGTCTATGATGTGCATTCGGGGCATGTTCTCGAATGGTCGGATAGCGCGCAGAAATTTGTGCAAATTGTTTAAATTAGATTTAAATTTGTATTGTTGTTGTATTTAATTTTTAAAAGGAAATTTCTATATGAAAAAACTAACTTTGGCTTTATTATCAGTGGTATCGGTGAGTGCTTTTGCTGCGTCGAATTCATCAGCTCCGCTTTCAAACAACAAACTAGATGTGAATAAATTGGAATGTCATTGTGAAAAACACAAAATGATCTTTGAGTTAAAAGATAATGAACCAGTTGCCGAAATGAATAAACATTGCCTGTTGAATGAAGATAAGAAACATGACATGGTTAAGTTCTTTGATGACAATTCGCAACAAACCGTAAAATGTGAAGTAAAAGGCGGTAAATTAGTTTTGAATTCATGTCAAGCGTTTAGTCATACCAATAAAGCGACATATAAGAAAAGTTCAAAAATGACGGCGAGTGAATATACCACGACCAGCGCACATTAATTACTAAATTTGTTGGGGTAGCTTGATTAGTTTAGGGGAAAAGGTAGCCAAGATGGCATATTTTATTTTTGATGATTTAGCGGTGTTTATTTGCCTTGTGGAAGAGGGTAGTATTACGAGTGCCGCTAAAAAAATGAATTTATCGCGCTCTACCTTAAGTAAAAGAATCATGGCTTTGGAGCATGAACTTGGTATGCAATTGTATCAGTTGGATGATCAGCCGATTCGATTGACCGCTGCAGGGCAAATGATTTATGCTAAATTTGCGAACAATATCCATCATGTTGAGGAAATATTCAAAAATACGCGTTATAATAAGAACAATCAAGGTGAGCTAATTGGAACCTTGCGGATTGCTATACCAGGGTCTTTGATGGCTTATGTCTTGGCTCCGCATCTGCCTGATTTTATAAAACGTTACCCTAAAGTTAGTTTGGACATACGCTATTTAAATTTAGGCAATAATGATTTGGTTAATGATCAATTTGATATTGCCATTTGTAATGAAATGCCCAGCTTGCAAAGTGTGAAAATTAAAACATTAGGCGAGGAGCAGCTAAAGTTGTATGCGCATGTTAGTTATGCAAAGCAATATGCGCTACCGAGTTCGCTTGAGGAGCTTAAGCAACACAATGTAATTGGTTATTTGTTTGCAAAAAAGCCCTTAAGTCAATTGATTGTAACTCACTTGGAAACTATGGAACAGTTTGCTTTTATGTTGAATGCAACATTGTATTTTGATAATATATTGTCAATGCAAAATTTGATGAAAAATGGTCAATACTTGAGTTTTTTCCCGAGCAGAATTGGGCAGTTTCTAGTAAACTCAGGTGAGCTGCTTGAAGTTCTACCACAATATTCTTTTTTCTCGTACAAACGTTATTTGGTCTTAAATAGTGGTACGCGTAGTCATTTAGAGCAGGAATTTGTTAAATTTCTCGAGCAAGTTTGGTTAAAAGATACTGCATTGTAAGGGTAGTTGCTACCACTTTAGGAGTTTACAGAGTATGTATGATAATGTATTTCTCTTTATTAAATTAGTTGATTTTGCCAGTTATAGTAATTTAGCGCGCGCGGTAAAAATTCCGCAGCCAAGTATTTCGCGTAAAATTCAACAGCTGGAAGAGTATTTGCAAGTGCGCTTGTTACATCGTGATAATCGTAACTTTAGTTTGACTAATGCTGGTGAGGATTTGTATAACCGCTTTAAAGCTAGTGAACAAGCCTTGGCTCAGGACTTGGAGTTGGTGTGGTTGTTGCAGCCGCAAAATTTAGAAGGTACTCTTCGAGTGGCGTTGGCACCCTCGTTGGCAGAAGAGTTGGTAGTGCCGAAATTAGCACGATTTAATGCGCGTTATCCTAAGGTTGTGCTGCAAATTAGCATGTTGGCAAGTAGTTTTGATTTGACTGTCAAGAATTTTGATTTAGCCTTGGGAGTGCGCCCATTGGCTACCTCGGATTTCGTAAAGGTGCAAATTTTAAGAAAGTTTTGTCTGAGGTTTTATGCTTCAGCTAATTATGCTCTGCAGCATAAAATACCTTTGCAACCACTTGATTTAGAACAACATAGATTAATTGGTGGGGCGATCGTCAAGCAAAAGAGTAGTTTTGTGATGCACAATTTAACCACTGGTCATGAAGAAACGGTGTATTTACACTCATGTATTAATCATGATAGCGTTTATCAATCGTTGAACCTTGCCAAAAGTGGTGATTTTATTTTTAGCGCCTTAGACTTTGTGATGCAAAGTAGAATTCAAGATGGAAGTTTTATTGAAATTTTGCCCGAGTATATTTTAAAAGAAATTCCGTGTTACCTAACCCAAAACACGGTGACTCAAAATTTGTTAGCCAATGAATTTGCGAAATTTTTAACCCAATGTATTAGTGATGGTACAAGCAAATAATTTTTGTAGTTTAGATTTTTTGACCAATTTAGATTTTCGCTTCATTGCCATAATTCGTGAGGCGGAACTTAGATGCTAATAAAGAAAATGGCACCGATAAAAGATCGGCACCATTTTGAGCTGAAATAACACAGAGTTTAAACTAGCCACGTTTTTTGTGGCGTAGATTAATCTAACTTTCTTTTAATTAGTGCTAAATTTACCTATTGTATCGGCTAGAATTAAGCTGGCCTCGGTTTTGGCAATTACTTCTTCAACGGTTGTATTGTCTGCAATTTCAAGCAACTTAAGTCCTTTAGGTGTTACTTCCATAACCGCTAATTCAGTTACGATTAAATCACAACACTCAACCCCGGTTAAAGGCAATTTACATTGCTTAATGATTTTTGAGTTACCATTTTTGTCAGTGTGTGTGGTTACCACAATAACTTTTTTGGAGCCAGTTACCAAATCCATTGCTCCACCCATCCCTGGTACCATTTTGCCTGGGATCATATAATTGGCAATATTGCCGTGTTGGTCAACTTCTAGCGTGCCTAAAACGGTGCAGTCGACATGACCACCACGAATTAAACTAAATGAAAAAGCGGAATCAAAACATGCGGCATAAGGTAAAATGCTGACAGAATGACCACCTGCATTGGTAAAGTTGCGATTATGTTCACCGTCAACTAAGTGACCCATCCCAATCATTCCATTTTCTGATTGTAGTACCACTTCGATACCCTCAGGTAGGTAATCTGCAACCATAGTTGGCAGACCAATGCCTAAATTAACCAATTGTCCATCTTTTAATTCAAGTGCTACGCGTTTTGCAATAATTTGTTTTGCATCCATTTTTAAGCCTCCACAATTTTAACTAGATAATCAACTAAAACACCATGAATCGTTACACTTGATGGATCAACTTTGCCAGGTTCGCGTACTTCATATGTACCCATAACAACTACATCAGCAGCTAATGCCATTAATGGATTAAAATTGCGCGTAGTACCAATGTTTACACCGTTACCAAAGGTGTCAGCATAAGTCGCCTCAACGATGGCTAAATCGGCTTTCATCGGTTTTTCAAGAATATATTTTTTACCATCAACTTCAATTACTTGTTTTCCTTCTTGTACCAAGGTTCCTAACCCTGTTGGTGTCAATACACCACCCAATCCAGCGCCTTTGGCACGGATTTGTTCAGCGAGTGTACCTTGTGGTACCAAGATTAATTCTAATTCACCAGCGTTCATTAATTTAGCAACCGTTGGATTTAAACCAACATGTGATGCAATTAAGGTTTTCACGCGTCCATTGCCAATGAGTTTGCCAATCCCATGTTCAGGATAACCGCCATCATTATTAATTAAAGTTAAATTTTTAACCCCCGATTCTAACACGGCATCAATTAGTTGTTCCGGTGTTCCATCGGTCATGAATCCACCGACCATGATCGTCATATCATCTTTAAGTAGTTTTTTAAAATCCTCAATTGAGGTTAGCTTGGATTTTGGCATAACATTCT
>JAIETT010000168.1 GCA_019744945.1 Burkholderiales bacterium
TGCCAAAAAGCTCTTATTATAGCCATGACTTAACCACGGTAAATTTAATTCATGCGGTTTTAGTGAGTGCTGATTATACCGACATTGCTAAATTTAAACTTGATTTAGCTAAGCGTGATAGCTTATTGACGCATATTTTACCAACTGCGAATGGTGGTTATAACTTGCATTTATTGGTGACCGAGCGTACCGTGAGTATAAATGTTACCGCAACGGGTGGGAATGTCCAATTAATGAGCATTGATGATCGGGTTGAATAATCACTCGGTGCTAAATTAATTGTCTAAATTAGCTGCAGTTTTTTGATATCAAATACTGCAGCTATGTTTTTGGTGGATGGATAAATGTATAGTAGCTAATTTCAAATTAGAATTTTATCCTGCTAAATAGAACCATTAGGTTTTAAGGTTGTATTTGATTTTGCTTAAGAGCTCTGTATGACTATTCGGTGAGCTGTAATTGTAAAGAAAGATAGGTTGGATGCGTAAGATATTATTGATAGTTTTGATTAGTTGGTTGCAAGTTAGCTCTGCTAGCTTTTTTGGTTTATTTGGTGGTTCATCACATCATCGCAGTAAACCCAAAGTAACTAAAGCTGCACCTGCACCAATTGATAATTCTAGTCAATATTATCAGCAGTGGTGTAGTCTAGCCCCAACTAATTATGGTTTTCGGATTAGCTGTGCTCAACCACCTGTGTTAACTAATTTGAAAGCCGATGCTTCAGCCAGTGTGAGGTGTCAGCAGCTCTATGCTGGGGTGAGTAAACAATTTCCGGCACAGGTTAATTTGTCCACAGCGTTTATTAACAGCTTAAAATTGTGCTCGGGGAAAGTTTATGGACCATTTCAAATCAGTATGATTAATGTTACTCAGCAAGAAAGTAATAATCTTCTGCAAGCAAATAATCTTAATACGTTTTATGCGATCGATTGTGCGGGTAAAGTTCCTTATGAAAGCGCAGAATATATTAGTCAACAAGAAAGCATCAATCGCTTGGCGAGTCAAAATATTCAACAGTGTTTGGATCATATTCCAACGCGCCAAGTGAATAATATCTTGTTTGTATTTTATATTTGTATTGGAATGGCATTGGTTTCATTGGGCTTAATTAGCTATAAATATTATAAGCGACGTCAATCTAGATAAATAAGTAAGCCACCTAAGTAAGGTGGCTTTATTTTTATCTAAGTTGTAATTTGGCTGGGTTTAAGTTCAAATAAACTCATCGCGGCGTAGGCTTGTTCAATAACTAATGATTTAAGGTGCTCATGTCCTGCACTTGAAGTTTCAAAAGTAAAGCCAGTTATTTCAAGTGGTAACCCATAATTAAGCAGTGGGTTAACCCGCACGGCATTGGCATATTCTTGATTAAGATTAGGGTTGGATTTAAGCAGGTTTAACAAAAACAGGCGAAAAAGACTGAGGTTAGTCAAGTCTTGCCAATTGGGTTGCTCGCTTTCAATCTGATGAATGAAGCTAGGGTAGCTCGTGCGTAGATTTGCAAATAGTGACGGGCTGACAAAATGAATGCTTTGTGGATCAAAGCAAATCTCTTGGCGAAAACGGCGTCCTTCGGAATAGCTCATATATTCCCAGTTTTTAACGGCTTCGGTGGTTAAAGTATAGGTTGGTAATGTGGTGACGCTATTATCAAAATTGCGTAGGCGGACACTATTAATTGAAATTTCTTCAACGGTTCCCTCAAGATTATATTTGGGAATACTAATCCAATCACCAACGCGTACCATCGAAGTTGCGTTGGCTTGTAAACTGGCAACAATTCCTAAGATAGTATCGCGAAAAATTAATAAGACGATGGCGGATAATGCACCCAAGCCAGTAATTACAGTGACTGGTGGTTGATCAAAAATATAGGCTGCCGCTAATACCGCCATTACAATCCAGGTGAAGAAACTTATGATTTTTATATAACTATGCCAACTAGATTTATCATCACGTTTGGAGGTTAGTTGATAGTAATCATGGAGGGCAAAAATAAAGCGATTTAACGAAAAGGTTAAAATGTAAAGGTTAAATAAATTGGCACTAATTAAGACAGTTTTAGCAATTTTAATTGATAAAATATTGCCATTAACCACTAGCAAGAAACTTCCAAACACAAAGACCAGACCTGATACCAGTAGCGCGCTAGAGTTTAAGACGTGATAATCGCTAATTAGTCGCGCGAAACGTGAATTTGAGTGTTTAAATCTCAAATTTAAAAAATGAATCAGCGTTTTGCGAATTAGATAATCCACACCTAGTGCAACCAAGCTGATTAAGATTAAAACGATAATCGAGTTAAAAATGGCCTTTAGGTTGGAATCGGTAATCCAGCCAAGTAAACTGGTACTGACTAAGTCGTTCATTTAAATTCCTTCTTAAGTTGCTGAGTTGTACTTTAAATTAATTATCAAAGTTAATTTTCTCGAGCGTGGCGTTAATGTTTTGTGATTCGAGCACATTTTGTAATTGGAGTGCTTTATCGCTGTTACTATAGGGTCCCATAAATAAATTATATCCACCTAAGCCCTCGCTATTGGCTTCAATTTTTTGGATGGAGCTGGCATAACCCTGAGCTTTTAGGTTGCGTTGTCGCTGTTGAGCGCTAGTTTTATCTGAGTAACTACCCAAATTTAGCACATAATAACTGCCGCTTAAAGCATTAAACGGATTTTCAGCTGTGATTTTATTGATAGCCTGTGTTGGTGGACTCGCTGGTGATTTTTTTAAATTTAGTTTGTTTACTTGGGGTGTTGGTGGCGTAATTTTAGCGGTCACACTTGGTAATAATTGGGTTATTTTTGCGCTTAGTTGGTGGTGCTTATGGTTTTGTTTGAGATAGGCCCAGATGGCAAATGTTATTGCTCCACCAGTTATGCAAATGACACTAGCTAATAAAAGATAGTTATTTGAGCTGGGTGATGATTTTTTTGTTGCCAGTGGGTGATTTAAGGTCGCGAGTAAATCTGCATCATAATTACGCTTAGTCAGCGGATTACTTAAGATATCATAGGCTTCTTGAATTAAGCGAAATTCAGCCGCAGCGCCACCTTTATCTGGGTGGTGACGTTGCGCTAAGATGCGATAAGCGGCTTTAATTTCTTCATATTCAGCATCGATATTTAAGCCGAGGATTAGATAGTAGTTTTTCATGTTTTTCTGTTAATGTGCTTTGGTTTATTTATGGGTTTTAAATAAGATGGTGGTTAATTTTTGTTCACCAATATACTGATCAATTGCCGAGTACATCACATATGGGATAACCATTAACCAATAGAGAATTGTGAGCGAGAAAAATAAATTTAGCGTACCTGCCTCTAATCCAGGAATGGCGTGCTCGGGTAAAGTTCCATGAATTTTAGCGACGATATATTCTTCAATTGCCACCAGAATGATTACAATTAGCACATAGAGCACGGAGCGACTTAAAATATGTCCGATTAATGGTTTGCCATCATGAACTTTGAGTGGATAAATTGCTTGGCTAATTAATAGAAATTTGGCGCAAACTGCGGCTTTAATTACACCAAGATAAAAGTCGGTATAGGGTACTTCGGCATGTTGTAAAACCGCGAAACGAAAATAGCTAATTGCAATAAAGAATAGCGCAAAATAAAAGGTGAGTGTCCACGCTTTAATTAATTCGGTTTTTATTTTTGATCCAATGGCCGCAAATAGCATAAAAATTACTTTCATTAAGCGGATAAATATGAGTAAATCGGGGGAAATTATTTTAACCCCACATTGTACCGCATTAATGAAGTTTGCTATAATGCTAATTATAAAATTTAGCTGAGTGCTTCTTTGGTGGTGCGTGATAATTTAACTGCTTGTATTTTAATTGTATTTTTGTGGTTCAAGTAGCTTTTTGACTGAGCAAGCTAGTTGAATTATTTTACTTTTGTGTTAAAATAGTAAAACAAATGCGCAATTAAATTGAAAATGTTTCTAAATGCAACATCTATTTGTGTTGAGTTTGAACTATAGAGTTTTAAGCTGCGCGATATGTTGAACAATTAATTGTGGTGGCATTTAATTCGTCCACGATTTTAAGATTACAGTAGATTAGAAACTCCAACTAAATGATGAATTAATTCTTCAAGAAAGAGAGATTATGGACTCAAGAGATCCGCGGAATAATTATCAACGGCGTGAAAATTTATCGCGGCGAAGAGCCGCTCCCGAACGTCAAGAACCATTACGTAAGTATGTGGAGAATGATAATCCACCTGTACGCGCTCGTCAACGGAATAGTCGTCAGCATGAATATGAGAACGAATTAAATTCGCCAGTGCGAATGAATCGAAAAAAATTAATTATTGCTTTACTGGTCGTAGCTGGACTTGCCGCTGCAATTGGAATTGGTGAAATTATTAGCAATGCTGGTAAAGTGGAGGTTGTAAGTGTGCAACCCGCGACATTAACGGCGCAACAACCGTATCAAAACTGCCAACAAGTTGGTACAACGAGTTATTCACGGAATCATAAAAATGGTACCGAAGGCGCGGTAATTGGCGGTGTTGGTGGCGCGGCGGTTGGTGGTTTAATTTCACATTCTTGGGTCGGTGTCGGTGTTGGCGCAGTGGTTGGTGGGGTTGGTGGGGATTTAATTCAACGAAGTCATCAACCCGATTATGTTGCGCATCATGGTTCTACGACGCAGTGTGAAACAGCATATCGACCAATTCAAGTGCCAATTGGTTATCAAGTTGGTTATTTAAATGATGATGCGGTAACGCAAATTACCACGCAACATCAGCCGCAAATTGGGAGTAAAGTTAAGCTAACTGAGTTGGAAGCCGACCAAGTTACGCCGCTGCAGCAACAACAATTAGTACAACAGGCAATTGCAGGGAACTCAGCTGCACCAGTAACTGCAAATCAGTAGAATTATGGAGTAAATGTGAGAGATAATAATCAACGTCGGTCAGATCAGACGCGTGAGCAAGCGCGGAGAATGAGTCGTAATTCGCAAGTGCGTTATGAAAATGACGATGAATATGTAACTAATAACCATGATTATCATGAAGATCGACCTCGCCAGCGTGCGAGTCGTAGTTATGCGCAACAGCGTTATGAGCCTCGTCACGGGTTTAATTTTGCGTGGATAATAGTTCCATTGTTATTAGTTGCGGTAGCGGCACTGGGCTTTGGTGCGTATAGTTTAATGAGTAAAACACCACTCGCGCAAATTGTATCCGTGACGCCGAATTATACGACAATCAAGAAACCTTATAATAGCTGTCACAAAGAAGCCACTACGAGTTATGTGGCGAATCAAAAAAATGGTACCGATGGAGCTTTAATTGGTGGTGCAACTGGCGCGGTTGCTGGTGGAATTATTGGTAATCAAGTTAAACAGGGTGGCGGTGGAACTATAATTGGTGCGGTACTGGGTGGGGCAACTGGTGCTTTGGCTGGACGTGAGATTCAACGCTCCAATCAACCAGATTATGTTGCCAAGCACGGTAGCACGACTAAATGTGCGACGTTATATAAATCGGTACGGGTTAAATCAGGTTCTTATACGGTACAATATAATTATAAAGATACATTAGCTAAAATGGTCACCAATTCAGCGCCAGCAATTGGTGCAACGCTGCCGATGGCGCAACTGCAAGCGTTAGCCGTGAATTAGACGCTTGAGTAGATTAATCATTGAAAGGAAATTAAATTTATCATGAATAAAAATAAATTAACCATTACATTATTAGCGAGCTATTTAATGTTGTGTACCAGTATCTCATGGGCGGAACCACGCAATGTCAATCTTAATTATCATAGTAATGGTGAAGAGCATTCTGTAAATGTAAATCGTAATTATCATGTCTCTGAAAATAATGGTGGTGAACGTTTTAATAACTCACGCTTAGGTAATTCAGAGCACTTTAATAACGACACGGTTAATATTAATCGCGGTGGTTATCAAAATGCTCCGTACCATGGTTGGAATGAAGGTCCAGTTGGGATTAGTAATGGCTGGGATAACGGTTGGAATCATGGTTATGAAAATGGTGGTTGGGGAATGGGCTTGATGGAGGGAATAATTGGTGGAATTGCGGCAACCAGTTTATTTAATTATTTCTTTAATCACAATTCAACGCCAACCGTCGAATATGTAAATGGTGGCGGTTCTTCAGGTGGCAACGGTGCGACTAACTCAAATCCAGATAGCTCCCAACCACCTGAGGATATAACGAATAATACAACCACGAATACGGTCATTAATGATGATAGTTCAAATTTAGGTTATTGGTTATTGGGTTTTGGTGTCCTAGCACTTGGCGCAGTGGGTTTGATTTATGCACTACGCAGACCGCGTCGCAATTCATTTGATGAAGAAGAAGCCGATTATGGATATGAGGAAGAACGCCCGCGGCATCCACGTTCTAATTCCAGATATTCTCGTGATGAGAATGTAGTTGAAGATGATTATGTTCAAATTGATCATCAACGTCAGCCGTCACATTCTAATGGTGCGCGCAACTCGCGTGTCCCACAGCGTGAACGTCGTCGTGATGGCTATTAATCCATAGATGAGGCTAGTTTTTCTAGCGGTATTGTGATTGTCTAGCCCCTAAATTAATTCATTAAAGGAGATGCTTACCATGATAATTTCACCAGAATATACTCCTGAAATTAGTTTGCAAGCAGGTTTAAGCAATCAAGAGTTTTTGCGGCATGTTATTTGCTATGTACAACATATTTTTGTCGATGAAATGATGTTTATTAAAAATGAGCGCTGCGAATTTGTTGCCTTGAGTAATAAGGCCGCGCTTGAATTTAGTTTAGGCTGTGAAATACTTGGCAAAACTTTTCATGCTGCCGATGGGATTCAGAAAACCATTCAAGATAATATTCATGCGCATGAACTACAATTACTGAATGATCGCAAGATGCAAACATCATTTTATTTTTATACCAAGAATGGCAAAACTTGTAATTATTCGGTAAAAAAACGCGCTATAGTTAATCCCGAAACTAATGATGTAGTTGGGATTTTAATTAATTCAGAAAAAGTTGTACCCAATGCGCATCGTAAATTTATTCTGCAACAATTTTTTGATTCGGTTAAGCCAACATTTAATCCTGTGGATTTTGAGCTTACCTCACTGCAGAAGCAAATTATATTTTGTTTATTAATAGGCATTAGTAACCGCAAGGAGATTGCGCTTACTTTGAAGAATATTACGGGTCAGCATATTACTGAAAATCAAGTTAAAAACTCATTGCAGACCTTGTATCATGAGTTTAAATGTAGTTCGGTTAGTCAATTGGTTAATTTGATCTTGATGGAACAAATTCCATTTGAAATTCCTGCCAATACATTACCGTTGGGTAATTATCTAATTTAAAATTAATCGTCTGATTAATTGTAATGAATCCTGCAGAATATCCATTTCGGATATGATTTTCTATAAACGTTTGTGTTAAACTAATATCCGATTAAATTAGTCACCAATTCAAACTTTTATGGGATTTCGTTTACATGCAGAAAATATTATCATCTAAAACAACTCGGATAGCGGCTGTAATCGCTGGTGTGATTGGACTTGCGAGCCTTGTTGGCTGTGGTAATTCCGGTGGAACGAGTGGTAGTGGCGGCACTACACCAGCAGTAAATGCAACTGCAATTACGATAGATAATGCTGGAGTGATCCCTGTTTTTGGCAATAGCTCAACTTCAACTGTAGTATATGTACACAACAACACGAGCAATACAATTAGTGGAATTAGTTATTCTACGGTGGTTAACTCAGTTAAAGCTAATACCAGCTTGAAGAGTAAATTAGCTAATTTGTTTAAATCCAATAAAAGTTTGACCAGTGTAAATGGTAGCCAATGTAGTAGCATTGCTGCAGGTCAATCCTGTCCATTGTCAATTGTAACCCCTGTTTTGAGTGGATCCAGTACCCAAGGTTCAATGTCTGTAAAAGCGAGCTATAGTTTAAATAATAAAGCGGCGAGTTTTAATCAAATCATAAATTATGCGCAAGTGCAAAACAATATCGTAACGGCTGGAGCCAAGTTTCAAGCTGGTATAGATATTTCAGGCTATGGCAATCCAACTGGTTATGCCACGATCTATTTGTATGGCAGCGGACAAAATCAAGTCTATAATGTTTCAAGTATGACGATCAACAAACCCGCGGTAACTATCGTGAATGGTAATATCAGCGGTCATCAAATTCAATCCAACTTTGTGCAAGCAGTTGAAGTTAGTTCACCGATTTTAACTTCATCAATTAGCGCAACGATTACGGTTAATTCAAGTACGTTACAAGCTGACAGTGCTCAAGTTAATAATTTAGCGCAAAGCCTAAACTCAAATCAATCATTATTGTCTGCAGATCAATTCAGTAATAGTGTTGATCTAGCCGTCCAACCAGTTACGGCTGGAGCTATTTTAACTACTGGCTTTGTCCCTTTGATAAATACAGTAAGCACTACGAGTGGCAGTTTGTTAGTACAAAATGCTGGTAATCAAAATGCTGTTCTTGGTAGTGTTAGCGCGGCTGTTGGAATTAGCAATCTCTCTGGTTGTAGTGGTGAGACTTTAGCACCAGCAGCTAGTTGTACAATTAGCTTTAATGTGACTGAATCAGGTGGGAGTGGCAATATAACTATACCTTACACCGGTGGTAGTGCGAGTAGTATCGCGGCAAATGTAACGTGGTTTAATGGGGCTGGTGCTGCTTTAGTTTCAATGTCTGCGAGCAATAATCCATTGACGTTCTCAGCAACCCTTGGTGGTAGTACTACTGTTACGGTTCAGAATATTGGTGGCTATACTTTAAGTAATATTAGTATTCCAGCTCCAGTTGTGGTGGGTGGTAGTGCAAGTGCAACGTTAGCAAATAATAATTGTGCTGAATCTGTAACTTTACCAATTGGTTCATCATGCAGTTATGATGTAGAGGTAGCCGATAGTGCTACAGATTTAAATCAACAGATTAATCTCGGTTTCAGTGCCAGTTATGCGGATCCTAGTGGCACACAAGCCTATAGTCGAGTGATGCCATTAGCCTATAGTTCAACTGCCTATGGCGCAATCATCGCAATTAGCCCAACTAATCCAAGTTTAACCATCAGTGGAAATAACTTTGAATCAACCACGCAAATACTAACTATTAGCAATAGTGGCAATTTGCCTGCAGATATCTCCAACACTTTGAGTGACAATCCAGCCTATTTAACCGAGAGCGCTACCACTTGTGGTGCAACATTGGCTGCAGAGGCTTCATGCACGAGTACGATTCAATTTGGTCCAACGTATAGTGCAGCTGGAGCTAGTGGGGCAAGTAACTATACAGTTGATTACACCGCAGTTGGACAAACACCATCTGGTAGTGTTGTAAGTAGCATTGACTGGACGGTACAAAGTTATGCCCAAAGTATTTCTTTAACTAGTGTTGAATCATCAGGTGCAGCTAGCGGTGATGGGTTGTCTGGTACGCCGTACATCTTTAGTGGTAGTAGCAATGCGAGTAAATTAGTTACACTGACCTATACTAATACTGGAACTAATTCCCTGAAGATCACAGGGATTCAAGAGAGTAATTCAGTTTATGCATGGCAAGTGGGTGGTGTTGGAACGACTTGCCTTGTTGGTAATGTGTTACCGTCAAATGATACCTGTAAAATTGTGTACACTAACGTTTTTGAGTCATCTGTTTTAGCTTTAGGAGCCTCAGTTGGTACAACTTATACTGAAAATATCAATGTACCAACCTTGACGTATCAGGATGCAGATAATTCTAGTGTGCAGTTTAATGCGCAATCGAATTTACCAACTGGTGGCACCATCATCTATGCACAGTCGAATCAAGCTACGCTATCCAATTCGGTGACAGTGAATGAAATTGGTACTGCCTATGAAAGCGTTACGATAACGCATTTACTTGCTAATTCAACAGGCTATACCGATGTTTTTGTGACAACTGAGATGGAAGATTACGCTGTAGCCGATTCAGGATCGTATTCTCCGACGTGTTCTTCAAGTAGTAACAGTGGTATTCTTACCCAGACTTGTACCTTAAGTGAAAATATGATTACTGGTGAAGGAACCTATCAGGTAAATCAGACGCTGTTGAATTCTGCAACTGATTTAACTTTAACTGCATTGTTTAGTACTAATGTACCAAATCAGGGTTTAGTTCTCTCAATGAATCCAATCTTTGCGATTAGCAATTTAGGGATGTCACCACCAGTGCTGCCATTAATTTTTGTTACAACAGCTACTTATAAAGGCGGCTTTATCTTGGAGTCTGCCAATTCTAGTACTCCAGCACCTAATCCGCTACTTACTAGTGGTTTGGCAGCAGGTGATTATCTGTGTAATTTGCAAGCTGCTACGGATACGACAACTTATCCAGGTAGTTATAAAGCATTGTTGGCAGGAACTAATCGTGTCCCAGGTGGTAGTGATTGGGT
>JAIETT010000159.1 GCA_019744945.1 Burkholderiales bacterium
CAAAACATTAATAGTGTTATAAAGAGGAGTAAATCATTCTTTATATTATTTTCCAGCTTTTGTTTTATGTTCACACCTTACTCCTTTACTTGCATTTTGAATAATTAATACAGCTCTCAAACTCGCCAAATTTACCTTGACGCTTAACTATATCAGAACCACACTTAGGGCATTTTTTACCTGTTACCTCAAGTGGCTTGGCTTCTGCTTTAGGCTTTTGCTCGATGTACTTACATTTTGGATATTGATTACAAGCTTTCATTTCACCAAATTTGCCAGATTTAATCACCATGTCACCAGTTTTACACTGCGGGCATTTTTCACCAGTTGCAACAGGTTTTTCAGCTTCAACTAATACAGGTTTACCGTCTTTGTCTTTATACTTGGCATCACAAACTGGATAACCAGAACAGCCCCACCACCAGCCAAACTTGCCATCTTGCCGTCTTAAAGCTTTGCCACATTTAGGGCATGGAATCATTTCAATGTTTAGCTTAATGCCCTCTGCTTTAACCTTGGCGATTTCTTTACCAAGAAATTCAAAAACATCTGCGGTAAATTCACTAACGGTTAATTTGCCCGCTGCAATAAGTTTTTGTTGTTCGTACCATAATGCGGTTAAATCTGGCATGGTGAATTGCTCTGATAAAATATCATGCAAATCACGGCAAATTGGCGTGCTAATAATATTACCTTTGGTATCTTCAACTAAAAACCCATTCGCAAAACATTCTTTGATAATACCATTTTGAGTAGCTGGAGTTCCAATACTGCCATGTAGATCTGGATTATCTTTGTCTTTATCTTGCAATAGTTTTTTAATTTTTTCATCTTTGACAAATTTAGCTATGCTGTTTATGTCTTTAACCAAGGTTGCTAAAGTGTAACGAGGGCGTGGCTTAGTTTCCTTATTGTTTGTAGTACCTTTATTACATAATCCGATTGAACCATTGGATATTGATTGTAACCCTGAACTATCAGCTTCTTCATCAAGTTCAGATTCTTCAACATCAATTTCTGCAAAAACATCTTTCCAACCATTTACCGTAACTAGCTTACTGCTGGCAGTAAATTTATGGCTTTCAACCTCAAGCGTTAAATTTGTTTCGTCATATTGATGATTCGGTAAGAATTGAGCAATAAATGATTGAGCAATGAACAAATACATGTTGCGCTCGATAGCACTTAATTTTGAAATATCCGCGAGTTTTTGAGTTGGTATAATTCCATGATGTACACTACATAATTCATTATTAAAGGCTTTGCTTTTAATTGTAGTATCTGTTTTAGCAATAATCACTGCTAATTCTGAGCTATTTGCCGCAACGCTTTCTAAGCGAAGCGGAGAATCGGCAAAGATTTCATCGGATAAATACCTTGAATCACTGCGTCCATAGGTGATTAATTCATGCACTAAACGTAAATCTTCAAGTGTTTTATCAATTACATCAAGCTTAACTTTAAATTTCTTTGCTGCTGCTGAGGTTATCTCAGCCTTATTAAATGGCAATGGTGGTGGTGTTTGTTCTTTTACTGTGCTGATTGAAAGTATTTTAGCTGGTTTACCTGTGATTTTATTCACTAGACTATTAGCAAAATCTTTATCAATAATTCGCTTTTTTTCATCAACAGGATCAGTAATAGGATTAACTTGATAATTTGCATTGAATGAAATATTATCAATATTAAATAATCCTTTAACCGTGTAGTAATAAGCTTTACTATGCGCTTCAAATTCTCTATCTCGGCGGACAACTAAGCCACGTAAGGCAGTTTGTACACGCCCCACATTCAATACACCAGAAAAGCCCTGCTCTTTGGCTAAACACGTGTAAAGCCTAGTCATCATGTAACCAAAATCCTTATCAGCAATAGTTCTAGCCTCTGCTACATAACCATCTTTAATTCTAAGATTATTATCAATCATATTTGCAAAAGCTTTTTTCACCCCTGCTTCAGTGGGATCATTTAAATAAACACGTTTTACTTCACCTTTATATCCAGCAAAATCAAGAATTTCATCAACAATCAACTGTCCTTCATCATCAGCATCACCAGCATGTATAATGCTATCAGCTCCAGCAATTAACTCAAGTAATACTTTCAATTGTGCCGCTTTACTTGGAATTGGTTTTTTACGTGGTTTATGGTTGACCCACGGGATTGTTGCCAATGACCAAGATTTTAATGCTGGATCATACTCTTCTGGATCGAACAAAGTCATCATGTGCCCGTTTGTAGCCATGATTCTTTTGTTATCAGCATCACAAGTATAGTAGTAGCCAGTTTTTATACCTTGATACATATGCTTGAGCGTTGCATCGACCAATTCATTTTTTTCAGCAATAATTAATTCATAACCCATTTTGAAACTCCTTAAAATTTATTAATTTTCACGTTTAGTGTAAACAGTAACTACTACTTGATCATGGTTGTATTGGGCTGTATCATCAACTAATTCCACATGTTCAAGTTGTACATTAAAATCTGTAGTTGCTTGAATTGTGGTTACAATTTGTTTTGCCAAAACCTGATTTTTATCGTAAGAAACAATCAACTTTGATACTTTGCCATTTTTAATCCGCATAATAATATGCTGTATTTTAATGTCAGAATACTGATTAAAAAATACAGGATACCAGCCACCAACAAAAGCTGGATTTGTTGATTTTGAAATGGTTGCTGAAGCAATGACTTTAGTCATAATCCCGTTGCTTTCAATGTTTGACATTAATATTTGTTGATCCGCATAAACAGAACTCACGCCTAATAACAATATAATTAATAATTTATTCATAATTACCACCAGAATAATCTACGTAAAATTGATTTTTTTGGTAACTCTTTTTGAGTACCAAATGATGGATTAACAACATTGTGGTTAATCAAATTAACTTTATTAGCTTCAATCTCAGAAAAAAAAGCGCTACTAATTAATTTAGTTTTTTCCAAGATTTCATCATAGCGTTCAGATTCAACTGGCACTAATTCATCGTTACTGTTAATAATCTGCAATGGTTGTAACGCATATTCAGTTAAATCAACCCATATTCCAAATTTATGAGCTAAATCGGATACTTTTTCCAAATATAAAATATGATTAGTTTGATACCGAATTGATTTCAAACTCTCGAATTGATTATTTTTGTTAACTCCTGAAATTAAAAATTCAACAACATGCCCTTTATTTGTAAAACTAGCACTTAAAAAGACCACATAGTTTTGAAACTTAGTATTTCTATTTTTTGTTAAATAAATCAGTAAAATAGTAATAACAGCATAAAGCACGAAATAATTTACTGAAAATTTAAAAATAACCCATAGTAAAGCCAAGACTACCCACCCAACACCAATAACACTAAAAACCTGATTTGTTGAAAACCGCACATTTTTCATAGTTACCCCAGTAATAATTAAAGATAGCTGGATTGTACTTTAGCCCTACACACAGGCTACCCGAATAATCCCCCTAAGAGCTATTTAGTCCTTAGGGGGATTATTCGGGTAGAAAACCTCATCAAGTTAGTTAAAATGCAATTTTCTTGAAAGGATAAATTATGTTAAAGAAAATATTAATAGCATCATTAGGGTTAATTTCTATTAATGCCTATGCTACTGCTAATAACGGCGCTTATGTTGGTGTATCTGCTGGTCTTTCAAATCAATCAATGAACTTTGCAAATGCGCCTTTTAATCTAAATACTAACGGATCAAATTTAGATAACAATCAATGGGGTGGGTTAGTCAGATTATTTGGTGGTTACAATTTTAGTAGTTATACGGGTGTTGAAATGGGTGCAAGTATTAATACTGGAACAACCTACACATACCCCAATAACGCTGGCACTATGAATATGAATACAACAACATGGGATTTATCCTACATTCCAATGTTGCCGATTAAAAACTCAGACTTCACGGTATTTGGTCGGGTTGGTGTAGCTTATGATTGGATTTCAAATAGCGGTTATTCAGGTGGTTCACAGTCAGGATTAGAACCAAGCGGATCTAATCTTGTGGACATGCTTGGTGCTGGTGTACGTTATAAATTCAACAATCACTTTACTATGAAAGTTGAATGGATTGCAGAGGGATTATTATTTCCAGTACCAATCAATAGTGGCGGTACTAATGTTGCATCTTGGGATCAACAAACATTTCAAACTGGCGTAAGCTACCATTTTTAAAGGTTCAATATGAAAAAAAACAATATACTATTTGCGTTATTAACTGCATTAATATTAACTGCTTGTAATAGCGGTGGTTCAGTAAACTACCCAATCCCTAATCCAACTCCCCCGATGCCAACGCCAGGAACAAATTGGACAGCAATGCCTAGCCCAACTAATCTTGCTGGACGAGCAAATGACTTGGGTTTAGCAACAGATCAATACAACAACATGTATTTATCATATCAAACAGAAAGTAATTTATCTGTTTACCGTTATGCTTTTAATCAAGTAAACCCATCGTGGAAGCAAATTTCAACCTCGTTACCAGCTTCGCCCCACTCGCCATATTCTTCACTTGTTGTTTCAAAAACAAATGATATTTTTGTGTCTTATACTGGTGCAAATTTTGAACCAAGCTTTAATAAAGCATTACCAGATAAAGAAAATTGGAGTGTTACAACTGTAATTACTAATTCCTTTCCTTATACACCTAGCACACCAAGCGCGGTAGGTTGTGCCCTAGTGCCACCATATAGTTTAACGGCAAATGGTAGTTATGTATCAATGGCGGTTTACAGTGATGATATTCCATTAATTGCTTATCAAGACAATACAAGTTTTGCTGGTAACGCAGTTGCAGATCCTTTGCCAACGGAAAGCGGTATTGTTTGTACTGCTAGCCCTTATTCTGGTAATAAACAACTTACAATTGGAATGAATGGCGCGCCTGTTTGGGAAAAAATTAGTTCAGGCAGTGTTAATCAAGTAAAAATGGCAAGCACTCCCAACGATGGCAATTCATTACCAATTATGGTAGCTTATCAAGATGCAGACAATAATAGTAGTATTACAGTACAACAATTAACCTCAATATCAGGTACTTGGTCATTAGTTGGATTAGCTGGAATTAGCGGCAAAAAAGCTGATTTTATTAGTTTGGCGCTGGATTCTAACGGAGTACCTTATATTGCTTATGAAGATGCTGGTAACTATAACAGAATTACAGTACAGCGTTATGTTGCTGGAGTTTGGCAAACTATAGCGGGTGGTAATTTAGTTGGCAATCAATTATCAGTTGGCAATGCAACTTATATCAGTATTGCGGTAGATCCGATAAACAACACGCCTTATGTTGCTTATCAAGATGCTGGAGAAAGTGGGAATATCTACGTTCAACAGTTCAATGATTTAACTAGTACGTGGGCGGTTGTTGGTAGTTCAATTACAGGAATACCTAATAACTATGGGTTATACACGAGTTTAGCAATTCGCCCTAACCCAACCGCGCCATCTCAAGCTGGCGCTCCAGCAATTGCTTTTCAAATCACCGCTCAAACTTCACCGTTATCAACGGTTGGGGTCATGTACTACAATCAATAAGCTTTTTAAAATAGGCCGTGGTTAATCACCACGGCTTATTTAATTGCGGAAAGGTATTTATTAATGAAAGTGAGTAACAAAATGAAAATTATATCTATGGCTGCCATCACTATAGCAGCCATTGTAACAATTGCTTGTGCAAATGTAAGCAACCCTACAGATGAGCCAAGTTCAACGCAACAATGGCAAAAAAAATACCCACAAATTTTTAGCAATGTTGGTTATAGTAAATTAATTGAATCTCAAGGAAAACTATCTCAATATCAAAATAAATCAGAATCCACACAAGAGTTAATAGGCACTATTACGAACCAATTTGGAATTAGAGATGACATTTTAAACTTTACACTGAATTACTTTCAAAGCAATGAATCAGCGACCTATGCAGCTATACGATTTTTACAAAATGATATGAATGTTTTTATGGCTACAAATGTGGACACAGCAGTACTCTATCAAAATAAAAATACGCTATATATACATTGCTTAATGAACATAATTGATGTTTATACGGCTAATAAATATGTTAATAAAATAGAATATTTAAAAACAAATACTCCAGCTAGAATGCTCCAAGAGAATAAAATCAAAACATATTTGAATTTAAAAATTTTAGGTAACACTATTACGACCCAAAACATGGATAAAATCTGTGAACAAGGTAATTACTAATGAAAGCTTTATATCTCATAATTATACTATTTATTAGTAATTATACGTTTGCGGCTTCTCCTACTATTTATGCAATTCATATTAATGGTATTGATACATCTCCAAATCAAGCCAATGTAAATTTAGAAGCAATTCAAAGAACAGCACCACAGAATAATACAAATATGGTTGTGTGGACATATTTATATAATAACACCCACGGATTATGGGATGATCTATCTGATGTTTTTAACCAAAAAGCTCAAGAAAAGAAAAATATAACGCTAGACGATTTTGTTGTAGCTTACATGAAAGCAAACGACTTACATGCTGAATCAGGCACTACCGAATATGAATTTATTAAGCAAAGCATCAAAGATGATTTTATCAATGATCCACAGTATTCAGGACGTAATTTAGAATCAATTGTAACTGAATTTAATCAACTAGTACCAGATAGAGAAAACAGCTATATCTTGCTATTACCACATAGCCAAGGTAATTTATACGCAAATCAGTTATATAATTACTTAACATCTACTGGAAATTACGATAGTCAACATTTAAGAATATTCGGCATAGCAACTCCAGCTAACGAAATATCTGGTTCTGGTGATTATGTCACAAGTAGTAATGATTTAGTTATTAATGGGCTGCGTTTAATAACGTCAATATTACCATCTAACATTACTGTTAACTTTTCTCTATCGGATGTTTTAGGGCATAATTTAATTGACATATATTTAACTGATCCAACTAGCAAAGAAATAATTAAACAAAAGATAACTCAAGCATTAGACACATTAGCTCATTATCTTGAGTTGTCTATACCAACTGGATATTTTAAATTGAGTGACTACAAAAAATATTATGATACGATTGGCTATGCATCGATTCCCGTAACTGTTATGAGGGATGAAAATATTTTATACAGCAATAATGAACTTGTTGAAAGTGGTTTTTATTATTATTTTGCCAACTCACCTATTCCATTAATCATGTACCCACTAACATCAGGTAAGTATAGTATTAATGTTTCCACGGATAATAATTACACCGCAGGATCAACACTTGACGTTACTATTCAGAAACCACAGAATAGCCAAAGTTTATTAAATTACTATTATTGTTATAACAACTATACATATCCATCGATTAGAGAATGTACGTTATCTAAAATAACGAATTCTTATCCGAATACATTAAATATAATTGAATTTAATTATTTGAATTCTGATTTATCATTAATCAGAAAATTAGATCCACCATCATTTAAGACTAACAATTTAATGACCCTTGAGAATTTTATTGTTAATTAATCCTTTTGTTGTCAATTTAGGCTATAGCCTAAATTGACAACACCATCAATATACAATCACGTCTAAATGAATGTCTATATTTCATTTATCAACACTATGTAAATCATGTTATAATGCCTAAATATACAAACAATCATAAAATGGTGCTAAAAATGATTTACATGACAAACTCTAAAACATTACGTTTCTATTGGTTAAATCTTCAACAAGATTTATTTGATAATTGGTGCGTCCATAAAATTTATGGTGGTTTAACCAATCATCGCGGGCGTGAAATTTGGATACCTTACACCACAAAAGCAGAAGCATCTTTAGCACTAACCGATGCGGAGTATTCTAAACGCCAACGGGGTTATGTTTATTCTGATATTACGGATGTTGAGCATTTTGCTCTAAAGCCACAAACTATTAAAGAAGTATTGGAAAGCAAAACATGCAAGGTCAAAAAATTGGATATGTTCGAGTAAGCACAATTGAGCAAAATACCATTAGACAATTAGATGGGCTAAATTTAGATAAAGTGTTTACAGATAGATGTTCAGGCAAAGACACCAACCGACCAGCATTAACGCAGCTAATCGAGTTTGTGCGTGAGGGTGATACCATTTATGTGCATTCGATGGACAGATTAGCACGCAACCTGTTTGATTTGCAAAAATTGGTGCATTTTTTCAATAGCAAAAAAGTCAAAGTCCAATTTGTTAAAGAAAATATGATATTCTCAAGCGATACTGATTCGCCAATGGCTAATTTCACGCTTGCAATGTTGGGGGCTTTTGCCGAGTTTGAGCGCGCATTAATTCGTGAGCGCCAAAAAGAAGGGATAGCCATTGCTAGACAATCAAATACCTACAAAGGGCGCAAGCCTGTATTTACGGATGAGCAGCAAGCCGAAATTAAACAGATGGTGAGAGATAGATACAAAGTAACTGAGATAGCTAAAAAATTTAATGTCAGCCGAGCAACAATTTATAATTATTTAGATTAAGCAAAATACCTGTGCTATAATGAATAGCTAAGAAAAAACCACCCCGAGGGGTGGAAAACCTACTTATTCAAATAATGAATAAGATTAATCAGAAATTGAAACATTACAGTCAAGGCAGTACAGATTGCAATTATCATTTCTGAAATTTGTTTTTTTCTTCTTTTCATTACTAACTCCTTTCTCTGCCTAGAGAAAGTAATGACCGCCTCAAAGTGCCAACCAGAAACGGTCAGAACTTAAAAAGCAGACGAAGATTATACCATAAAAAGCGCTAATTTTAATTAGCGCTTTTTATTTCTTGACTAAAGTCATGCAAATACTGAATTTTACGTTTAACTTGGCGCAAACACAATAATCTGCTAGTAGTTATAATGTTTCATTAAAATTACAACAACACCAGTAATAAGCCACAAGCAACAGAAAACCAGCCCGATTATAAAAACTGTATTTCGTTCTCTATTTCGCTTTGTTCTGTTCTGACCTTGCATTCCTAGTACCATCAATAAACTTATCACCCCAAAAACCCCCATTAAAAACATTGCAGTTTCCATCACTTGTACCCTTTCCATAACATCTAGACATTTTACATCACAATTCTAACGAACTACCACCACGCGATAATTGAATATCTACCCGCTCCATTACTTTCTCGGCAATATTTAGATCAAGCTGCTTAACTTCGATTTTACTATCTGGTACTGTTTTAAGCTCAATTTCGGGTTTTTTTGAGGTTGCAACTTCATCACCGACTTTTAAGATATTGGTTTTAATCTGTTCCTCAATGGCAGCGCCATATTTTTTAACTGATAATTGACCTGAGTTAATTTCAGCATAAAATAAATCTTTGCCGCGAATATTCGCAATACCAATTTTGGTAATTTTGCCAAAGTTTAAATCTTTAACGCCTTTTGACTTCATTAATTCCTGCGCTTTAATATCCATTGATTTCTTGTCTTCGGTTAAATCAACTACATCAAATTTATTACCGCGCGTTTGGCGGATGTAAATAAATTTACCCTTGGCTAGTTTTAACTTAGTGTCATGGAAAAATGATTTAACTTGCCCGTTAGGTTGTTTAATTTTCGTTAAACAAACGTCATTACCCGCCTTGGTTTTAATCTGCCCTGAAGATATAACCTCGCCCATCGCTTCAAGCATGATTGGCTTCCTAGGTAGCACTAAATCGGCTTTTAATTGTAAGTCATCGAGTTGCAAATATTTATCAGCGCGTTCAATCTTAAACACTTCCTTAGTTACTTCAATTTCTTTAGTTGTTTGTATTGGTACAAGGACGGAAATTTTAGAACCCATTGGCATATTCTCCATTAATACTTTATCGGCTAATTCATCATTAAATAGACGTTCAAAACCTTTCTCAGTTTTAATTAAAGTAAATTGCTCACCATTGGAGTCTTTGCCAACTTTAATTAAAGTTCCTGTATGTTCACTAACAAATTCATCAACATTGTATTTGGATTGCACATCAGATTTAAATGTTTGTAGTTCTTCGGCTAAGATCTCAGCTTTAGCTATGTTTCTTAAAACTGATTCTTTAGTTATTGAAAATTTAATCTCATCATCAATTATTTTGGCTTCAAAAACATGATTCAGTTTCTCATCCTTATTGAAATAATCAAGCTGGCGCGCATTAACAATAAATTCTTGATTATCATCAATTGATTTAACCTTGTATAAATTAATCTCTTTAGCAACTCCATCGTTGATAATTGTTAATTTACCGCTTTCATGAACAGAATATTTATCATTATTCTGTTCTAAATGCTCGCTAAATGTTTGCTGATTTTCAGCAACTAATTTAGTATTTTGTTCTAACTT
>JAIETT010000102.1 GCA_019744945.1 Burkholderiales bacterium
TCCACAATCGCGGTATAGGGATGAACTTGTCCAGTTAAATGCTTTGCTTCGGTAACTCGCGTAAAATCATAATCATTTGGATAATTTATACAAGCAATATCTTGATAGTGCTCTTTTTGTAACACTTTTACATTAAAATCCACCGTACGATACGGCAATTCGCCATAACAATAATCAAATAACTCGTCAATTTTGCCCGTAAAAATCAATTTACCATCAAAGATTTGCCCCATGAATTTAACTTGCTTGGTATGATGATTAATCGTCACAACTTCACGATAATCTGTATTTAACATAACCTTGATATTCAAATTATTTAACATCCGTTTGAATAATTGATTGTAACCAAACCGCGGAATTGCCTGATATTTATCATGGTAATGCCGATCATCACGTGTAATATAAATCGGCATGCGCCCTGTGACATATTCATCCAGCTCTTCTGGTTTCAGACCCCATTGTTTATAGGTATAGTTCAGATAAACTTTATTATAAATAAAATCAGCCAAAAGTTTAAGCTCTGCGTCATCAGTTTTGCGCAACTCTAAAATTGGAATTTTGCTGCCGTAACCAAAGAGTTCAATTAATTTACGACTTAATTCCTCGGCTAAATATTTAGGAAAAACTAATTCTAGACTATTCAAATTAAATGGAATTGGCACTAACACACCATCAATATATGCGGCGGCTTTATGTTGATAACTCTTCCATTCGGTAAATTGCGATAAATAATCCCAAATTTGCTTATCTGGCGTATGAAAAACCCGCGGTCCATATTTATGTACCAGTAATCCATCTTCATTATATTGGTCATAGCAATTACCACCAATATGATTGCGTTGTTCAATAATTAAAACCCGCTTTTTCAACTGAGTCGCAATTCGTTCCGCCAAAACCGCACCGGTAAATCCAGCACCAACTACAATATAATCAAACATTTTATCTTATCCATCTAAGCATTAATCATTCGTTTCAATTTACCACCGAGCAGCCACGCAATTAACCCCGCCACTAAACCAAATAATGCAATACTACCAAATAAATGTTGATAGCTTTGGAAGCTGGCAATTTGCTGTGCCGCATCATAAACGTCACTCACTTGCGTGCTGCGGTGATTAGCCACTAGAGAGGCCACATATGAGCCCAATTTAATCCCTAAAGCGCTGGTAATAAACCAAGTCCCCATTGCAAAACCGCGCATGCGCTCAGGTACCAATTGCGCCATCAATGACACACCCAGCGCACTAATTAATAATTCAGCAGACGCAAAAAACACCGAAATCGCCAAAATTTCCCAAGCAAAACTAATTTTTTGACTCGGATCAGTCATCAAACAAACTAAATACAATAAGGCATAGGCACTCGCACTCATCAATAATCCAATCGCAAATTTATGTGGTAAAGATAAATCATTTTTACCCAATTTACGATATAAAATGGCAAAAATCGGCGATAACAAAATAATTCCACTGGTTCCTAATAAACCAGGTACCGTTTGCGGATTAATATTCCAGCCGAAAAAAAGTAAGTTGACATGATGTTTATTAAATAACATGAACGAGGTGTTTTTCTGCTGATAAATCACAAAAAACACCACTGCGTAAATAAGCAGAACTACCGCTACCAGCATTTTTTTGCGTTGCGCTGGGTTTTGTTCACGGATAATCTGCCAAATAAAATAACTAAAGATAATCACCGAGGCAACGGTCAACAGCAGGTTAATTAAACTATCATTTTGTAACATCGTGGTTACAAACAACAACCCTGCAACTAAGCTAACCACAAACGGTAAGATTTTTTTAAGATTTAAAGGTTGCAAACCCATGTTATTATCAACATATTTTAGCACTGCATAATTTTTAATATTATACAAAATACCAACCAAAACACCAACCGAACAAACTAGTAATGCCGTGGTATAACCGTAATTTTTAGCCAATAATGGCACCAAAATTGAAGCACAAAAAGAACCGACATTAATTGACATATAAAAAAGCGTATAAGTTGAATCGAGGCTACTTTTATCGTGACCATAAATCGAAGCAATTAAATTGGTCGGCGCAGGTTTAAATAAGCATGAACCCAGTATAATTAACGCCAAGGCGCCATAGACAAAAACATGGCTAAAATTACTCCCAATTGCTAACGAGGCATATCCAAGACAAAGCAGTGCAGCGCCCGTAAACATCGTGCGTTTAATCCCCAGCACATTATCCGCGACATAGCCACCTACTGCATTAAATACATAGGTTAATGAGGCAAAGCCACCCATTAAAATCGTCGCCTGAGCTTCACTAAAGCCTAATTTTGAGATATAAAAATAAATCGAAATATAATTAAACCCATAATAACCAAAGCGTTCAAAGAACTCCAGAAAGCAAAGAATAAAAAAGGGCTTTTTTAAAAAGCTTGACGATTGACTCATGCCACACGACCTCTCATAAAATTAAATTCGCGTTAATATGCACCCGTTCGCTTAAAAACTACCCCTATAGTTTTAACCAAAATTACTACATCATACCACAACGACCAATTTTTCACATACCAGGCATCCAAGCGCACTCGATCACTATAGTCGGTTTCACTGCGTCCGCTAACCTGCCACAATCCGCTAATACCAGGCAAAACTAACTGATAATAATAAAATCCGTCTTTATAACGTTCAATTTCTTGCTGCACAATTGGACGTGGTCCAACTAAACTCATATTCCCGAACAACACATTAAATAGTTGCGGTAATTCATCTAAACTAGTCTTACGTAACCAACGCCCAATTGGTGTTACTCGCGGATCATTTTTAAGTTTAAACGCTTGCTCCCACTCTTGTTTCGCCAACGGATCATTTGCCAATAACTCACTCAATAATTCAGCACTATTGGCATACATCGATTGAAATTTGATACAATAAAATGGTTTACCATGTTTGCCAATCCGTTGATGCAAATAAAATATTTGGCTTTTGGCAGAAAACTTGATCAACAGCGCAATCAGCAGAAAAAATGGCGCCAAGACAATTAAGCCACTAATCACGCAAATTAAATCAAAAATGCGTTTAAGCAACGCATTGGTGCTACGTGCTAAATTATTATTCAAGCGTAACACCAACTGATCATTGCCAAAAAAATGATCAATTTCAGCACCATAGAGCGCAAGACCACTAATTTCTGGAACAACTAGTAAGGATAAACAATTATGCTGTAAAAAATTAATTAAATTAATTTTGCGATTTAAGTCTTGATGTTCTAAAGCAATAATAATGTCACATGCTGAATTAGACTTAAGTAACTCAAGTAATTGAATTTCACTCAATGTTCGAGCTGGAAGAGGTTTAATTCGTGGAGCACACTCTACTTCAGCAAGAATATCGACAAAGCCAATTAGTGAATAACCCATCAAATAATTATGCGCAAACAAATTATAGGCATTCAAGGCCGTTTTACCTGCTCCCACGATATAAAGCTGACGCTGCCACAAATTACACTTATACAACGTAAGCTTAATTAATACGCGAATTAGCGGTGTAATGACTGCAAATGTCAACCAAAAACCGATGATTAAAATCTTAAGCGAACCTTTTCCAAGCACAAAAGCCATACCCAGATTAAGCATTACAAAAAAAGCCACCAACCAAAGAATTTGGCGTAGCTCTTCCCAAAATGGTCGCCGTTTAATATAATGCTCACGATACCAGAACGCGCAAATCACCAATAAACCGAGAAATTTAGACACCCCAAAAGTAAAAAAACTCACCAATGGATTGTGGCTGAGATCAGCATGATAAACTTGAGTAAAAGAAATGGCAAAAACGAATGCTAACAACATACTACATAAATCACCGACCACCAATGCCAAGCGTTGGAACCACAATAAATTCAAATCATTCACCCTCAATCGACGATGAATTACTTCTCAATTTTTTGCGAATTGAACGGACTAGATTAGGAATTAAAATCAGCAAGGCTAACAGAAACATAGGAACAAATAACTTAGGTTCCGCCAACATCTCTATGGTAATCGGTTGATTTGAACGCAAATGATCACGCACACCATGCCCAATTAAGACATAGACTATTGAGGTTGGAATAATGCCGATAAAAGTAGTAATCACAAAAACTAAAAATGGAATTTCTAAAACTGCCGCTAAAATGTTCAACACCCAAAAAGGTATTACCGGAATAAAGCGTAAACCAATTAAATTTAGTGCGGTAGCTTGCATGCCACGTTCATTTAAAATTAAATGTTGCAAATGACCAAAGCGCCGTTTAAACATATCTTTGAGTAAGAAGCGTGCTAGTAGAAAATTTAAAATAGCACCAGATAAATAACAGCCTAAAACCATAAATGTTCCAATAAATGGTCCGTAAACAAACCCCGCAACCAGATCAAAAACAATTGTCCCTGGTACACAGCAGGCAATTAGCACAATATAGCCAATTATATAACCAACCGTAAACTCAAACATATGTTGCTGTTCGAAATGAAGAATCTCATTATGATAACGATTAAAGCTATCTAAATTTAAATACAGATAGAGGTGAAGGCGCTCAAAAAGAACAGCACAAATCACAGCTAAAAGTATAAACATAAATAGTTTAAATAATTTTTTTTTCATTGGGGATTTATTCTTTGCAATTAATAAAGTCAACTAGAGTGTTTATTATACCACGCTAGATTACACTCTTCACGCATGAGTTTAGTGCGCTGCAAAACAGAATTTTGACTTCAGTAAAATTATTAAGAAATAGACTTCAGTTAGACTACTTATGCTTAATTTCAAAGACGGGAATTAATATCTAGATTGGTGAAATACTCTGGCTCGGGTGTCTGCTGAGATCCATCTAATTGATAACGTTGATCATAAATTTGTTGATCATGCCAAATTGCCGATTGAGCCAAATAACTTGCTGGTAAAATATGCGCTGGATTACTCGGACCAAAAAATGCCGTCATCCGTTCACCCAGTTGTCGCGCAACCCCGAGATGCATCGCTCCACAATCGGTGGTATAAAAATGTTCACTACGCCCAATTAAATAGCTACTTGCAGCTAAATTAAACTTTCCAGCTAGATTAATTAAGCGCTCAGGATAATTTAATTGTTGAAGATAAGCTTGATTATTCTGAAAGTCAATTTTACCTCCAGCTAACAGCACCGTTTTACCCTGCTCTAACAAGCCATGCAGCAAAGTTAGAGTTTTTGCGGTTGGTAACATCCGTAAACCTTTAGTTTCATACGCATTATTGCCACCACTATTGATAACTACTGTAAAATTGTTTAACTTGTGCTCAAGAATAAACTCCTCAACTACTAATTTATCGCTGATGGTGATGCATAAATCCAGTTCAATATCACGATAATCAGCTGCAGCCAAGCCACTAACTTGCAATAAATCCAAATAGTATAAACCGTGATAACGAGTTACATCCGCATAATCAACGGCTGCCATTAGCAAGCGATGCGCAAACTTACTCCGCGTATAGCCAATTACTTTACCACCCACGAGGTGTGCCATTAAATTAAAATACCAGTGCTTATCTAAAACCAGCACATAATCATATTGACTACGTAGGGCTAATAATCGCCTAGATAGGCGTGGCGCACCTTTAAGCGTAAAATCAGCATCATTGAGAATAATTTGTCGATCAAGGTATGGATTATTAATTAGCGCACAACTCGCTGCCCTACCGACCACAATATCTAACTGGCAATTCAATTTCTGCTTTAACTGGCGAATTAATGGCGTTGCCATCAGCAGATCACCAATTGCACCACGTTTAATTAAGAGAATTTTTCGCATCAGAGCTTTATTCCTTTAAAGAATGCAGGCAGTCGCCAACTAAACTCTTGCCACGTATATTTCTTAGTGACTAGCGCCACAAACATACCCACAAAATATTTACTCAAATAAGCCATCCGTTGCCAACCAGCAAAATGTTTACAAATAAAATACGCTCGATTACGACTACCGTAATACGCTCCTGAGTAACTTTTACTACCACCAGTTAAGCTACTTACTTTATGATAAAGAACTGGTTCATAACAATAATGTAAACAAATTCTCGCTAGTTTGGCACGGTAAAACCAATCGGCATCTTCACTGTAAATAAAATATTTAGCATCCAGCCTACCGACTTTGTTCCATGCACTTAAAGGAATCAAAACACAACACATTGGCACAAAATCACATGCATAATCATGGTCATATTGTCCAAGATCGATTTCATTTTCACCGATATGATACGCCGCCCACGCATGTCGTGGTTTAAAACCGCCACCAGCCGACCAAATAGTATTTATTGGATTGTAATAATAAATCTTCGGAGTTAATACTTCGCTAGGATATTTATGACGTTGCACCAATAGGATAGATAAAAAATCTGCAGCAAATTCGGTATCATTATTAATCAACAAAAACTCATCACAGCCATCAATAATTGCTTGCTGAATGCCTACATTATTCCCTGCCGCAAATCCGATATTCTTGACTTGCGCCAGCAATCTAATTCTCGAATCAGCATAACTGGCTATTTGTTGCAAAGTTGAATCAATTGAAGCACTATCGATCAAATACAACTGCCAATGTGGGTAATTCTGCGCAAGCAACGCTTGCAGAAATGGCTCAATTACTGAGGCACTATTGTAAGTCACCGTAATAATGGCTAATTTAGTCATGCAAGGCTTCTTTAATTAATTCCACGTCATAGTTGGCATTATCTTCCACTATTTGAATAATTTGTTGATGACTTATCCAATGATCTTTAAATAATGATTTCTTCAAAAATGGCAGCTGGTAATTTTGAATACTAACGTCAAACAAACTAATAGTTTTATCAATTCTAGTTAATGGCTCCAGCAGATTTTTCCACGAATAACGACTATTGACATTATTTCGTTCATCAATGAAAATTTGCCACTTACGACATAATAACGGCAAGTATTTAATTTTATAATCATTAATTGGCAACCATGAGCTTAATTTAAAACCAGCGCTCAGTAAACATTGCGAAAGACCGACTTCATAATTATTCACAATACTATCTTTATCTGAAATAATCGCTAACTTACGCCAAAAATCATTAAACGCCGCAGAGTTGACTACCTGATGGCTAAAGATTAAAAAATAGCTTTGTAAATGCAACCTCGGACGACTATTAACACTGATGCCCCAAAAATCTCCAGATGAATTAATTAACTTAGCATAAATATTTTGCAATTCAAACAAAGGTCCAAAACAACTATCATTACACAAAATCAATTTGCCCACACGCGTTAGATTCTGTATACTCGCAAGACCAATTTTATAACTATAAAAATCATGACCAACATTCTCACGAAGAATTATCCGAACATTTAAGCTCCCGAATTTGGCTAATTCAGACTCATCTAGCGTGGAAGTTGAAACAAAAATAATCTGATCAACTATTTTGCTCAACTCTTGTAAGTAATACACAACATAATTTTTTATTGAATCATCTGCATCATAATGAGCAAAAATAGCAAGACTCTTCACTTTAACTCACTTTACGCAAAATAACAAAAAATTCTAATTTACCAGGTGTTGTCGGATATACTTTTTCTACTTTAAACTTAATCAAACCGAGCTCAAATAATCGATTGATTAATGTGCAAAATCCTGATGGTGTAAAATACCACGCGTGTACATCAATATAACCATTCAGATTGTTTTGACATTCAGTTATAGCTAGTTTAACAACTTGAGCTAGTTCTTGACCAATCATTGGTTTACCATGAATTCCTAATAAATGTAAATATGGGTTATTATGAGTGGTTAGGCAACGATGCTCAATCACGCTAGTTAAAGTATGTGTCTTCCTTGATTCAACATTAGCCGCCACAACTTTAGCTAAACTTGACTCCGCTAAAAAATAATCAAAAGAGAACCTGCGATCTGGAATTATAAGAAAATAGCGCCCTGAATCAAGCAAAATATCCGCCACGGCTTGTAAATGAGCTATTAAATTTGGTTGATGTTCCACTACATGTGAGGATAAAACCACAGCAAACTTCTCATCAACAACTTTTAAATCTCCATGTTCAGACACGAAGTCAATTTGAGGAATTAACTCACTCTCAATATTTAGCTCACCTGCTCGCTTAATTAGCCCATTTTGGTCGAGTACATCAAAATATTTAACGTTACTACCCGCTAATAGAGGCTTATTAAACGGACCAATTTCTAGACAACTCAAATTAGTTGGAATTAAATTCACAAATTGATGCTTATGCCTAAGAGCTAATGGATATTTTAAATTTAATAATCGTGTAATTACAAGTAATAATATACTTTTTAGTAAAACATATAATTTTACACACACTTTAAATACAAACAACATCAATAATCTCCACAATTGAAATTCCATCTAATCCAGATAAAATTAACAATTAACTATCAGCTTTATTTTTAACACATTATCCATAACTCACATCTAACAAAAAACATTAAATTTATTTATAGCCATGTAAATAATTTTTTCCACCTTGGTATAACCTGAGTATCAGCATTAAATCTACTTAATGCCACATCATAATTCTCAAGCATAGGTTGAACTAATAATGGTTTCTTAATCACAGTTAGAATCGCATTAACTAGTTGAGCTTTATTATTTTTCTCAACCACAATGCCATATTTACCATTACCAACTACTTCTGCAGCACCAGTATTGGTAACTATAACAGGCTTATTCAACAAAAGAGCCTCACAAACTACCAAAGAGAATGATTCTGAATTAGATGGCGACACCAATAAATCACTAACTTGAATGTAATCTAACGGATTACTAACTTTCCCCACCAATTTAACATGTGCATTTAAATCCAGAGTACTTATTAATTCAAGGAGATTATTCTTTTCAATACCATCGCCACAAATGATAACCTCTAAATCTAGGTGATGTTCTTTGATTAAAACCTCTGTAGCACAAATTAATAAACTGAAATTCTTTTCACGAATTAGACTACCTATCGCAACAATATGATATTTAGCTTTTTGATGAGGGATACCAAGTGGCAAAGACGGTAAAATAACATCGACGACATTATAGATTACTTGGCTATTCTCTAGCTCACAAGCAACGTATTTAAATAAAGAGCGCTCTGAATAACTACTAACATTTACTATAGAACGCACATTTTTTAAAACATATTTATAAACTAACTCCACCATTGAATTATTTGTTAACGCTAATTCATCACGACAACTATGATTCCAAATAATCAACGGCTTACGTTGTAATTTTGCGACAAAATAGCTAAAAATAGCTAACAATGGAAATTCATTACAAATTACAACATCGACATTACTGGCATGCTTATAAATCGCCTGCCACAAATATAATTTATCGATAAGCTTATTTAAGAATTTTGCTCTTGGAGTTGGTATATAACTAATGCTTACATCAGGTAAAACTGTGTATTCACAAATATGTTGATGACACAAAATCTCAATGTCATAATCTTTAATCAAATATTTAACTAGGGTTAGCAAGGCACGTTCTGAACCACCAATTTTTAATCCGCTCCACACAAATAATAATTTTTTCATAATCTCTCATAAATATTTGGCTACTCTAACTATTTTGGATAATTTATGTCTCCATTTAATAATTTTAAATCAGCTTGACATTATATCAAATTTGGCCAGATTACACAGCAACACAATAATTTATACACCGTTAACTTCATAAAGTTATTGCGTCGCACGATGCAAAAATATAAAACAACATGCTACAATTCGGTTAGAAACTTTAGCTATTCACGACTAAGCGCAACTAAATAAGTTGAATTTTTGACAAGCGTACAGCATGGTACGAATGAGGGAGAATGTCAAAAAATCCTTTTGAACTGCGCAACCTAAAAACCCTAGATGTATGCTAGGGTTTTTATTTATTACGTTAATTTATTAAATTGGTTCA
Source organism: Burkholderiales bacterium (assembly GCA_019744945.1). Lineage (GTDB taxonomy): Bacteria > Pseudomonadota > Gammaproteobacteria > Burkholderiales > UBA11063 > Aquella. Next base: position 9,932 of record JAIETT010000102.1, read on the forward strand.
GGTATTACAGTTTGCTCAAACGTATCAATCGTCACAACTGGGATTTTTTCAACAGTATAGCCTTTAGGTTTTTGTGCTGTATAAAACACATCAACACGTTGATTGCGCGGTTGATGTCCATCTGCATCTTTTTTAAACTTCTGCTCGCGATCACCTAATGCCACGATCTCAATCTGCTGATCTTGCACGCCCATATCCATCAAAGCAAAACGTACATTTTGTGCACGTTGCATGGATAAGGTCATATTTTGTGCGGCATCTTTATAATCATCAGCATTACCAGAAATTTTAATTTTAGCACCGCTAAATTTATTTAAATAGGTAGCATTCCACTGTAAAATTGGCATAAA
>JAIETT010000202.1 GCA_019744945.1 Burkholderiales bacterium
AAATTTTAAAATAAATTTCAGGTGAAAATAAAGGATTATATAAAGGATTAAGATAGGGATTAGGCACTCTTTTCATGGAAAATATATGTATTTATAACAGATTGTTATCTTGTGGATAAAAAAATAATGGTATCTGATGCGTCATGAATTAGGTATCTGATGCGTCATTAGTTGGTATCTGATGCGTCATTAGTTGGTATCTGATGCGTCATTAGTTGGTATCTGATGCGTCATTAGTTAAAATGAATCAAAATTTACTAAAAAGCTCTAATTGTTTTTTAGTTTTACCTTTAGGATAAATCATTAGATAGTTATTTTTTGAAATTTCATAATCCCATTTTGATTTATGATTAACCGCTAAATGAGCTTTTTTTACTTGCTCTAATGAAATTTTTAACTTCTGTTTAAACCCTTTTAACTCACTATCACTCCTACATAACTTTTTAATAAAATCAATCGCAAATGGTATTGGTTGATTATGGCTTTCATAAAAATTATATAGCCATCTAGCTAGTTGATTATCTCCAAGTAGATGCCTAATATCTGCGCTAATGTATGTAAAGTCTTCTGTAAAAAGTGGTGCAAGCTTTTTATTATACTCAATAACTAACTTACCGTCACCTTCTTTGTCAATGTATACGTTATTGATCAAACTACCAGCAAATGTTTTATTGTTAGTTTGAATTTTTACTTGCCCAAGCTGTAATCTTAAGGCTCTTTCTTCAAGTTTTTTGCTTCTCTCTTGATTGTAAGATAATCTCATTTGTTGACACAAATCATATAATGTAATCCGCAATTCATTATTAACATTACGTTCTTTAGCTAAGTAAATTAACGTATCCCATAATTCTAAATCGTTCTGATCTAATTCATAACCTGTAAAAGTTAAATCATATTGGCTCATTGTAAATATAGGCATATCCCCAACTAAAGATCTGCGACCTTTGCGCACCATACCAAATAATGCTCCGCGTAAAAAACTATTTGGAATAGCTCGCTTATCCTCAAAAATTTCAGGTAAAAGCTGTTGCATTGCGGTACCAAGCAACTTGGCTTCTTCCTCAGCTTTATTTTTGCGTTCTTTTTCTAAGATATACATATTTGTAGAAACATATGTGTCTAGCTGTTTACCAGTTAGACCTAGTTCACGCGCTTTTATTATTAGTTCTTCAGTTAGTTTTTTATTAATTGATTTCATCTATTGCATTCATTTGAGAATACGTTCATTATTTCAAAATAACATAATTTCATAATGTTATTTGATAATTGTTTCAAGAACTGGTGTAATTAACTCTTTTAAAGTCTTATCTTCTCGTAAGGCTTGCATTTTTAACTTGATGGCTAATTCTTTTGGTATTTCAATGTTTAATCTTGTTGTTTCTTGTTTTGAAATTTCAGCTTGAACATCATCAGCAACCCGCGCAGGCCTGAATCCTAAATTAGTAGCTTTTTTATTTTTTTCATTAGGCATTTATAAATTCCCATAACTCATTCGTGATTAATTCTATCTCTTCCTTTGCCTTACCAGTAATATCAAGTGCAGTGCTACCAGAGGCTAAACTGTCTGAATATGCAACCCGCTGAAATGTGCCATTATCAAAGACTTTTAATCCAGATTGTGATAATACATCCCGCACATCTTTACCAACTTGGGTGTTTTGAATTTGACGACTTACAATAAAAGCTGCTTTTGGTTTATTTGATATTGTTTGACGTTCTTTAATTAATTCAATTAAATCACTTGTAGCCCAAATATCCAATGGTGATGGCTGCACAGGAATTAATACAATGTCGGCTGCCTTAATTGCTGCAACTGCCATTTCTCGTAATTGTGGTGCGCCATCAATAATTGCATATTCATACCCTTGAATATTCTTAATATCTGCTTCAATAGTTTTTCTATCCAGCCCTAAAACTGGCAAAAGACTACCACCATTGGCAGAATTCCAATCCCTGCTGCTTCCCTGTGGATCAGCATCAATTAGCACAACTTTACACCCTGCTAATTGAATTGCTCTAGCCACGTTTATTGACAGTGTTGTTTTACCAACACCGCCTTTTTGATTTAAAATCGCAATCACTTTCATATTTTCATCATTTCATTAATTTATTTGAAAGAATGATAATAACATATTTTGCGTGTAGCTACAAATGAAACTTTGAAGCATTGAAACAAAATTAGCTTACTTAATCTCGCTTTACATATGTGCTATCATGGTCTGGGTGAATAGATAGAAATACCATAAAATCCCTATCCCTAACTACAGTTGAGCGATATTTTTGGGAGAATCTAATTGAATAAATTTTATCACCTGCTTTATTACGTTTAGAAATAATTTCTTCCCATCTAAGACCTCTGTCTTTATAAACCATTTCCCACGTCATTTGTCTAATTTTATTACATGTAGTCAAAAATGCTGTTTGCTCGGCTTTTTGAAGTGTAAATAGTTCAACCTGAAAAGTAGAATAATTTAAGTCCAGTAAAACATTAGACATTTTCTAACTGCTCCGCAATTTCATTATAGTTGTCTTTACGATTACTCGAAGCAAGCCACTCTAATGCGTTATCAAGTCTTTTTTCTCCTCCATTTTTATATAACCACATCTCATTGTCTGGCACGAATTTACCAGGTTTTAAAATAATACTACCATCGTCAAGTTCAGTTAAAATAACTTGTCTGCCAGCATACTTTTTGCCTAGTGAAATTTGCCCGTTTAATCCAACATTTTTAATCATTGGCACATGTACTATAGCACTCATAATATCACCTCATTAAAATAGTAAAATCCTATATTAGGATTATAGAGTTTTATTATTCATTTGTCAAATTTATTAACATGGATTGTTAAGCATGCATCTAACCCTAGATTAGCACCCTATCACATGTAGTCTCATTTTAAAATTGTTCAAAAAGTTTAAAATTTTTTAATTATTTTTATACTTAAAAATATTTTAACTAATTTGATGCTATAATTGGGATATTGATGTTTGTAATACCGTGAAACCATTGAATCAAGAAGAAATTTTAGTAAAGGAAAAATATGTCTTTTATAATTATGCATCATGAGATTATTATCTATATTTGTTCGTATATTCTAGCATATTTGGCAACGAAATTTGATAAGTATAATTTTATGGGTGTCTGGTTTCCTTTTGTCATTGGGTTAGTGGTGGTTTTAGCTTGTGAATGGTATTCACGTAGCACTAATGAAACAGCGGTTGCAAAAGCCTCAATGGTCATTTCGCTCGCGGCGGGTATTCTTGTTCTGATCTGTGTTTTATTCTGGAACTATCACAAAAAACATAACCATTGTAGTTAGTTCGTAATTTGTGTATTTTATGTGAGATGCTTGCAAGTAAAATTCCCTATTATGACAGTAATAGTGAATTGTAAGACTATTTTAATATGATTTAAGATTTATCTGTGGGTTAAATTAAAATTAGTTGTCGGAAAAAACTGAGGATTGCAGTTACAACCTCGTATAGGTATAAAATTACTATTCAAAAGTTTAAAATTGGTATGTTATAATCTCTAAGATGTTCAAAATAAATGGTGGTTTGTGTCGCACGTTATGTATTTATGTTAGTCACATAACATTTGATTTAAGTAGCTTTTAAGCTATTTTTAGATTAGATGTGGAATATGTGGGCGGTTATAACTCACTTTATTACATTTTTTATCAAAATTATAGGTGGCTCTTAGTTTACTGAAAAATGCTTTTTACCTTGTAATTCCATAGAAAGAAGGTTATTTATGAAGATTGAAGAAATTAAACAAAATGCTTTTGGTATGCCCTATTGTTCTCCCAGCGCATCGAAGATTGAATACCTTATGACTAATCGTGAGTACTTTATTATTCAGTATGAAACTGACTTTGAAGCGTTAAAAGCTGTTGTACCGGAGCCTTTAAAATTAGTAAGTAATGTGGTCAAAATGGAGTTTATGAAGATGCCAGATGCTAATGGGTTTGGTAGTTTTCAAGAGGCTGGTCAACAAATTGAAGTTGAATTCGAAGGTAAAAAGGGCGTTTACGCACATGCAATGTTCGTCGATGATGTAGCTTCAATTTCAGCAGGGCGTGAAATTTGGGGTTATCCTAAAAAATATGCCAAACCAGAATTAAAAGTAGATGTAGATACACTGTTGGGAACGCTAAAATACAATAGTACCATAGTTGCAGCAGGTTCTATGGGATATAAATATCATACGTTAGATTCTGCAGAAATTAAAAAAAATTTGGAAGAGACACCAATTTACATGTTAAAAATAATTCCTCATGTTAATCTTAAAGAGGCTTCAATTTGTCAGTTGACGAAGTGTTTTGTTGGTGATGTTACTGTTCATGGTGCATGGAGTGGACCAAGTCAATTACAGTTCTTCGACCATGCCTTAGCAGAATTGAATAAACTGCCAGTGCGTAAAATTCTTGGTGCGAGCTATTTTATTGCAGATGTAAATTTAATCGGTGGGGAAGTAGTATTTGATTACTTGACCTAATATGTTTTTTATCCCCACTGAACAGTAAAAAGTTGAGTGGGGAATACTCGGTAACGCGAATTAAGCTAAAACCTGATTAGGTAAATCAATATTTTGGGCATCAATTTGATACGTTACAGCTATTTAGATAAAATTCATGTTTTGCAATACTCTTAAAATAATAGATCCGCATAATAAGTAAATATCAAATCAGCTCCAGCACGCCTCATTGAGATTAATTGCTCATATACCGCGTTATGCTCATCTATTAATCCAGCTTCTGCTGCAATTTTAATCATCGCACATTCTCCACTGACTTGAAATACGGCAATGGGCTTATTTGTCATTTGACGAGCTTTTGCAACAATATCTAGATAATGTCCAGCAGGTTTTATCATTACAATATCAGCGCCTTCATTTAGATCAATTAAAATTTTATCTAGCGCTTGCCGTGAACTTGACGGTTCTATTTGGTAACTGCGCTTATCAAGTTTTTTTAATGCACTATTTCCCAATGCAGCTCTAAATGGGTTATAAAATGCAGAAGCATATTTTGCTGCATATGCAATTATACCAACATAGTGATGCCCTGCAGCATCCAGTGCTAAACGTATTGATCTTGTTCTACCATCAAACATATCTGATGGCGCTAGCATGTCTGCTCCTGCATCTGCAAATATGATACTTTGCTTTGCCATTATTTCTACACTATCATCATTCAATATGTTACCATTTTTATCTAATATTCCATCATGACCATGTGATGTATATGGGTCTAACGCAACATCTGGAAGAATAAGACATTCGGGAAAATTAGCTTTAATTAACTTAATTGCTTGTGGAATAACCCCTTCAGGATTTAATGCTTGAGTAGCCAAATTATCTTTTTCAACTGTTGGAATTTTTGGATATAAATTAACCCCACGAATACCTTTTTTCATTAAGTACTCAATATGCGATAATAAACCGTTAAGAGAAAAAACCATACTATTTGGTAGTTGAGGTAATAGCTCACAACTATTTTCTAGGTGAATAAAAAGTGGCTTGATTAGATGTTCAGGTCTTAAAACATTTTCTGATAACATTGATCTTAAAGTTGAATTGACTCGTAGTTTACGCTCTCGTTGAAAATCAAAACATTGCATAGGACAACCTTTTAAATATTATTACTATTTTTTTGCAGGCAATGGGTACAACAGTGTTATCGTTATGCCCATAAAAATTAAAATTTGAGAAGAAATTAATAAGATACCAGCCTCTTCTTTGAATATGAAAAAAGAAAACAATGTCCCAAGTATAGGTGTTAACATAAAAGAGAGTGAACTAACTTGAGGCGTGAATTTTCTAGATATATATGTGCTAGCCCAAAAAGCATAGCCAGTTGCACCAAAACTTAAAAATAAAATTTCAACAATACTCTTGATATTTATTTTATCAAATGATACTTGAAAATAAAGTGTGTGATTGAATAGTATAATAGCAATTAGACCAACTAGCAACTGCCACGGTAATAATTTGATTAAATCACCATGCCAATTTAACCGCCGAATTAAAATTATAGAAATTGACCAACTTAATGTTGACAACAATAAAACAGCAATCCCAAACCAAGAATTATTATTTGAGTTTATAATTGATACAAATAATATGAATAGTCCCAAAAAGCCAATTATTAAACCAATCAAACTTTTTATATTTAAAGAGTTCATTTTCAGTATTAATGATATTGGTATAATAAATAATGGGGTGCTATATGCGATAAATATAGCACCAGAGGCTGGAATGAATTCTAATCCAGTAGTTATTAATGAAAGGCAGCCAAATATTTGCATTAGTCCTATTATCAATATTAACTTTAGGTCTTTACGACTAAATAATATTCGTTTATATTTGATTTTCACAAAAATAAACATAAAAACACAGACGACCAATACACGATAAAAAACAATTGTCTGAGCTGATAAAATTAGCTCTAATTCTCGAATAATAGGGAAGCTAATGCTCCAAATTATTATTACAGATGCTAAAATTAATACAGGGACTATGTTCGATTTATCATTAAATTTCATTAAAAACATTTTCTAAGATAATTGCTGTTCCTTGTCCAACTCCAACACACATAGTACATAATGCATATTTTAAACTTTTGGAGATGAGTTGATTTACTGCTGTGCCTATTATTCTTGTTCCAGTCATGCCCAATGGATGCCCTAATGCAATGGACCCCCCGTTTGCATTTACATGGCTTGCATTATCTGGTAAACCCAAAGCTCTGAGTACTGCTAAAGATTGGGAAGCAAATGCCTCGTTTAATTCAATGACTCCAATGTCCTCAATTTTTAGATTTGCGAAATTTAAAGCTTTATTAATTGCTGATACTGGACCTACACCCATTATATTGGGTTCAACTCCAGAGCTCGCCGAACAAATGATTTTAGCTTTTGGTGTCAATCCAAATTCTTGTACTGCTTTAGCAGATGCAATTATAACTGCGGCAGCCCCATCATTAATACCAGATGAGTTTCCTGCTGTTATAGTTGAATCTTGACCTAATAACGCTTGTAAATTTTTGAGGGCTTCATAGTTTGTCTCGCGAGGGTGTTCGTCATGCTCAACTAAAAGCGATTTATTTCGCTGAGAAATACTAATTGGTATGATTTCTTTAGCAAATATACCAGCATCTTTAGCCCGTGCATAACGCTGCTGACTTCTTAAAGCAAACATATCTTGATCTTCACGATTAACTTTAAATTTTTGTGCAACTATTTCTGCCGTTTCAGGCATCGTGTCTACACCATATGTTTGCTTCATTAACTTATTTATAAATCTCCAGCCCATGGTGGTATCAAATATTTCTGGATTACGACTAAAAGCTTTTGTTGGTTTAGGCATTACAAATGGAGCTCTGGACATGGATTCTACTCCACCAGCAATGATAATATCGGCTTCGCGAGTTTTTATTGTTCTAGCTGCAATGCTAATTGCGTCCATTCCAGAAGCACACAGTCTATTAACTGTAATTCCAGGTGTTATCACGGGTATGCCAGCTAACAATAAGCTCATTCTTGCAATATTTCGATTATCTTCCCCAGCTTGATTTGCACAACCTAAAATAACTTCATCAATATGATTTTTGATTTGAGGATGTTTATTTACAATCTCTTTTAAGACAATTGCTGCTAGGTCATCAGGCCTAATATCAGAGAGAGAACCCCCAAAACGGCCAATTGGAGTACGGATAAATTCACATATGTATGCATCGCTCAATTAATAGCTCCCTGTAAAAATTTCTTAAGCATAGTTCGAGCTTCATTAATTTCATCATTACTTACGTGGTGCTCAGTGCCAGGATAAATATGCAAATTAACATCTGCATTACAAGATTTAAATATTTTTGCTGTTTTAACTACTCTATCTAATGGAACCCAAGTATCAGAGTCTCGGATACTTAAAAAAACAGGGATATTTAAATTTTTATTTTTTGGAATAGTAATATTATCATTTTCAGCGCCAAATGCGCCCCCAGTAAAAGAAATCAATCCCCCAAGTTTATCTGGGTTTCTAAGTACATATTCAACCGCAAGACATGCACCTTGTGAGAATCCCATTAATACCACTTTTGTACTCGGAATTTTTCTTACGTTCAACATAGATACAATTTGGTCAATACATTCTAGAGCATGATCTAGATGTGGTTGATTCTTTGCTATCGGAGCCATAAATCCATGTGGATACCATGTTTGTTCATGTGCGACTGGAAGAATATAGCATATTTCTTCAGACAAGCTAAGTTGCTCACTAAGTTTACGTATTTGTTGAATTTCTTGTCTTCTGCCATGTAATAAAATGACTATAGCTTTAGCTTCTTCAAGTTGACTACCATAAAAATGAGTTTGAGTGGTTAGGTGCATATTTTTCATATTTTTATAAATCTTTCAGTTGTACAATTAACTTTGAATATTTAATATTGCTCGACTCTCATTAACTGAGGCAATATCTCTGCCTAGTTCTTGGGATAATCTGACAATTCTTTCTACTAATTGAGCATTACTAGAGGCAAGATGGTTGTGCTTGTAGTACACATTATCTTCTAATCCTGTTCTAACATGTCCACCCAATAAAATTGTATGCGTATTAATTGATAGCTGTGTTTTACCTATTGCTAATGCAGACCAAACGCTATTCTGAGGAATACTTTCGACCATGTGCAATAAGTTTTTGCAAGTTGCACTTGTGCCACCACGAATACCTAAAGCAAATGCAAAATACATAGGGTCTGTAATATACCCTCTATTAGCAAGAGTGATAGCTTCGCCGATAACACCAGTATGATAGACCTCTATTTCCGGCTTTACGCCGTATTTCTTTAAATCGTTTGCCAACTCTTGCGCTAGTTTTGGTGGATTAATAAAAGGTTTATCGCCATGATTAACTGATCCACAATTAAATGAGGCAATATCAGGTTTGTGCACAAGATGGTTCCATGCTTCTTTTTTCTCCAAGTCAGCTGGAAGATTTAAACCAGAGGTACTAAGGTTTATCAATATCTCACACTTGGCTCTAATTTTATCAATAATTTCTTTATAAGTAATGGCGTTATAACTGGGGTTACCGTCTGCATCTCTTGCGTGAATATGTGCAATAGATGCACCTGCATTCCAAGACTGATAAACTGCTTCAGCTATTTCGTCTGGTGAATACGGAACATTTGGATTTTTTTGGCGGCTAGTAATTCCACCATTTACCGCTACAGTAATAATAAGTTTTTGCATACATGATACCTTGTAAAATTGCATTTTAGAATAAATGATAACATATAAATCAGTTGTTCATTTAAGAATTAAGAGCACTACATGTGGTCACGAGAGAATTCGGACTTTTTAGTACACTAAGAGCTAACATCCTATTTTGTTTAAAAATGTAATAAACAACCGTTTTTTACACATCAAATAAAAGTTGAATTTTATTGGCGTGGCACCCTTTATTTTGGGATAAAAACTCATGAAATATTCAAAGCGTAGCAATTGTATACAATAAATGAGAATACTACATTTGACATTTTCCTTAACGTACTAAAAAGTCCGAATTCTCTTGTGAGCCCTAAAAAATCAGTTTCCCTATGTAACCCACGTATACCTTTTTCATTTTTTATTCCACTACTCATTAAACCCATGCCTTTGAGTAAACTAATATTGTACCTTAACTTAACATCATTGCATAGTACCCCAAATGGGGGTTGTGATAAAAAACTACTATTAATTGAAAAAATAGTAACAGTCTAATCAATTATCCGATAGGCTAAATTTTGCATCTCGGCATTTAACTACTTTGTTATTCCACTGTTGATATAAGCCTACTTTTAAATTACACGGCAATTGGTTCAAATCTGTAAGTACTCCTTGTAACGTTGCTTTACTCTGATTAATTTTAAGTTGCAGATCTTTATTTTCCAGCGTCAACTTATCATTTTGTGCCTGATAATCACTAATGTGAACCACGCTCCTTATTCCATAAATCCCACAAGCTAATACAATCATACTTATCAGCGCGGCAATGCCAATAACTTTTGCCCAGACTTTAAGCTTTATTTTCTGCTTCTGCATCTGCGCCATCGCAACATGAACTTCCGCAAGTAGTTTGGCTTGCTGGCTAATTAATCCGTCAACTTCATGGTTCAATTTATCAGTACCAGCCTTCACGGCGATATTCACTGCAGCCGTGAATTTAGCTTGCTCACCCTCCAATAAATTGATTAAATTTAAAATCAGCTTTTCTTGGCTCATTACATCTCCA
>JAIETT010000076.1 GCA_019744945.1 Burkholderiales bacterium
TATAACTCGAGGTTTTACCAACTACGACATAATCAGGGTTCGTTTCTGAAATAGAAAAGCCAACGTTATATAACTCGTTAATTAGTCCACCTCCACCAATCACATAGGCAGTTCCACGCGGTTGTTGTTGATGTAAAAATGCCGCAGTTGCCATTGAGGCAGTGATAAAATTCTCTTCTTCAATTCCGCGCAAACCCAGACCTTCAAGTTTACGTTTTAAATCCAGCGGCGTTTGCTCTGCATTGTTGGTCAAAAATAAAAATTTTGTCTCAGTTTCACGAAGATGCTGAATAAAATGTTGCACCCCAGGTATTAACTCATTCCCGCGATAAATTACTCCATCCATATCCGATAAAATTCCTAATTTACCCATAATCACCTTCTTTTAAATTTAGATTAACATATAAAACGCCACCAAATGGCAGCGTTTCAATTTAATTTAATCACTCATCACGAAAAATATTACTTAACCATGAAGTTGACGCTTATCACACGCCAGTGCTGCTTCATGCGTTACTTCAGATAATGATGGATGCGCATGAATAATGCGGGCTAAATCTTCACTGCTTGCCATAAATTCCATGGCAACAACCGCTTCGCTAATTAATTCAGAGACAAATGGTCCAACCATATGCACACCAAGAATGCGATCAGTTTCTTCATCCGCCAATACTTTGACAAACCCAACGCTATTGCCTAAACCCAAAGCCCGTCCGTTTGCCATAAACGAAGAAACGCCTTTTTTAAATTTAGCACCTTCGGCAACTAATTGTTGTTCGGTCTTACCCACCCAAGCCAATTCTGGATTAGTATAGATCACCCACGGCACAGTATTAAAATCAAAATGTGGATGTTGTCCCGCCATGCGTTCGGCAACAATCACCCCTTCTTCAGAAGCTTTATGAGCCAACATCGGACCACGCACAACATCACCAATCGCCCACACATTAGGCAAATTGGTTCGACAATCCGCATCAACTACCACAAAACCACGTTCATCTAACTTAAGTCCTACCGCATCGACATTTAAGCCATTGGTATTTGGCACCCGTCCAATTGATACCAATAATTTATCGGCAACTAAACTAAATTGCTCACCATTATGCTCGTAATTAATCGTAACATTCTTATCGGTATTAACAATCTCACCAATCTTAACGCTATTTTTAATCAATAAACCTTGCTTAATCAAATTCTTATGCAATTCTTTAGAAGCTTGCTCATCGGCAACAGGCAAAAATTTATCGGCAACTTCAAGCACGGTTACTTTTGCGCCAACTCTTGACCACACACTACCCATTTCAAGTCCAATTACTCCAGCACCAATCACACACAATTCTTTTGGTGTCGCAGTTAAATCTAAGGCACCCTCATTATCCAAAATATTTAGATTATCGGTAGCAATTTGCGGCAAATGACGTGAATTAGAACCTGTTGCAACAATCACCTGCGTCGCGCTAATTTCTTGTTGCGCACCTTTATCATCAATACTCAGAATATATTTGCCACCCTCAGCCGCTTTGAAACTCGCCCAGCCATGAATTTCAGTAATTTTATTTTTCTTAAACAAAAAAGAAATCCCATTCGCGTTTTTGCTCACAATATCTTCTTTACGCGCTAACATTTTTTTAATATCAATTTGTGGATTATCACAACTAATTCCATGATCGGCAAAACTATGAGTTAACTCGGCATAATTTTCCGAAGACTGTAACAACGCTTTTGAAGGAATACAGCCAACATTCAAGCAAGTTCCACCCAAAGAATATTTGCCATTGCGCACATAGCCATCAACACAAGCAGTTTTAAAACCTAATTGCGCCGCACGGATTGCCGCTACATAACCACCAGGTCCACCACCAATTACCACAACATCAAAATTTTGCATAATTATTTCCTAATCTAGATTATTAAATTTCGTCACTAAAAATACGTACACTGCAATCCGCCGTAATAGAAGTCGCTGGATCTTGGACATATTTATTAAAAAACTCACTAATATATGATTGAGCACAATGAGCGTCAAAATCTTCAATTGATGCCCACTCTTCATTGAACATAATTGAAAACTTTGATTGGGTTGGTGCTTGAGGATGAGCAATTTGACGGGTTACGCGATAACGCAGACAACCATTCTCACGTAAGGTTAACGGCTCCAAACTCATCAATTGCTCAAATAATTCTTGTTCATGACCTACAGCTGGCGCAAACTCAGCAATGCAATAAATTTTCTTTGACATATTATTATTTCCTTAAATAGCCTATAATCAATAAAATTAAGCAAAATTATAACACATTTATCTGACTATTTAGCTTGATCACAACTTAAATCGCCACTATCGGTGTCGGAACTAACCGAACTACCAGTTTTACAATTATCATAAAATAAAAACTGCGAAAAATAGCTTCCCGACCACGTTTTGCACTGCGCCCGTAAAACATTCATTGACAACGTAGCTGCTTTAACTTTGCAATTTTCACGCCACTGACCAGCGGGTAAACCATCTTTTTCAGGTTTTGCTTTATTTACCGTACAACTCAAACTACCATTCTGATTATGAACCAAAGGATTAGTTATACAAGTAGCTAAATCAATCGCGGCTGGAATAAACTGCCCTTGATCATTACGACACTTGGCAATTAACATCGTTCCATTGATACTAGCTGAATCTGTTTTACAACTTACCACCCAATCACCGCCAGGAAATTGTGTTGCACTTCGATTATCGGGTGCAGCTTTTGGCGTAACACAGACTAAATTGCCATTATCATTATCCACCAACGAATCGGTTTGGCAATTTTGTTGATAATTCAGCTTACTAATATTCTGTAATACACCGCCATTTTTCGCACACGATGAAGTCAGCACACCTTTGAAATAACTGGCACTACTCACACTGCAGGATTTTTGCCATGAACCATTCGGTAAATTATCCGCAAATCCACAAAATGGCAAACTCAGAATTAAAATTAATTTCTTCATTGCAGCTAGCCTAATTACCGTTCAGTACCAGCTACGGTTAAGCCAAAACTTTGCATAACGCGTGCCACTTCAATTTCATCTAACTCATAATAATTGCCACGTTTTAGGCGCGGTGGTAAATCAATTGGTCCAAAGCGGGTCCGCATCAAACGACTCACCGTAATTTCAAAATGCTCAAACATCCGACGCACTTCACGATTGCGACCTTCCATGAGTAAAACTTTATACCAATGGTTTTTTGAATCACTATCTTGTAATTCAAGTTTATAAATATCTTTAAATTTGGCTACCCCATCATCTAAGGTAATTCCAGTTTTAATTTCGCGCACTTGCTCAACTGTTAATGGATCACCATAAATCCGTACCGCATATTCACGTTCAACTTCATAACGTGGATGCGTAAAGTGATTAGCTAATTCACCTGAAGTGGTAAAAATTAATAAACCACAGGTGTTATAATCTAAACGTCCAATTGCGGTAAAACGCTTATTAACTAACAATGGAATCTTGTCATACACCGTCGCGCGCCCTTGCGGATCACTACGTGAAACCAATTCGCCCTCGGGTTTATGATAAATAATAATGCGCGCTAAGCGATCTTGCCATTTAATTCGCACAGGGCGTCCCAAGACTTCCACACGATCATGTTCAACTAATTGTTGACCAAGTTCGGCTAAACGTCCATTCACCAAAACTTTGCCTTGACTAATTAAATTATCGCATTCACGGCGTGAACCAACCCCTGACATTGCCAAAGCTTTGGAAATCCGCTCGCTATGCCCTTCTTTAGGATCAACGCGCTCTTCACGAATCCGTTGAGCGGTAATTTTTTCTTGTTGATTTTGACGAATTAATTTAACCCGTTTCGCCGTGCGTGGTTCATTATTGGCAACAAAGCGTTCATTTGAATTTTGCGGGCGATTATTATCTGGATGGGCAACTCCAGCCACAGTTCGTGGACGATTTTCTGTAATTTTACGTTGGGGTTTAACGGTTTTTTTAGCTGGCTTTTCCGAGCTAACCATCATTTCTTTAAGCTTTTGCTTTATATTAAATTTCACTGAATATTCTTTCTCTTAGAGTTTACTGGCATTATTATACCTTACTCAGCCAAATAAACGCTAAATCAAAAATTAACCTACCATATCCAAGAGCTGGCGCTAACCAAAAAAATAACCAATATAGAACGTATAAGTCAATTCATTACACCGTTTAATAAAAAACGATGCTAATAGCAATACTAGCATCGTGTCAAAATTAAACTGATATTATAACGCTCTTAAATGAGAATCTCTGCAATTCAAACATTATATTATTCTCATCGTCATTTGTTTAAAAATTGCCAAAAGCCATCGATCCAACCGTAGTAGTAATACTGCCAGGCAAATAAGTGTCGGTACATTCAGATAACTCTCCTTTACTATAGGTGTCAGGTCCAATAGTGACGGTAGTAGTACGTATGCTACATATTGATACCTGACCTGCGTTATCGCCATATGCATATAAATATGGCTGACCATCTAAATTTATAGTTGCAATTTCCGTACTAGTACTAAGCGTTGATAAAATAAGTCCGCCTGGATCTGCAGCTATACACGTATCATTTTCAAATGAGCCTTTATTGACACCAGTTGTGTTTATCTTACAATACTGTAATTCTGCTCCTCCAGATTGGCTTACAATATATGCATAAGAATCGGTTCCTATTGGGATATTACTAATAGTAGCCGTTTTAATTGCTGTGCTTCCACTCGCACTCGGACAATTTGATCCAGTATAACCAGCAGTATTCGTTACATCGCACGCATATATCTTTGAGTTTTGTATTGAACTAATATAGACATAGCTATCATTGTTTATCACCATACTGCTTAGCGTCCGAGAATATTGGGTCGGATAACTACTCCGCACATTGCAAAACAAAGATGACTCTTGCGTGATATTACAATAATTAGGTTGATTACCACCAGATCCAGTAGTTTGACCAGCTACATAAGCATACATGGTGCCTTGAGTTGGCGCAAAAGCAATGTTTCCATAAGAAGGGAAATTTTTCTGCCCACAATTAGTACTTTCATATTGACCAGTTGAACCCAAATTACACGCATAATAACTACCAGCATCCGTTGGTAATGATCCTAGATTGGTCAAAGTATATAGGTATGTTCCTGTGGGATCAAGTGCTAGCGAAACAATATAATTGGGCGCAGTAGTCGGATAAGCTTTTTTGATGCAATTACTTAATGCCCCATTTACGGCTGAAACGTCACATTGAAAGAGACCAGTCGCACCTGTCGCAATATAGGCATAAGTTGTTGGTACTACAACATCAAATGTAAACGAGGCTGGAGTTGGCGTCGGACTTCCCCCGGAAATAGTAATGACATTTCCTGTTGATGAGGTAGCTGGAGCGGTAATTGCCACAGAACATTGCGGGTTACTGCTTGTTATGTTACAACTACTAGAAAGCGGTGAGAATCCAGCTGGAGCAGTTACAGTGTAACTCGTATTAACATTATAACCACCTGTTAAACTCAGCACAATATAGAAGGTTGCACCAGTCCTCACTTGGGTAATTGGTACGGTGCCAGCAGAATCATTACTCATAACTGCGACTACTTGAGCCGAAGCAAAAATATTTACATACAGCGTATTCTGAGTACCATTATCGGTATTCCACAAAATAGCTTGATTACTCACACTTCCCTGTTCGTCTGTCCAATTGCCTGACAAACTACTTCCGCTAAAAGTAACATTTAATGAACCTGCCGTTGACACAGATGGTTTAAGAATTACCGTACAATTATTGACTCCATTTGCTTGGAGCGTAATTGTATTGCCAGCGCCGCAGGTACTGCTATTATCAACCATGTAACCAGTTGGTGCGTTAGTGATGGTGAAATTTGAAGCAGCTGTGAGCCCGATGTTTTTATAGCGCAGCGTAATTGTAGAACCTGCTGCGGCACTTGACTCGATCAGATAAGCGGTATTTACGGATTCACCATTACCAGCACTCGTGCCAGAGGCAATAACCGAATATAGCTCAACATTTGCGGCGAGCGTAGCTCTTGAATAACCACTTAAATTTACCGAAGTAGATGACGAACCACCCGCAAAAGAATAGGCTATTGGCAAAGTAGCCGAGACCTGATCTTGTACCGTCGAGGATGGACCAAACTTAACCTTAAAGGTACACGTCGCGCCATTAGCTAACGGTAACGCTGTGGCACAACCACCTGTCCCGCCAGATTCCACACTAAAAAACCCGCCATCACCAGACATATTCTGAAAAGTTATCCCAGTTGCACTATCAGAGCCAGCATTAGTTATCGTAAAGGTCTGGGTTTTACTTTCGCTATTATTCGCCACAATCATGCCAAAATTATTCGCCGATGGCGCAACCGACAAACTAGCTCCAGCTTGGGTTGTTTGATAGGCTAAGGTTTTGCTAATTGATGCGCTTGAAGCACCATCGTAATTATAATTAACCGTTAAATCCGTAAGTCCAACTCCAACTACAGAATTATTATAGACCATGGTTAGAGTACAACTTTCTCCTGCTATTAATGTTGAAGTAACTGTGCTATTACTAACCAAACAACTATCCGCTACTCCATGCGAAATTGAGAAATATTGATTGGGATTAAAGCTAAAAACAAAATTACTTTCATTTGTATTACCGCTATTTAATATTGTAACTTGTGTTGAATTGCTGCCATTGCTCGTATTAGCTGCGAAACTAAAATTATTTATTGCGCTCAATGAAACACCTGGTTGTGGCGTAGGGCTAGAGCCAGAATAATTATATTCACTCTTTACTGAATTTCCGCCACTATACGTCGCCACTAGAGAACCTGAGCCACCAATACCACCAGTTGCGCCCAAGGTTACCACCACAAGACAACTTCTGCCAACTTCAAGAGTGGTTTGACAATCATTTGCCGCAATAGAAACAGGTGTGGCAGGCGTTGAAATCGATAAACCGCTAATTGTACCGTTACCCGTATTGGTATAAGTTATAACTTGGGTAAGATAATTTTCAGATGCAGATAAATTAAACCCAGTTGGCTGTACAACCAAAACCCCTTGTGTCGCTGATCCAATATTTATGGAATTAGGCGAGCTCCCCTGATCAACTAAAGAACCATTTTCCATGGTTTGTGCATAGAACGTATATGGTGATGATGAACCAGCAGGTATTTTTAAAGTAAAGGTTACAATTGAGCCTGGTGTCAAATTAGTTGAACCGTTTCCACTATTTCCAGATAACACGCTAAAATCTAACAGCGAGCCACTGGAAGTGGTTAAATTAATCGTATTAAAATTACTCGCTACATTCGAATTAACCACGGCAACTACCGAAAGTTGAGATGTGCCGTTTGAGTCAGGGGAAATAGTTGGTGAATAAAGAAAGCTAATTCCATTAGCACCAGATTGCTGGTTTGCAGGCATCGTTGTTAAACCGATATGCGTAGTTAAAACCGACACATTTGAATCTAAACCAACTAGAGACTTCATTTTGCCAACAAAAGTTGCTCTATCTTGAGCCGCTGAAGTAGCCGTCACCGCAAAACTACCAGGGTGAGAGTTTGCTCCAATGTTAACTTTAAGAACACAACTGTTTGTCGCCGCAAGATTAACACAGCTCGCTGCGCTATCACTATCAATACTGATTACAGCCCCTGTACTATTTATCTCAGAAACGGCATAAAGCACATTATTAACACTAACATTTGAGGTGTTCGTTATCGTCAGGTATGCAGTTGTAGCATTACCAGATGGATATTGATCTGGTGCAGTTACACTTAGACTTGCCGCACTACCGCTCCCACCACCTCCATTATTGGATGCAACCCTAGCCACTACCGCCACACGCGGCTAGGGTTGCTAACGCTATAGCACCAAACAGGTTTCTAATTTGCTTTACTTTCATTATTTTTCCTATTTCAAGTTTTAATACTAATTTTACTTACACACTAGATACAACTCTATACAATTTCGCTTTAAATTGTAACAAATATTTTATCATATATTTTTAAATGACTCACTGTAGTTCGCTGATAATACACAAAATAATTAACTAAATTAATGTCATAATCAAGATACTACTCAATCAAGCATCTCCCACGATACCGCGTAAATCTCACGATTGAATTTAAAATAAACTATAAAATTAACTTATCTTGATGTTTTATTATTTTCTATAATATTCAATTCTGAGACTGTGTCGCATCAATTTGGTAATTTTTTACGCAGAATTAGAATCAATTACGTGTAATTAATGATAACAACGCAACTCTCAACCATTTTATTATTCAGGCTAAGCTTTCCCTTCAAGATATAATTATGATTATCAATTACGACTACAGAATAACTAGCGATTTAAAGGAACATACTATGAGCAGCTCAATTGGTCACTTTTACCGCGACAAGATGTCAGTTTTCCACGTTTATGCACCACTCTTAGATAAATTAGATTTAAACCTAATGGAACAACACAAATTAATTCCAATGCATAAAGATGAATTAGGTTACTGGGTGTGCAGCGTTCCTGCCCTAACTGACGGAAGTCGCTATATGCTGCGGGTCAATGGCAAATATTATCCATACCCAGCCTCACGCAGTCAACCCGATGGCGTGCATCAAGCCTCTGCTGTCGTGGCTAATTATGTAATCACACTTGAGAAACGATCGTTGGGTAACCAATCCACGCAAATATAACTATGAGAGTCAATGGAATGATGATTTAAATTATGCAACTTTTAGTTATTTAACCAAAGAAACTACACATAATTATCAGAATTTTGGGCAATTTGCAGATATTTTGAAAACGCTAAGCTCGGGATTTGTTATGGATGGCAGCCGTAAATGTAACCTCTATAAAACTTTCAAAGGCTCAAGCGGCGTTGATACTCACCCGCGCGAACACATCGTTCACATTCAGGATCACGATCAAGTTGGCAATCGAGCACATGGCGATCGCATGATTAGTAGCTATGGGCGCGCCAAAGCCTTATTGGGCATCACGGCAGTTTTAGCCGCACCCTATATCCCGATGCTCTTTATTGGCGAAGAATATGGCGAAACGCAACCTTTTTGGTTCTTTACCGATTTTAATGATACGAGCGTAATTCGTGGAGTGCGCAGTGGACGCAAGCGCGAATTTGCGTATCAAGGTTATGAACCATTAGATCCACAAAGTGAAGCGGCTTTTCTGCAGTCAAAATTAGATTGGCACAAATTAACCCAGCCAGAACATCAACAAATTTTTGAATATTATCAACAACTAATTCGCTTAAAAAAATACGGCGTAATCGGTGCGATTAGCCGAAACAATCTAAGCATTAGCGCGATTGGAGAAGTTATACTTATTCGTAATTTAGAATGTGATGTATATTTGAATTTTGGCGCTACTTCACAAACATTTAGCGTGGATGGTCAATTACTACTTAGTTCAGATTCAAAAACGTTAATTGAGCAACAACAATTAACGTTAAATGGATTTAGTGCAGCAATTGTTCACACTTCATGAAGAAGTACTAATTCCTGACAATAAAATACTTGCCCCACCCGATAATTGAATTTGCATTCCATTGGAAGTGTTCTGAGTAGTGTAGATTTGACCATCAAAGCCTAACATATCACACTAGCATGGCTAACAATTTAGGCGCCTTAATTCTCAATTTAAAACCCATATAAAGTTTAAAAAATAACTTAACATACCAACACGTTATAATATAAATCACCCGCCAAATGTTATCCACAATGGACAGCCTCATAATCTACTTCAAAATAAAGCTCCATAGCGTGCGGAGCTGTGTGGTGTCCATGCTTTCTTAGCACAGAACTAAACAGTTGCAGCTTAATCTTGCTTACATAAGCATCGCAAAGCAGCGGAAAACCCGCCCTAAGAAATTAGATGTTCGCATTATAGCTTCAAACTTAGAAATTTACTACGGCAACAAGTATTATTCAATTGTTGCCGTAGATCAGATAAAATGATTTTGATTAATTTTCTTCCTGTTTGCTAATGATTGCCTTATGATGATTAATCATTTTACCATAAGGTAATATCACTAACGCAACCAGA
>JAIETT010000086.1 GCA_019744945.1 Burkholderiales bacterium
AATCGAATTAAAATTGATGAATCATGAGGAACATTATGAAAAAAATCTTTAGTCTAAGTTTAATCGCTTTTTTAAGCGCTTGTGCATCACACAACCCAATTGAAAAACAAGTTAGTACGATTGGTAAACCTGGTGATATTGAAATTACCAACTTAAGTAAATCCACCGATGTAGAGAGCGGTAATACTATCGTCCGTTGGAATTTCAATACAATTGGCGAAAAACCCGAACAAGTTTTTTGGCGCTGCGAATTTGTTGACGCGAATGGTTTTGCCGTTGGTGAACCAGCACGGTTTGTTGAAGCAACCATTTATCCCGAGCAATCTCGTGCCGAAACCTGCACTTTTCCATCAGATAAAGCCGTTGACTTTAAAATTAACTTTCAGAATATAGCCACCACCATGACGGTTTATCATTAATTATCATTAAATATATGAATGAAGACCAATATGTTTAAGCGCAACCAATTTTGTAATTGCGCTGAGCGTTGCAAATGCTGAATAAACTCGCCCATTCGTCGCCAGTGATTAAAAAAATACTCAGTGGTGCACTTGCCATGTTTTTAGTGCTTAACTCCGCATTTGCCGATAGCTCAACGACTAATTTCAAACTCCAGAGTGGCGATTTATTATTTCAAGACCTAAACTGCGGTCAATTCTGTGACAGTGTCGATAGCGTAACCTATGGCTATAAAAACAGCTATGTCTCACATGTTGGATTAGTTATTAACGCCAGTGAATCTAATCCGCAAGTTATCGAAGCCATTTCACAAGGGGTGGTAATTACACCACTAGCGCAATTTATGCAGCGGAGTTTAGATGATGCACAGCAACCACGCGTTATGGTTGGGCGACTCAAAGCAAATGAGCAAAGATTAATTCCAAGTGCAATCGTTACCGCCGAGAAACAACTTGGCAAACCTTATAATGAAAGCTTTGTTGCCGCTGATGGGCAAGCTTTTTATTGCTCAGAATTAATTGATTATTCTTTCCAAGTTGCCAATCATAATCAAGCAATCTTTCAACATTTACCGATGGATTTCACCAATGGTAAATCACCTAAAATTCTCGCGCTGTGGCAAAATTACTATCAAAACTTGCAGCAAGAGGTTCCCCAAGGTCAATTAGGCACGAACCCTGGAGCGATGTCACGTGAAAGCAACATTCAAATCATTTACTTCTATGGTCAACTCCGTGAACATTAGCCAAATACAAATAACCAAATTGAAACTTAACTTACCGCGCCAACCGTTGCTAATTTACTGGTTAATTTTACTGGTCTTAATTGCATTAAGTAGCAGTTGTTCAACTAAACAAGCTCCACCACCATCAGCACCAGCTCAAATTCAAATTAATAATCAAAATGGAGAGGCTGGAAACAAAGTGGTCAGCGTCAGCAAATCATTGCTGGGCAGTAATTATCGCTATGGTGGCAGTACACCCACCAAAGGTTTTGACTGTAGCGGCTTGGTGCTTTACAGCTATCAACAAGCTTTGGGCGTAAAATTACCGCGTAGCGCCCAAAATCAATCCAAAGCCGCTAGCTATAAAGGCAAAGATGTTGATGATTTGCTAATCGGTGATTTAGTGGTGTTTAACAATTATCAACATATCGGCATTTATATCGGCAATGGTGAATTTATTCATGCACCAAGCAGTAAAGGCAAGGTTAGAATTGAAAGGCTTAGCTTGCCCTATTGGAGCAATAATTACACTGGCGGGTATAGTTATTTTGTGAATAACTAGCAACTTATGAAACAATTCTGTGCACGTAAAACGTGATTTAAACATATCATAAATTCAAATCACGTTTCTAGATAAATTAAATTTTAAATTTTTTGCTTCTCTTATTCTTAATCATTATAGACTATTGCTGAACGCAAATCAATCCATTAATCCACGTTGAATCAACACTTACCAAAGCGCTTTCAGCGCAAGGGCGATAACCAGCCGCAATTTGCGTATAACTTAACGTAGGTGACGAAAAACCTGGAGCACTTGATGAGTAAGAAAATTGGTTACCAACCACTCCAGATTCATATGAAGAAGCCTTATCCCAATAGCTTGTAATCCCACTCGTTATTGTTGAACATAAACCTGTATTTGTTGCCGATGAAGGTGGATACATTGTCCACAATGATGATAGACCAGTCCACTGGAATGCAACTCCATAATTTAGCGTAAAATTATCAGGTAAAAAAATAAATGGTGCTAACGATAATTGCTGCAAGGCTAAATTTTGATAGTCAAGATAAAACGTATAAATACCTGATTCATTCGTTAACATTGAAACCTGTTGATTGGTATTTTTATAGGCAGCGGTAGGTTTTAACACCCAATCAATATTTTCTCCTGCACCCTCAAGGACACAATCAAAAGAATAGCAAGCACGCCGATTAACTCCATCAACAATCATCGCCTTGTAATTGGCTACAGGCAACAATGGTTTAGACTCATCATGATTACACAAATAATCTGCACCTTGAATACCAACTGTAATTCCTGATGCACCTTTATTAATGGCTTGTTCCAACATATTACCTGTATATCCATTCGTTCCATTATGCGCATAATAGATTAAATATGGCGACACCACTTGTAATTGAAAACTACTTTCACTTAATAATGCACTACCATTGTTGCTAATGGCAAAAGTTTTCTGACCCAAACTCGTGTTACTTAACGTAGATGATGTTGCAATGGTAAAAATGCAACTTTCATTTGAATTACTTAAGCGACAAGGGCTTGGACTGCTGGTGATTGTGATATTGTCACTCGGGTTAGTAGAATCAATTAACGTGATAATTTGAGTAGAATTAACGCTATTATTCAGTGTGGCACGAATGGTTACAGCACCGCCAGCTTGAGTTACTTGAGACTCAGATAGCGCTGAAATAGAAATAGAACTCCAACTAGCCTCAATATTGACTGCTTGTTGGGATCCTCCATTATTATAACCAAATGACAACATTTGATTACCACCAACAATACCCTGTGCATAATCAACAGAAACCACATAATTACAGCTAGCCTTTACCGCTAATGACTGATGATTTTGACACGTAGAATTAACATCTTTAATTAGTGGAGCACTTAATGTAGGAAGCACTAAATTAGTTGCAGCGACCGCACCTGTATTAGTTAGCGTAATAATTTGTGACTCTGCATTTTGGGATAACACAAATGACTCAGGTGTTACAATTAACATAGCCTTTGGCACTGATGAGCTACAAGCGAACAAAATAGTTGCTCCTAAAATCATTAATGCTAACCGATTCAAGAATGAATAAAATCTCATAGATGTTTCCTATAAAATTAAGCATGCGTAAGATTTTGCTACACATAACGCTGCAAGATTAAAAGCCTAGAACTAAACCATTATAGCATAGTACAATAGATTGTTACAGAGCAATTAATGCATGCAAATTCAACTGCAAAATGCAAAATTTTATAGCATACCAAAAATATAAACAATTGAGCGTGGCGCACGCGCCACGCAAATAATCAAATCACTGAATACCCCATCACTGCCCACCACGAACTGGCCAAACATAGTAATTGCTAGCCTTATCGTCCGCAGACACACGGCCGTAATTGAAATCCACGAACCACGCGCCAATAATATTTAATGCAACAGTAGAAGACGACCAATATTCATTGGCCTGCACATTCACAAAGCATGCACCATCACACACTGGAGCACCACTGTTGCCAGTACCATACATTAACCAACTTGCAGGATTCGCGGCACCATAATTAACCATACTTTTTAACTCAACTCTATTTGGTAAGCGCCAATCACTATAGCCACAGAGTTTAATTGGTGCACTATTCATATTGGCTACTGCAGTTAGTGCGTTGCTCCAATTAAGAGTATTTAAATTCGTTGTGGCATTCGTATAATCAGGCTGAGCAATCGGTCCACCACCATCAGTGACTTCAAAACCGATAATTCCATTTTTAGGCCACATTAATCCAGTGAGTTTATCGCTAATACACGACTCAGCAGCACCATTCCCCGCAGCAAAACGCGAGCTTGGCCAAGCAACACCGTTATCTGCACCAGTTGCACCACCACTTTCACCAGTCTTCGCTACTTTTGCTGGAGCCGTAACCACGCCGGATGGGCGTCGAACCGGCCACACACGCCCAGTGAAACCTATACCATTCGGAGACACCACGCTGGTGTCAAAATTCACGTATAAAGCGCTATTATCATACGAAGTGGAAGTCGAAGACGACCAATACCTATCAGGCTGCACACTGCTAAAACCTTGCTCATTCAACCACGTATTTTGTTTTTTATCACCAGCACTAAATCCCGCATTTAATAAACTAGCCAAATCATTAACCGTCGGTAAATACCAGTCTTTATATCCACAATAGCCAGCACCACTATTCGCGGTTGCAACCGAATCTAAAGCATTTTGCCAAGTTGTAGGAGAACCTGATAGAGCCCCCTTAACCGTCACACTAGCTAAAGACTTAACCCACATTAAGCCAGTTAAGTTATCGGTTACGCAATTGGCTTCTGCATCTGTACCAACGGTAAACCGCGTCGCTGGAGTAGTTGTACCACTAGTAGCATATGCCCAAGGGATTCCTGCATGCACATAGCCGTCCATACCAGCCGTGGCGGTGATTGGTGCGGTTGGGGTTTGTCCAGTTTGTGGCAAATAGACCGTTGGGGTTAACTCGGTATAAGACACTGGACTACCTGTCACACTCACCGAATTAGTTGCACTGATGTTAATTTGATACGCCAGATTATCTAAACTATTCGCTAACGAAGTATCCCAGGCGGTCATGACCGTAAAGGTACAACTAGTTACTCCTGTGCTAGCTAACGCACAAGGTGAAAGATCAGAAGTAATTATGCCTGCAGCTGGATTGGCAAATTCCGCACTCACCGTTGACGATCCTGTGCCACTAAGCATTGCGGTGAATTGAAAGCCGCCACCCATCATGACACTACCAACTGGATTTGGAATCGATAAAATCGTAATTGTTGGCGCTACTGACACTAATGCACTCCAATCAACAGCAACATTAGTTACTTGTCCAGAAGCAATACCATTATTGTACGTAAAGGCTAGTGATGTCTGACCTGCTGACTCTGCATTACTATATTTAATCGTATAAATACAGCTATCGCCAACGCTAAGAGCTTTAGTTGTCAGGGCGAATCCATATAAACCATCTGGTAAATTATAACAATTAGTGCTTTCAAACTCCAATGGTGAAGCTAGGTTTGGTAATGTCCAACCAGCAGGAATAGTTACTCCAGCTGTATTACCACCTACTGTATTTGTTATGGTTAAAACTCTTCTTGATGAGCTCTCACTTAAACTTACTGAGCTTGGCTGAATCGTCAGAACACTAAATGGCGTTGCAGGTAATGTTCCTGTATAAGGAATAATGATCTCAGTATTTTTAGGTTCCGTACCACTATTATTGTCATCATCGTAATTAAATACTGGAGTAATAGCACCAGATGTAGTATTTGCTGTATAACGCAGTGTAATGGTACAACTTTGACCTGCGCTCAATTTACTAAAGCTAGCACAATTATTTTCACTTAGCGTAAATTGTCCTTGACCTAGACTTGCCCAATCAGGATATACAATATTATTTACCGTACCAGTACCTGTATTGGTGAGTGTTATAACTTGCGACTCATAACTCGTACTCATGTTAAATTGATTTGGTTGAACGCTAAGGATGCCATTACCTTGTGATACTAAGTTTACATCTGCATCATTAGAGCAAGCACTACTATCATTTGTACCAATATTCACCGTTGTACATGTATTACTCAATGCTTGAATGTGCTGAATTGTTTTACCTGCTGGAATGATAACTTTATAGCTGTTAACGCTATTTAATGTATAGCTTGGTGTACCAACTGGTGTGTAAGATAATTCCACTCCTGCTTCATCAACTAATTTTAAGCTATTTAATCCATCACCGACTTTCTTAACCAATACAGATACATAGGCAGTAGTAGCTTGGGTTGCTGAGCCAGTTATTACTTGGTCACTCGGTAAAACATAATAATCATTATTTGTCGTAGGAATGTCCACTAAACCCAGATTAGCAGTTACAGAAATAGAGCCTGCTTGCAATGATTTACCTGCAGTCGTGATTGTGGCTGATTGACTGCTACTACCATTAGGGGTTGCGGTAACCGTAAAGCTACCAGGTTTTGAACCAGCAGGAATTGTTGCGGTAAAAGTACAGCTCTCACCAGCTAAGATATTGGCACAATTTTGACCAGCACCGTTGGCATCCGTTGTAATTACAACACCAGTATAATTGCCTAACTCTCCTGGTGCTGGAACGCTATAAACTAGATTAGTACCATTAACATTTGATGTATTGGTCATGGTTAAGTATACAGTTGTCGCTATACCTGCGGGGTATTGGGATGGTGCAGCAATGCTTAACGTTAAATTCGAACTTGATGCGGTGTTGCAATTCGCGCAACTACCACCACCACATGCCGACAACGCTGCGGCACTTAGCACGCTAAGGGCTAAATTGCGCAAAATATGCTTTGTAAAAAATTTCATTTCGTTACTTTCTGATGAATGGTTAGAACTTTTTTAGCTAGACTTAAAAATAGCCAACTATTTAAGCTAAACTGGTTGATTATTGTTATTTGAATGGCTAATTTTAGAAATTGTATTGAGTACCGAAGGTGACGATGTTAATTCCACCGTTCATGGTGTTACTAAACGGAATAAACGCATAGTCTTCAACTCGTAAATCAAAATGCTTACTCAGTGCAAACGAACCACCAAGACCAACTAAGGCTGTTGCATAATTTGAATTATATTGACCTGCACATAACCAGCTAGGCGAACCAGTTGCCGTACCACTCCAGCCATCAATTCCATAACCAATCCCTGCACGACCATATAATGAGAATACATCTGATAATGGCAATGCGCCTTTAGCCGCTACATCAAAAATATTAGACGTTGCCGTTGCGCCAAATTGACTACTTGCCAAAATATTATAGCCGCCCTCAAGCGCAAAATAAGAATTAACGTTATAACCAGCATTAAGTGAGCCAGCCCATGAACCAGTGGGTAAATTATGGATGCTCGCCCAACCTGTATTCACATTGATATAAGCTGGACTGCTTATTTCAGCCACTAACTCTGTCGGTGTAGTAGTCGTACTTGCAGAACTAAACAAAGGTACTAAGCTTGCGCCAAGTAGCAGTAGGATTTTTTGTGGGTGGTGCACTTTTTTGTTCCTCTTTGAAATAAAAAATGAGATTTGAGGTTAGATACAACAATATCTAGATTAGCATCAAGGATATTTTGAATACATTACCTAGTGATTGATGCGCTAATGAAATCATGATCATTTGTGATATTTTTCCATGCCGTACATGCCAAATTAACAGCATAATAACTTTCTAGCTCCAATTAGCTATATATCGCTCTCTCATCTGCCGCCGCACTTATTCTTGCGAATTCAGCTCTGGTGATGAATATGGATGCAAATATATCAAGATAATGTGTAATTAAAACTACACAAACATTGTAACGTAACACTATGAGGGTTGTACAGAGCAATTAATGCATAATATCTATGCAAAATCTTACAGCATATCAAAAACACATTGAAATAATTTATGATTTAGTGACTAGAGGCAAAGCACTCTTTGATGAATTCAATAAAGACGTGTTGTAGCGCGCTACAAGCCAAGGAGGGGCGAAGTAAATAGCATGAAACCTCGCGAAATGAATATTCTGGTAAAATTTTAACTAACTTCCCGGTTGATAATTCATCGTAAATGATTGAATCCCAAGCTGTAACTAGCATGTCTCCAGAGCTGGCTAATTCAGCAATATTAATTAAATTATCAATATAAACTCTCGGATGCTCAATCTGCCCGTGAGTTTTCTGACCGGTAATTAAATGCGTTGCAAGAAAATCATCTATTGTTCTACCATCTAATGTTAAGTAACCTATCGTAGATTTATTAATTGCTTCTTCAAGTGTATTAATCGGTCCATGCCTCTTTAAAAAATCAGGCGTAGCGTAAAGTTGAAGATTAAAGGTCTGTAACAAGATGACGGAATTATTCTTAGTTGTTGGTGGCGAAATTGTGATTGCAATATCAAAACCCTCTTGAATAACTTCTATATGTGTAGTTTTATAAGAAATAACTAAATCAATATTTGGATATTTTTTTAAAAATTTGCCAATGTATGGCGAAATGGTATTTTTTGAAATTACAATTGGCAATGCAACCCGAAGTACGCCCTTTAACTCACTTTGTTGAGAACGAATTTCCGTAATAGATTCATTAAGATAAACTTCATGATTTTTAAATTTACTATATAGTAACTTTCCAGCATTCGTTAAATTAATATTATTGCTGGATCGTAGCAATAATTCGACTTGGAGCTCGTGTTCAAGGGCTTGAATTCTACGACTAATCGTAGATTGAGCATTACCAGTGATTATTGCTAATTTACTAAACGAACCAACTTCAACTAGCCGAATAAAAAGCAAAATGTTATCATACATTTAAATTATCTTTCTAAATGTGCTCATCAATCATCGTCTAAATTAATACTTCAAACAACTAACTAAACTCAAATCAATTCAACGCATCATTACGCGCTGCCTGCAAAGCTTTAACCTCATCCTCTGCTTGTTCGCGAATTTGGCGAGCATCACGCTGCGCTTGTTTAATCATGCTGTAACCTTGATTTTTGGCATGGGTTAACATTTCTTCACATTCAACTAATGTTTTGCGCTTTTCTTCAAGCACATCCAAATCCATCAAACGACCCAATTGCTCTTTTTTCAATAATAACTCATCAATCTCACTTTGTAAAGCATGCTTTTCAATTAAGCACTTGCTTAATAATTCTTCGCTGAGTTTGAGAATAAGTTTCGTCCGTCGCAGTTGTTTAATCCGTCGGCTGATAATTAGACGTATAAATCTAAATCCTGAATAATAACTCGCCCAAATTAAACCAGCGAGCAACATAATCATCAGCAAAATTGGCGCACTATGATAACTGATAAATAATAGCGCCAATTGACGGACACTTAATTTGAAGTCTGCTTGAGCGAAAACATTTTGCTGTAATTTCGTGGCTAAACTGACTCGTAAATTTGATTCTAACCAATTGGGTAAAAAACTATTTTGCGTCAAATTATTAGCTAACTTAGTATAGCTCATCGGGCTAAAATCAAATTGCAACATATATTTACCATCAACCAGCTTCATCAACTCAAAATTCTTCACCTCCAGTGCTTTAATTTGTTGATCTTTAAGTGCCAAATTCTGTTGTGATTGGCTAACTAATAGCTGCTTTTCATGTTCTAATTGTTTGACTTGATCCGAATTATTATTACAACTGGCAAGCAAGACCAGCATTGGTAGCAGGTAAATTAATTTACGCATTGTTTTAATCATTTTAGTGATAACCTTCCCCAATATAAATTCATAATTTTACTACAAAATTAGACTTAATCTTGAATGCTGAATTGAATAAATTGCTTGAATAATTTTATTTAACTGGTCAAACTAGCGACTCGATACATTGACATATTGTCATGCGTGAAGTAAGATAAGAATAATCTGAATAGCCGACGGTTTAATTGAAAAAAGCCACCGGATATTGCAATATCTTTAATGGTGGCTAGTCACTACCCAATTTGGCTTAACTGGATAGTCAGGTATTATAATACAAAACCGCTAAACCGCGTCAGCTTATTTAATTATATTTGCCACCGCAAGCCGCATCCGTTGCAATGCCTCGACCAAAATAGCTCGATTCGTGCCAAAATTCAGGCGCACAAAACCCGCATTGCCAAAATCAGCACCATCAGATAAACCAACCCCAGCCGCCTCAAAAAACTGTTGTAAATTCGCAAGCTGATATTTAGCACACAATTCGCGTCCATCAATCCATGCCAAATAGGTTGCCTCAGGAATAGTTACCTTTAATCCAGCTAAATTAGCCAACTCGCTTAACACTAAATCACGATTAATCCGTAGATAATCCAACAACTCACCACGCCATGC
>JAIETT010000150.1 GCA_019744945.1 Burkholderiales bacterium
TTTGTTAGCACCGCTATTCCTGAATATATTTATATCGAATTAGCCAAACGTTATGCACAACAGCAACACCCGCGAGATTTAACCCTAGTCTATGCTGCTGGACAAGGCGATGGTAAATCACGCGGTTTAAATCATCTTGCAGCGGATGGCTTAGTTAGCAAAATTATTGGTGGTCATTATGGCTTAGTCCCAAAGCTTGGTGCTCAAGTTATCGCTGGCAAAATTCAAGGCTATAACTTACCGCAAGGAATTATCACCCATTTATTTCGCAATATCGCGAGTAAAAAGCCTTTAATCATTAGCAAGGTTGGTTTAGGTACTTTTGTTGATCCTGATTACGGCGGTGGGAAACTAAATGACATTACCACCGAAGATTTAGTTGGAAAATTCACACT
This sequence comes from Burkholderiales bacterium, assembly GCA_019744945.1. Taxonomy (GTDB): domain Bacteria; phylum Pseudomonadota; class Gammaproteobacteria; order Burkholderiales; family UBA11063; genus Aquella. Next base: position 396 of record JAIETT010000150.1, read on the forward strand.
TGATGGTGAAGACTATTTATCCTATAAAACTTTTCCAATTAATGTAGCGATTTTGCGGGGTTCGGTCGCCGACTCTGATGGAAACGTTTCACTCAAGCGCGAAGCACTCATTACTGAAACATTAGCCATTGCTATGGCAGCACATAATAGCGGTGGTAAAGTCATCGTTCAGGTAGAACGAATTGTCCAAAAAGGCTCACTAAGCGCCCGTGAAGTTGAAATCCCAGGTATTCTGGTTGATTATTTGGTCGTCGTCCAAGATGCTGATGAACACCATGGGCAAACCTTTGCAACTAAATATAACCCATCGTTCTCAGGTGAAGCACGTGTACCCATGGAAGCAATTAAACCATTACCTTTTGATGAACGTAAAATCATTGCACGCCGCGCAGCTTTTGAACTCCGCTCAGGTCAAGTAGTAAATTTAGGCATCGGCATGCCCGAGGGTGTAGCTAAAGTTGCAGCGGAAGAAGGTTTATTGAATGACCTAACTTTAACTACTGAACCTGGTGCAATTGGTGGTGTGCCCGCAGGTGGTATGGATTTTGGTGCAGCCGACAATCCAGACGCCGTAATTGATCAACCATCGCAATTTGACTTTTATGATGGCGGTGGATTAGATATAACGTTCTTAGGTTTAGCTCAAGTTGATGAAGAAGGTAATTTGAACGTAAGCAAATTTGGTCCCAAATTAGCTGGTGCAGGCGGTTTTATTAACATTTCCCAAAATGCCAAAAAAGTGGTATTTATCGGTACATTTAGCGCGGTTGGTTTACAAACTAAAATTGAACATGGCTCAATTCAAATTACTCATGAAGGAGCACAAGTCAAATTTGTCAAACAAGTTGAACATCGTACTTTCTCGGGGCGCGTCGCTTATCGTAGCCAGCAAGAAGTGCTCTATGTTACCGAACGTTGCGTATTTAGATTGGCTGAACATGGCATCGAGCTAATCGAAATAGCACCTGGTATTGATCTAGAAAAAGACATCTTGGCACAAATGCATTTTAAACCAGCAATTAGCCCAGAGTTAAAATTAATGGATAGTGCGATTTTTAAAGATGAATTAATGCACTTAGCCCGCAAAATCCCAGATTTTAACAACTAAATCAATTCAAATAAAGAAACTAAATAAGCTAAAACTAACCGATGGATAAAAGTCATTACTCTAAAATATAAACCATTTCTAATTTAGTCTTATCAAATAAAAAGCCGCCTAGGAACATCTTCTTCCTAGGCGGCTTCATTAATGGTTGCGTAAATAAAGCACTATTTAACTTCGCGATTTGAACCATTTACCATCTTAAATTCAAATAAACGACATTCTAGAGCACCATTATAAACTGGCGTTTTGCGACTTGGTTTTAAACGCATTAATTTAGGCATCCGTAAATCCCCCGTAAAGAAGAAACAATCCCAACCCGCAAAATTACGTTTCAAGGTCGTTGCAATTTGCGGATAAAGCTGTGCCAAATTGTCCAATTCATCCAAGCGCACACCGTATGGCGGATTAGTAACAATGACACCATTTTCAGCAGGTGCAACTTGGTCTAAAAAGTCCCCACAGCCCAAATTAACATATTTATCCAGTTTGATTTGCGCAAAATTTTGCTTAGCAATTTCTACCGCGTGGCGATTAATATCGCTGGCATAAATTTGTAACTCTTGATCATAATTAATTGCGGATTGCGCAGTTTCACGCATTTGCGCAAATTTAGTTGCATCAAAATCAATAAATTTTTCAAACGCAAATTCACGATTTAAACCAGGCGCAATATTTAAGCCATAACAAATCGCTTCAATGGCGAGTGTTCCACTACCACACATTGGATCATAAAATGGACGATCAGGCGTCCAACCACTGAGTTTAATTAACCCAAAAGCTAAATTCTCTCGAATCGGAGCCTCTAGTTTTGAACGGCGATAACCACGCTTAAATAAGGTATCCCCTGAAGCATCCAAATAAATCGTCGCCGTTTCACTCGTTAAAAACGTATAAATGCGCATGTCTGGATTAGCTTTATCAACACTCGGACGCGAATCCACCCGTTCAACGAAATAATCACAAATGGCATCTTTAACTCGTAAAGTAACAAAATCTAAACTTTTTAACGGACACGCAATGGCACTAGTCGAGACTTTAATCGTATTCCCGCTGTGAAACCATTGATCCCATTTTACACCTTGAGCCAACTGGTAAATATCTTCTTCTTGACGATAGCCGCCAAACCCCAAACGTATCATGATCCGACTTGCCAAACGTGAATGTAAATTCATACGCATGATATCATCCAGACTGGCACTAAACTCCAAGCCAGCATTAACTAAATTAATTTCACTCGCGCCTAACTCCGTAAGCTCATCGGCTAAAAGCTGTTCTAAGCCGCGAACCGTGGTTGCAAAACAAACTAACACAACATTTCCAATCTAAACAAATAATTAGGCGGATTGTAGCATAGAGCTCAAAAACTATTTAAAAAATATCATAAAAATATTGCGCCAATTGGTTAATTTAGCGCTATAATAACTCTAGGGGTTAAAGACCCAAGCCATTTAAAATCTTTTATTTATGCTATGTAATACACGACGAAAGGATACGTCCATGAAAAACTTATCAATTTTATGCAAAGATTTTGATCTAACCGATGCGATTAAACTTTATGCAACCGAAAAGATGTCAGCTCTAAATAAATACTTTCCAAACAACGGTGCTGAAGCCGTGTTTAACTTACGTCTTGGCAAAGTAACCAATAGCCAACATTCTGGTAAAATATTCTACGCCGAAGTAACAATTAAAAGCCCAGAGAAAAATTTTGGCGCTTTAGTTGAAGCAGAAGAAATTTATGCAGCTTTGGATTTCCTTAAAGATGATTTAGCGCACAATATTGCGCATTACAAAGATAAATCACATAGTAAAAATATTCGCAGTGCACGTAAATTCAAAGAAGAATTACACACTACCGCTGAATAATCAATTACTCAGAATTCAAAAATCCAGATTTTTATATCTGGATTTTTTATAACTAAATCACGCAAATTAGCGCAATGAATCAACATTTTCAATTGGCGTAAATTAAGTCATAAATTCAACATTAGGTCGCGCATGATTAGTTACTGCGGCAACGAGTTGAATCTCAACCTTATAATCGACATGAGCTAATTTGGCCTCAACACAAGCTCGAACTGGAGCACTCCCCTTTGGCAACCAATTATCCCAAACTTGATTAAATTCATCAATTTGCTTAATGTCACGTAAATAAATCGTGGCTGAAACTATATGTGCATGACTGCTGCCATATTTAACCAAGCCCGCGGCGACTAATTCAAGCAACTCTTGGGTTTGTTCAGCAAGACTTGCGCTTAATTTAGTTGGAACTTCAACCATATAAACCGCACCATTAAAAACCACCGCATCAGACCAACGCTGGGTAGTTCCAATTCGTGTAATGTGCATACTATTTCTCCTTCAAATGATTAATAATAGCCATTATAACCTAAATTGATTTAGAACGCATATTTTCAATTTGGGTTAACACTTTAGATTAGATTGAAGTTAAATTCTAAAATTAAACCTATCGCCTAAGCCGTTGCTTAATATCAATCAACTCAAATAACTAGGGACAAGAATTCATCGGATGAACTATACCTATGCTAGAATAGCACCTCAAATAGTCATCAAATAGGATTGTATATGAAAAATCAGCATAACTTACTTTATCGTAAATCATTTACCATTCGTTGGCAAGATATGGATGCTTTTAACCATGTTAATCATACAATTTACTTTGTTTATCTCCAAGAATGTCGTATTGACTGGCTAAATTCCCATAATATCCCAATGGATCCAGCTACTCGCGGACCTATCATTGCAGAAACTAGCTGTAAATATTTAAGACCAATTAATTATCCCGCAGAAATAGACGTTGAACTGTACTATAGTCATACCACTGGCCGACGAGTGTTCTTTGAACAAATCATCCGCGACAAAAATACCCCTACGCTAATTTATGCAACAGGACAAGTGGTTATTGTTTGGGTTGATTTTAATACTGGGCGCAGTATTTCACCACCAGAAGAGTATAACTACACACTCCACGAGATCAATAGCTAATAACTATCAATTAGATAGGTACAATTAACTAGACCGTATGCGTAAATTTTGGCATAATAACGCTATCAACAACAAAAAGGAGCTCCATCATGTCTAAATGCCCACTAACCCTTGCCAATGGCGCACCCGTTGCCGAAGATCAAAATAGTATCAGCGCGGGTGAACGCGGTTCACTAACTTTTGATAATTATCATTTATTTGAAAAATTAGCCCACTTCAATCGTGAACGGATACCTGAACGCGTCGTTCATGCACGTGGCACAGGCGCTTATGGTACATTTACACTCACCAAGGATCTCTCAGAATATACTTATGCGGATCTTTTAACTGGACTGGGTAAACAAACCCAACTATTTATTCGTTTTTCAACGGTAGGTGGTGGACAAGATTCGAGTGATTACGCCCGTGATCCACGTGGATTTGCAATTAAGTTTTATACCACCCAAGGTAATTTTGATATTGTTGGCAATAACACGCCAGTATTTTTCTTGCGAGATCCAATTAAGTTTCCTGATTTTATTCATTCACAAAAAAAAGATCCACAAAGCAACACACCAAATCCAGCACGGATGTTTGAATTCTGGGCTAATTCACCACAATCCTTTCATCAAATGACAATCTTAATGTCCGATCGCGGGATTCCAGCTTCACTCCGTCACACCCATGGCTTTAGCTCACATACTTTAAGTTTGTATAATACAAAAGGCGAGCGTTACTGGGTTAAATGGCATTTTAAATCCAATCAAGGCATAAAAACCTTGACTAATGATGAAGCGGCTAAGCTACCGAGTTTTGGAGCACAACAAGATTTATTCGACTCAATTGAACGTGGAGATTTCCCAAGTTGGGCTGTTAAATTACAAATCATGACGACCGAACAAGCTAAAACTTACCATATTAATCCCTTTGATTTAACTAAAGTTTGGCCACATAAAGACTTTCCATTAATTGAAATTGGTCAAATTGAATTAAATAAAAATGTCCAAAATTACTTTATGGAAGTTGAACAAGCTGCCTTTAGCCCAGCCAATGTCGTACCTGGGGTTGGTGTCTCACCAGATAAAATGTTGCAAGCACGTTTATTAGCCTACGGTGATGCGCATCGTTATCGGGTTGGAGCGAATGCTAATCAGCTCGAAGTGAATCGCCCACGTTGTCCCGTGCATAACTTTCAACGCGATGGATCAATGGCGCAAAATCATCTAAGTAGCCGCGAGCAAATTAGTGATGTGAACTTCTACCCACATGAGCAAGCTCATTTGGCAACCCCTAGTCCAGAATATACTGAACCACCACTACCGATTTTGGGTGAAGCTTGGATTAAGGCTTATGATAGTCAACATGAAGATAATTTTAGCCAAGCTGGTGACTTGTTTAGACTAATGAATGCCGATCAAAAAGCGCAATTGGTGAATAATATCGCAGGCGGATTAAAACAAGCTAGTCAATTAATTCAAGATAAAATGCTCGCGCAATTCTATGCCGCAGATAGTGAATATGCTGAGATGATTAAACAAGCTTTGACAAATTAATTAAATATTTTTCATAAACTCAACTGTGTGATTGCAAAACAAAGTCAATCGCACAGTTTTTATTTGTTCTCCATCCCCAAATTTAATAAGTATCAATTTTGACACTTGTTCGTTAGTGCTATTCTGATTTACAATCCCGCCATATAAATACTTAAACATCAAACCAATTATGTCACTTTATCAAATATGCTAACTTACACTAATTTACAGAGGATTTCATTATGAAAAAATTTACTTTACTTGTCTTACTCGCGGTCTTTTCCTACCTTGCCTACGCCTATAATAATTGCACAATCAAAACGGAGAAAATTAATCCTACCGCAAATTACCAAATGATACACCCAACTAATCTTGAAACACCAACAAGTTACCCTGCAACATGCAGAACTTTATTAAATTAAATAGCGCTAATAATGATGGTTAAATCTGATGAACAAGAAACACTTTTAAAAATAGCTGTAGATATTTGAAATCGTTCATTAGATGAGACGGTTCACATTAAGAGGAAACAGAAGACGAACATGATTTACAGAAATTCAAATTAATTACTCAAACTATGTGGCTAAAGCTGGAGAAATGGAAGCTACGGCTTATCGTATTGCATCAAAATCCTCGCTGCTTAGTAAGCGTGATTGATCATATCAGGAAATTTTACTTATACAATAAAAATTTAAAACATGATTCATACTATTGCAAGATATAACAATTACCAACCATACCGCGTAAAGTTAAACTCCATATATTTTTTACTTTAAAGTTGGATTAGGTATAACTCCACAGACCATACGCGCGCCACCACCACCAAGTAATTTAGGATCATCTGAGTAATTATCCCCACCGTTATGGATCATTAGACTATGTCCTAAAATATCTTTTACCGTTAACCTCGGTGCAACAACAGGTACAGTTATACTCCCATCAGCATTAATGTATAGTGCTGGTAGATCTCCCAAATGCCCTTTTGAGTTATATGGTCCATAATGATGCCCTGTTTTTTGCGGATCAAGATGACTTCCAGCTGCCATACCACCATTGGAGCAAGATGGATTTTCATGAAGATGAAAACCGTGCGTACCTACATTCAAATCGGGTACTAATCCAATCAAATGCGGGGTAAACATTACTCCATATTGAGTGTCGCTTACCGTAATAGTTCCAACCAACGTTTGTGATTCATTAGTCAAACGCATGGGGATTTCAAATTGCGCGGCATAAGAGGACATTGATACAGCACCAAACAACATTATTAAATTTAGCTTTTTTAACATAAGAGTCCTTTAAAATTAAAATACCATAGAGAGAATTTTAATATCTCTACTCATTTAACAACTTGACTAATCTGCTGAAAAATCACCTCAGGTGAAATACCTTGCAAGCAATTGTAGTGACCAAATTTACAGGTACGGGCAAAACATGGTGCACATTCCAGCGTAATTTTTTGAATAACTGCTTGCTTAGATAATGGCGGGGTAAATCCTGGTGAGGATGAACCATAAATGGCAATCACAGGGACATTTAGAGCGCAGGCTACATGCATTAAACCAGAGTCATTACTCACCACCGCGGCTGCAGTTGCCAATAAATCAATAACTTCAACTAAATTGGTGCGTCCACATAAATTATGTAAATCAGCGTTAATGCTCGCTTGCTGCACGATTTCTTCAGCAATGCTTTGATCTTTAGCTGATCCCATAATCCACACCTGATAATTTTGCGCTTGCAACAAACTCGCTAATTTTGCAAAATGCGCGGTTGGCCAACGCTTAGCTGGTCCATATTCGGCGGCAGGACAAAGACAAATCACAGGTTTGAGCAAATTCAAACTTAACCTATTTAAAACCTTAGTTTGATTTTGTGTATCAACAGAAAAACTCGGAAACTCAATGGAATCAGGTTTGTGCCCAGCATTGGCTAACGCACAAAAGCGCTCAATCATTAATGGTAGGGCTAACTTATCTAATTTATAGCTATCATTTAATAAACCATAACGCATTTCGCCAACAAAACCAGTGCGTTTCTGGATACCCGCAAAAAAAGGCACTAAGGCAGACTTAAATGAATTTGGCAGCACAAAACATTGATCATAATGTTCAGTCCGTAAATTAATTCCAAGCTTAATTCGCTTAATTAGACCAAACTCACCGTGTCCAAATGGATTAACATGAACCTGATTAACTTCAGGCATCCGCTTGACTACATCAAGTGCCCACGAATTCACCAGCACATCAATTTGACAATTGGTGCCGTGTTTTAATTTTAGCAACTTCAGCAAGGTTTGGCTCATAACCATATCGCCAACCCATGACGGAGCTACTATCAAAATTTTATATGCGGCACTCATCGTTTAATACTACTTAACTAATTTATAATGAGTTGAGCAATATGGACAGGTAATTTCTAAATTAGGCTCTTTTTCAATTTTTAGAAAAACGCGCGGGTGTGAATTCCAGGTTTGCATAGCTGGCATTGGACAACTTAGTGGCAAATCTTTAGAACTAATTTCGATGCTGGTTTGAGTATTTTCATGTAACATTTATCTTTATCCTTAAAAAACTAATTTACGCCAATTATTATAATTGATTTATTAATTCGGGGACAATCTCAAATAAGTCGCCAACTAAACCATAATCGGCATATTCAAAAATTTGCGCATTCGGATCAATATTAATCGCAATTACTTGTTGCGAATCTTTCATACCCGCAATATGCTGCACGGCGCCCGAAATACCAATCGCTAAATACAATTTTGGCGCAACAACCTTACCTGTTTGACCGACTTGACAATCATTACTAGCATAGCCAGCTTCAACTGCCGCACGCGATGCGCCAACTGCACCATCTAATTTCACCGCCAAACCATGAATTAACTCAACAAAATTCTCTTTGGAACCCAAGGAATGACCACCAGTTACAATAATTTGCGCATGAGATAAATCAATTGTCTCGCTATGAATTATAGTTTCACCTAAATGGCTAATATTTGGGTTAATCTCTGCGCTATTCGGCAAAACTTCCACCGCAGCTTCTTCAGCTAAAGCCGTGTATGGCGTAAAACTAGTTGCACGTACCGTTAACAACTTGGTATCTTCAAAAGATTCAACTTCGGCTAAGACATTTCCCGCATACATTGGTTTTTTAAAAATATTCGGCGAAATTACCGCTACCACTTCACTAATTTGACTAAGGTCTAAAATACCAGCCACCCGCGGCAGTAAATCTTTACCATAACTATCCGCAGCCGTTAATACATGCGTATAATTTTTGGCAATATTGGCAACTAATTTAGCAACTGAACTCGCTAAATTTTGTTCATCAACTATGGAGTTGAGATGCAATATTTTACCAACACAAGCTAAGTTACTAAGCGCGGTTAAATCAGCCGAACCAATTAGCAGCACATCACACTTTGCGTGAATTTTACTCGCGGCAGTTAATACATTAGCTAAATTAGCATTAATCTGCCCATTTTTAGCACTTGCAATTACTAATATTTTCATTTACTGCCCCTTTGCCTTATTTAGTAAATTAATTAATTCAGCGCTAGTTTTAACTAGCGTACAGTGTTTCTTAACTTCACCATCAATTACACTAATAACCCGCGTACGTGAGGTTAACGCTAAGCCAAGATCGCTCTCTGTAATTTTTTCAATTGGTTTCTTTTTGGCTTGCATTAATTGCGGTAATTTAATAAATCGAGGCTCATTTAATGACAAATCCGCACTTACCACCGCTGGCAGCGTTAGCTCAAGCTGTTGCGTACCGCCATCCATTTCACGGCTCACGGTTAAAGTCGTGCCACTTAAGCTTAAATCTGAAACAAATGTTGCTTGGGGAAAATCTAATTTCCCCGCCAACATTTGTGCCACTTGATTAGCATCATCATCAATCGCCTGTTTGCCAAGCAAAATTAATTGTGGTTGTTCTTTAATCACGATTGCCTGAAAAATTTTGGCAATATTAATTGGTTCATAATTTTCAAGTGTTTCAAGCAAAATCGCCCGATCACAACCTCGCGCTAA
>JAIETT010000193.1 GCA_019744945.1 Burkholderiales bacterium
GCAAAGGTATTGCTATGTTTACTATCAACTATTTTGCGCACGCCAGCAATCCAACCAATGAAAATAACAAAAGTTAGTGGCACAAGCGATTTTAGAATTAACTCCATATTTTATCTCCATAAATATAGGGTCTGATTATACCGTAAAGTGACTACAGCCCAATAAAACATTTTTTAGACTAATGTTTTATTGGGCTCTCTCACCCTTGCCTGTTTTCAAGCTAACTGCATTAACCGACAACATTTAGCCACGTTGCGACGAGTTCAACCAGCGCTTCATTAAAAATACATCCATTTCGTCATCACATCATCACCGTGATTATTGCTTGGATCGTAACCTTTAACATACGGCTTAATCAAGCGTGAATAGGTATATTGATAAAGTGGAATAATTGGATAATCATCCATAGCGAGCTTAATTGCTTGCTTATTAAGCATAATTTTTTGCGACTGATCAATAGTTTGATTAGCTTGTCGAACTAACTGGTCATAGGCTGGATTACAATAATGCGTGTTATTTTGTGGTGCACCACATAAGAACATAAAATCAGTGTAATCCGTAATATTTTTACCTGCAGTCCAGCCATCACGCGCAACTTGATAATTTCCTTTTTGACGAGCAAGAATAAACGTTTTCCATTCCATATTAGTTAAAACTACATTTACCCCAAGAACGTCCTTCCACATTGAAGCAATTGCCACCGCAATTTTCTTATGACTATCTAGCGTATTATACGCAAGCTCTAAAGTTAAGGGATGATCTAGGCTATAACCAGCTTGTGCATAAAGTTTTTTAGCCTCAGCAATTTGTTGCTCGCGTGGCAAATTAGCCCAAGCATAGTTTAAATTGGCATATTTTCCATTGGCAACCGTTGGCGTAATATATGAAAATAACTCAGTTTGCCCTTGACCCAAAACCTCATTAACCAGTGTATCACGATCCACTACCATTGAAAGAGCTTGGCGTAATTTGAGATTATTTTTCAGCTCTGGACGCATCATATTGAAATCATAGAAATAAATTGCTTCTTGTTGCACAGTATGTAATTCATGAGCATATTTAGCCTTAATCTCTTTATAGCGATCATTAGGAATTGAATACGTTATATCCACATTTCCCGCTTGATATTGATTAAAGTCAGAATTATTATCTGCAATTGCGAGATATTTCACTTTTGCGATTTTCACATTCGATTCATCATAATAGTACGGATTTTTTACCGCAGAAATAGAACCATTAATAATATGTTCAGTTATTTTATATGCCCCTGACGTAACTATGTTTTGCGGTTCAGTCCACAACGCACCTTTTGTGGCAATGACTTGAGTTGGAACAATGCTAAATCCTGGGCTACTTAATAAATACAAAAATGACTCCGATGGGCGCACTAATTTAACTACGACAGTCGTAGGATTTGCAGCACTAACCCCCAAAGAACTTGGCGGCAATTTACCCTTAACTATTTGCTCCCCATTTAAGACAATTTCTAACATATTATTTTGCGGTGACCCAGTCTTAGGATTAGCAAAGCGTTGCCATGATTTAACCACATCCTCTGCGCTAATTGGACTACCATCAGAAAATTTAATTCCTTGACGTAAATGAAAAGTATAAGTTTTTTGATCTGGAGAAATTTCCCAGCTACTTGCTAACCCAGGAATTGGTTCGCCAGTTTGATCAAAAGAAACTAAGCCTTCGAAAAAATCATGAACAACGCGTGCTGAAATACTATCACCAGATAAGTCTGGATCAAGGGTTGGCGGTTCCCCACCAACTCCGATATTAATCGTATCTCGTACCGATGTACTCAAGTGGTTAGCAGAATTACTTTCAGATTTAGAACAAGCAGCCAATAACAAACCGCCGATCAATAAACTAATTATAGTTTTAGACATATCACACACACCTAGTTAAAAAAACGCTACTGTTAGCGTGAAAATTTTCACTAAAGATGAATTATACAACACTTTAATTGACTTTACCGCTGCAGTGCAACATTAAAACACCTTTTTAAAAACTCAATCTATACTATAATTAACCCCTTGTAAATCAATGACTATGCACTAATTTTCTGAGGAGGGATGATATGTATAAAAAACGACTATTAATGGCTCTAGTTGCCGCAATTAGCTTGAGTGCTTGCAGTGAAAAAAATGCTGCTACAGCAACAACTACAGATGCAAATGGGGTAACCAAAATAGTAATTTGGGAACAAATGGAACCTGAAGGTGAAAAAGTTTTCAAAGCAACTGTAGCACAATTTAATCAAGCTAACCCTAAAATTCAAGTCGACGTAGTCCACTACCCCAATGAAGATCTCCGTACTAATTTCCAAAATGCAGCCTTAACTGGAGCTGGTCCAGATCTAGTTTATGGGCCAACGGATACGATTGGTATCTTTCATACTTCCGACTTAATTCAACCAGTTGAAGGCTTCATTGATCAAGCAACTTTAGCAAGTTTAGACCCAAAAGCCTTAGCTGCTGGTAATGTTGATAATAAAACCTATATGCTACCCGATATTAATGGTAATCAAATTGCCATGGTCTATAACAAAAAATTAGTTTCAACACCGCCAACCACATGGGCGGATTTTGTGGCTGTAACCAGTAAATTGCAAGACCCAAGCAAGAAAAAATTTGGCTTTGCATACTTTGAAAAAGAACCGTATTGGTTTGTGGGATTCTACCAAGGCTTTGGTGGGAAATTACTTGATGCTAACAACGCACCAACTTTAGATAATCCTGCAATGGTTAGCGCCTTACAATTTGCTTATGATATCCAAGCTAAATATCACTTAGGCTTCAAAGGCATGGATTATGACCAAACTCATGAATTATTTAAAAGTGGCAATATCGGCATTATCTTAAATGGCTCATGGTCATGGCAAGATTACGTGAAAAGCGGAATTGACTTAGGTGTTGCACCAATGGCAGCATTACCAAATGGAAAAGCCCCAATTTTCTTATCTTCGACTAAAGGTTTCATGATTAATAAAAATGATGCTGTTACTGCTAAAAAAGCGGCGATAAACCAATTTTTTGCGTTTGATTTAAGCCCAGACAATAACGCTAAGTATGCTATATCTCAATCACAGCTACCAACTGTAACTGCAGCATTAGCCTTGCCAAGTGTTAAAAATGATGCATTAATTCAGGCTTCAATTAAATCCATGCAATACACTACACCAATGCCAATTGCACCACAATTGCGCGCCGTTTGGGATGCTATTCGTCCAAATCTAGATGCGGTAATCAATGGGCAAATGTCACCTGCTGATGCTTCCAAAAAAATTCAGCAAGATGCAATCCAAGGCATTAACACCATCCAAGGAAAATAACTTTTTATTTTCAAAGAGCAACATTTTATATGCTGCTCTTTTTTCTACTAGGAGCGCATTATTTTGAAAAAAATGAGCCTAATCAATGAAATTTGTTTACTCGCAAGTATTTTTATTGTTCTAAATGTTTTATTTACGACCACTGAAACCAGCATTTTCAATGCTGGAGCAACTGGTAGTATCATTGCCACCATTTTAAGCGCAATTTTAAGCTTCAGTCTCTTTATCACCATGCGCAAAAAACAAATGGGCAAAAGTAATACCCATAATTGGGCTGCACCCTATTATTTCATGTTACCTGCCGTACTGGTGCTAGTTTTGGTGGTTGCATTCCCATTAATCTATGGCTTTTATCTCTCAATGACCAATATGAGTTTGTCGAGCTTTCGCAATCCACAACTAATTTGGTTTAATAACTATGTTGCCGTATTTTCGGATCCTAAATTAATTTCAACCGTGCTCAGAACCTTAATTTGGACAGGAATCAACGTTTTTTGCCATGTTGCAATTGGCTTATTACTCGCAATTCAATTGAATCGTCGCCTACCAGGTAAGGCATTCTTTCGTTTGCTCTTAATCATTCCTTGGGCAATCCCACAATATGTTGCAATTGCTACCTGGAAAGGTATGTTCAATGAAAGTTTTGGCGTAATCAATACTCTGTTACAGCATATCGGAGTTAATCCAATTGCGTGGCTTGGTAATCCCAATGACACCTTTATTGCCTCAATTCTCACCAACATTTGGCTCGGATTTCCTTTCATGATGATGATTGCCTTAGGTGGACTGCAATCCATTTCTCGCGATATTTATGAAGCCGCAGACATCGATGGGATTAGTGCCTGGAAAAAATTTACGCATATTACGCTGCCATTACTCAAACCAGTTATGATTCCAGCTATCGTACTTGGAAGCGTGTGGACATTCAATATGGTAAACGTTATATTAATTTTTGCGGGTAGTCAAGGTGGTGATGGCTCACAAATTTTGGTAACCCAAGTCTATCGCTTGGCTTTCTCGTTCTACCGTTACGGTTTTGCAGCCGCTTACTCGGTAATAATTTTTATTCTACTCCTTGTCTTTAGTCTAGTTGTTGTACGTAAATCAGGTGTCTTGAAAGAGGGTGAACTCTAATGTCTAAATTTAAAGCTAACTATTTCGAACGAAATGACTCATGGCCTAAAATCATTAGCACTTATTTAATTTTAAGCTTTTTTTCACTACTGACGGTTTTTCCAATTTTAAATTTACTCACTGTTGCCTTTAAACCAGGTGCTGGAACCTTCGTTGCTGATTTTGCAGGATTTTTCCAAAACTTTGGTATTGCTAATTTCCGCGATGCCTTTGCCATGAATTTGGGAACTTGGATTAAAAATTCATTGATTATTTCCACAATGACGGCAATTATTGGTGTAACTGTTTCCATAACCGCAGCCTACGCATTCTCACGGTTTCAGTTTTGGGGTAAACGCGTTGGTATCATGAGTTTCCTTCTAACTCAAATGTTTCCAGCACCAATGCTGCTCTTGCCAATGAATTTAATCCTGATGAAACTAAATTTAATGAATTCCTTTTATGGCTTATTAATTCCTTACATCGCAACGGTTGTCCCATTTAGTGTTTGGATGCTTAAAGGCTATTTTGATACAATTCCAAAATCGCTTGAAGAAAGTGCCTATATTGACGGTTGTAATTTAGTTCAAGCTTTATTTAAAATTGTCTTGCCACTCTCATTACCCGCATTAGCTATCACCACCTTGTATTCATTCATGCAAGCTTGGTCAGAATACGTAATTGCTAGTGTGATTTTACGTGACCCAAATATGATTACATTACCAGTTGGCTTGGTAAGTTTTGTGTCATCATTTGGTGGAATGTGGGGGGTTTATGCCGCTTCAGCCGTTATAACCAGCTTCCCAGTAATGCTCTTATTTATGTTCTTATCTAAATACCTCGTTGGTGATCTCACCTCAGGCGGAAGTAAAGAGTAGTTACTGAGACAATTAGATAAATTGCCCTATAATTTTACGGTATAACACCTAAACTTGCTCTACTTAAATTAGTAGAGCATCTACACTTGTAGATGTTATATTCCAATCAAACATTAAACCTCATTCATACTCAAGGAGATACTCATGAGAAAATCCACACTTCTAACACTACTCTTGCTTACAATACCTTTTAGCTATGCTCAAGAACCCCCCATCACCAATCACGCATGGCAAGATGGTGCAGATGAATTGGTTTTCTTTACTCCCAGCACTTTGAATTCTAAAGATATCTCTAAAACAGATTTCAGTATCACTAGTAATGGCAAAACGATTCAAGTTAAACAAATCAATAAAATAACACCGTTACCTGATGGAGTTAGTATAACGCTACAATTGGACAATAAAATTGCGCCCAATGCAAATAATTTAATTAATTTCAAAACTACCCAACAAAATCTGACAATTTACCCACGCAACGTTTTAGACCAACAACAATATTTTTTTAGCGGCAAACTTGGGCTAGATTATCATAAAGAGAATAGTCAATTTGCTTTATGGGCACCGAGTGCTAAAAGTGTCAGCGTATATCTTTATCCACATTATAATTCTGATTTAACTAATTATAGTCGCAAAATTGACCTACAACGCCAAGCGAATGGCGTTTGGCAAACTAAACTCAAGGGTGATCAAGCTGGTAGCTATTATGTCTATGCGATTACTTTATTTGAGAATGGCAAAGAAGTAACCAATTTAGTTGCAGATCCCTATTCAAGTGCATCGAGCCCAAACTCAGAAAAGAGCTATATTTATGATGAAACAGCACTCGATAAACGCGTGGTGGGATGGAATCAGGATAAATATGTTCCGCTCAAAAATAATGTCGATGCGGTAATTTACGAGCTCCATGTCCGCGATTATACCATTGACCAATCCAGTGGAATTGAATCTAGTCTTAAAGGTAAATTTTTGGGTTTAACTCAAAATAACACTCAGACCTCTAGCGGCGTAACAACTGGTCTAGCCAACATCAAAGAACTGGGTGTAACCCATGTCCAATTATTACCAGTCTATGATTATGGAACTGGCGATGAAACCTCAATGAATAATGCCTATCCGTGGTACAACTGGGGTTATGATCCTGTATTATATAGTAATATCGAAGGATCTTATGCAAGCAATCCAGTTGGAACGCTGCGCCAAGAAGAGCTAAAAACCTTAATTACAACACTACATCGTAATAATCTAGGCGTAATTAAGGATGTTGTCTTTAATCATACTTTCCAAACTGGCAACGCGCAATTCTCGATTTTCGATAAGATTGTCCCGTTCTATTTCTATCGCGTCTCAGACGATGGTGTGTATAGCAACGGTAGTTACTGCGGTAATGAAGTCGCAACTGAAAAACCAATGGTACGTAAATTTATCCTTGATTCAATTCGCAATGACGTGAGTAATTATCATTTTGATGGCTTCCGCTTTGATTTAATGGGCTTAATCGATACACAAACCATGCTCGCCATCCAACAAGCGGTCAAAGCCATCAATCCATCCGCATTAATTATCGGCGAAGGCTGGAATATGCCCTCAATTTACCCAAGTTCAGAGCGCTTCATTCAAGCTAACACGCAAGGCACTGGAATTGCTGCATTTAACGATGGAATTCGCGATAATTTACGCGGCGATGTATTTAACAGTTCGGCGAGTGGATTTGTACAAGGAGCGGCACCGTATAATGGCATAGAACGTCTCAAACAATTAATCAAAGGAGCAGTTACAGGGCGTGATGCCGCACCAATTCCAGTTTTTAGTCCCAATGAAACCGTCAACTATGTCTCGGTACATGATAATGCAACCCTAATCGATAAAATTAGTAGTGGCGCACCAAAATCAAACTATGAACAAAAACTCCAGATGGATGCCCTAGCCTTTGGCGCAATTGCAACTTCGCAAGGAATTTTATTACTTGATGAGGGACAGGAGTTTGGACGGACTAAACACGGTAATGAAAATAGTTACGCAAGCAATGATCCGATTATTAATCCAATTCAATGGAATTTAAAGCAAGAAAATCAAGCGCTCTTTAAATTTTACCAAACCATGATAGCCATAAGAAAGGCACATCCAGCGTTCCGTATGAATTCTAGCGCGATGGTCGAATCAAACCTACAATTCATTTCTAGCAACGATCATCAAATCGTTTACCAAATAAACGCACATGCAAATGGTGACTCATGGGGTAAAATTATGGTTATATTAAATGCCAGCTCAAAACCATTAACTCAAAGCCTGCAAGGACAATGGCAAGTTGCAGTAAATGGAATCCACCTAATTCAGCCAGTTAACCTCAAAAATACAATTAGCGTTCCAGCTTATTCAATTGCGGTTTTACATCAAATTGAGGAAATAAATCAATGAAAATCAACCTAACTCGCCTAACTAAGCAAGCTAAATTTTGCGGAATGCTTAGTGCCATCACGGCAGTAGCAATTAGTCATGCCAGTGCACTAACTAGCGCCGAAACTACAAAGTATATTACCGTCAATTATTTTGATGTACATAAACCAGCTAAGGTTCAACTGGAATATAAATTAGAGAATGCTCAAAAAGTTCAACAAACCACAATGCAGGCAATGGGTAATGGCTGGTATCAACAAAAAGTAAAAGCTACGACATTACAATTTGGTTTTGTTGATAGCAACAATCATGAAGTTAACTTGGGTGGTACACTCGGTGATTATCCAAGTACCAATCATGAATTTTTCACTGCCACCGCTGCAAATGTATGGGTAAAAGATATGATTGTTTACCCATTTGATCCTGAAAGCGAAACTCAGCGTGACCGCTACTTAAATATTTTGACCCTCAATTTGCACACCTATCAAGAAAGTAATCAAAGCGAGAAATTTAAAACTATCGCTGAGGCAATTAGCAAACTAAAACCAGATATTATTTCCATGCCCGAATGTGCACAAGCTAAAAGTTCTGAATCAGTCGGCATGCATTACGGCAGCCTAATTCGCCAAGATAATGCTGCGCTAATTATAACCAATTTATTGCAAAAAGATTATCACCTAAACTATAATTATTTTTGGAGTTGGTCACATTTAGGCTTTGATAAATATGAAGAAGGCAATTGTATTTTAACGCGTGGCAAAATTGTGCAAACTGCGCAACAATATGTGACTCACAATGCGAGCAAGACCTTTTGGAAATCCAGAAATGCGCTCATGACCGAAATTGAATTAAACAACTTTGGACGCATCAATATGTATAGCGCACACTTAGGTTGGTGGGATGACACTGAAGAACCCTTTAAGGATATGTTTGATAATTTACTGACTTGGGAACAAACTACCACACAACAAATTAAACCTAATGCCGCCTTTATTGCGGGAGATTTAAATTTGGCCGCAGGTAGTCATGGTTACAATTATATGTTAAGCAACGATAAATTTATTGATACTTATCTTAACGTTAACCCAAATGGAATGCAAGATCCAACGATAGGTGGGAAAATTGATGGCTGGAAAGATGGCGATGTCAATGGTTTACGGATTGATTATATTTTAATGGATAAAGCTAGTCCACTTAAAGCGGTACTTGCCGAACGTATTTTCACCGAATTGTCTTATGGACGAGTTTCTGATCACAACGGAACCTATGCCTTTTTTGAGAAAAGCGTTAAATAATGACGACAATTATACAAAATACCCAGCATGAATTTTGGCTCCAACGCTGGGAAGCCAATCAAATTGGTTTTCATCGTGAACAAATTAATGAGTTGCTCCAACGCTATTATCCCAAAGCACTACTCCCTGATAATCCACGAAGTTTAGTCCCGTTGTGTGGTAAAAGTAAAGACATGTTGTGGCTGTCTGCACAAGGTGCGAGTATCTTAGGTTGCGAACTCAGTCCAAGTGCCTGTGAGCAATTTTTTATTGAAAATCAATTAGGTGCCGCACGCAACCATGATAAAAACTTTCAATATTTTCAACATGATACTATCACATTAGCGTGCGGAGATTTTTTTGCGCTACCGTTAGAAATAGCTGGTGAACTTGATTTTTGCTATGACCGTGCCGCTTTAGTTGCATTACCTGCTGATTTACGCCAAATTTATGCGCAAAAAATAGCTCAACTCTTACCCAGCGGAAGTTTATATTTATTAATTACCCTAAGTTATAGCGATTTGGCACGTGTAGCGCCACCCTATTCAATTAGTCACGCAGAAGTTGAAAATTTATATGCAGCTAATTTCACGATTCAACATTTAGAAACGCTGGCAGAACAAGTAACTTACCCAGTACAAAAGAGCCCCGTTAATAATCATGTTTATTTACTCAAACGTAAATAATTAAAATAAACTCCATTTAGCGCAAAAAAGTATTTATAATAGCGCCAAATAGTTAGCACGCTAAAGCACAGCTGAGCAGCAAAAATAACCCGCGCGGATGTGAATGTAACAAATTAAGCGTCTGGAATCGAATTAAAATTGATGAATCATGAGGAACATTATGAAAAAAATCTTTAGTCTAAGTTTAATCGCTTTTTTAAGC
>JAIETT010000257.1 GCA_019744945.1 Burkholderiales bacterium
TTAAATACTCATATTTGTTTAGATGATAAAACCGCCAGCTATTGGATGCTGCAGCAAGCTGAGCGTAATAGTCAAGTAAGTTATGTGCGTTCACCTATTGTTAATAAAAAAGCCTTAAAAAATCAGGCTGAGCAAGATGGTGCACGTTATGCACATGTTAAAGATGCAGTTGCGATGGTAGAGTTTATGCATTGGTTGGAAAATAATTGGCAAACTGGTGTTGATGAAATTAGTGCAGCTGCTCAATTAGCCGAATTCCGTGGCAAACAGGAAAATATTAAAGGTTTGAGTTTTTCTACGATTAGTGGTTACGCTGCCAATGGTGCAATTATTCATTATCGTGCAACTCCTGAGACGAGTAAAGTGATTAAAGATGATAGTTTGTACTTGCTTGATTCTGGTGGTCAATATCTTGAGGGAACCACCGACATTACCCGTACGCTACATTTGGGTGAGCCAACTGCTGAACAAAAACGTCATTACACTTTGGTTTTGAAAGGGCATTTGGCTTTATCACGGAGTATTTTTGTGCAGGGTACTTGTGGAGAAAATTTAGATGTTTTAGCGCGCGCACCGTTGTGGAACGAATTTTTGAATTATCGCCACGGTACAGGACACGGTGTTGGTAGTTTTCTCTGTGTTCATGAGGGACCACAACGAATTTCACAAGCTAGTTCAGGGGTTGCATTATTACCAGGAATGATTGTGAGTAATGAACCTGGTTTATATATTGATGGCACATATGGAATTCGTATTGAAAACTTGTGTTTAGTTACTGAGATTGAACATGCTATGGCAAAATCTTCTAGTTATGGTCCATTTTATCAATTTGAAGATTTAACCTTAGTTCCGTATTGCAAAAAACTAATTGAGGTTGATTTGCTAAGTCCTGAAGATAAACAGCAGCTTAAATTGTATTATCAACGAATTACCGAACAAGTTATACCACGCTTGTCAAGTGAGCTAAGTTTGTGGGTGACTAATCAACTGGCAATTTTCTAGTCATTAAATTAATCATTTTAAAACTCGGTCATCATAGATGACCGAATTTACTTTTACAAGAAACATTTTTATTTTATATGTTAAGTTATAATTTCTTTTTAATTAAATCATCGCCA
Source organism: Burkholderiales bacterium (assembly GCA_019744945.1). Taxonomy (GTDB): domain Bacteria; phylum Pseudomonadota; class Gammaproteobacteria; order Burkholderiales; family UBA11063; genus Aquella. The sequence continues at coordinate 1,119 of JAIETT010000257.1, forward strand.
TTGCGACAAATCCCAATTCGGACGATGCTCTTTATCGCGAGTATTATTTATTTGGATATGTATGATTTAGCCATGTATGTAGGTTACTCAGTATATTTGAGCCCAGTGTTATTACCGCCAATGGCATTGTATTCCGCATTTTTATTTTTCAGCGCTACTTTTGTTGCCAGTCAATTTTCTAAAGTGGTTGGTTACTTTTGGTTTAATTTATTAGAGGATAGTTATTCGCAAAAACACGCTGTTCGTGCGCCAGTTTTAATTGGTTTATGCTATCTAATTTTAGCACTTCAACCAACCTATAATCAGGTTGGCATATTTGCAGCGTATTTGTTTATCTTAATTAGAATGATTCAAGGCTTTGCTTTTGGTTTTGAATTGGCTTTTGTAATTCGTTATGCGAATGCACAAGAGCAGACTAAATCTCGGCGCTATATGTTTTATTTTATTATCTTTGCTGGAGAGGTTGGTATTTTAGTCAGCGTTTTTGTGAATCGTTTATTTATTTCACAAGGGTTTAGTCTGGTTATTTACGACTATATTTGTCGCTTACAATTTTTGATGGGCTTTTGTTTTATTGTCTTGAGCTATGTTTTTATTGAACGTAAAATAAATTTAAAAGTGTATTCAAACCATTTTACACGCTTAAATTTTTTGTACTCGTTAAAAAGAGATGGGTTTTATATCTTATGTCGCTCGGCAATTTTATGCTTTAATGTGACTTTAATTATTATGATTATTTTTCGGATGCCTAATTTATCACATCTTGGCATGGGGTGGTCACATCAACTGATTAATCAAACTGTTTTACATACTACGGTGATTGCCTTTCTGGGGACTAATTTTATCCGCGTAATTGAAACTAAGTTTAAACCCCGTGATATAATGTTTTTCTTTTATGCAAGTGGCGTTGTTATCTGTATTTTTTGGATTTATTTAGATTTAGTATTTACGGAGTATCGTCTTTGGATATACATTGTTGCTTTTTTTTATGGTGCTTTTATTCGTTTATACCCATTAGTAATGTACACCGTAGCTGATTTTCATTGTCATAATCGCTTATCAGGGCGTTATTTAGGAAGTTTTTTGTCATATAATTTATTTGGCAGTCTAACCTTATTGGCTCTAGATGTAGCACATTATCAGGTTCATTCATATCATGATAATATTGCATTGTATATTTTAATTATTGCTGCGCTAATTGGCATAATTAGTTTACATCTCTATACAAAAAGATTTCAAAAATAATACTAAATAAATTATGGCTAAGCTAGACATGGTCGTAAAAGATATTGTACTTAATCAATTTTACTGGTTAATCTTAACAGGAATTAATAAATATGGTCTATGTTCATCAAGATAAATTGCAAGCATTTGAGCGTGATGTTTTGTTGAAATATAAAATTTTCAATGGACTATTTTTGGATTTGCCTTTTGATGATCCAGATCAGGCTGGAGCATTATTACCGTTATTTGCCAAACAATGTAGTGTAGGATTAGCCCAAGGTAAAACTGCGCCACAAATTATTAACGAATATTTAGCTCATCAAACTACGACACAACAGCAGCCATTACATTTGTTGGTTAAATTTCTGCAATTTATTGAGCGCCAAGTGGTGTTATTTGACGCCCTTGAGTATGCTGCGTTTAGTCAGTTAAATGATTTATCTGGTTATGGTACTGTTGATTACCTCTTAACTCAATTTAATGCCCAAGATAATGAACAGCAAATGCTTAATTTGGAGCGTTTATTACGGAGCTTTAGAACGCGCTTGGTCTTAACTGCACATCCAACTCAATTTTATCCCACCGCAATTTTGGGAATTATTAATGCTTTACGCCAAGCAATTATTCGCGATGATATTGCGGAAGTGCGCGATTTATTTTTGCAAATGGGCTTAACCCGCTTTGGAAATCAAAATAAGCCAACGCCTGTTGATGAAGCACACAGCATAATTTGGTTTTTGGAAAATGTTTTTTACCAAGTTATTCCGCAAATTCAACATAAATTACCTTGTCAAACCACGTGTATTGAACTGGGTTTTTGGCCAGGCGGTGATCGTGATGGCAATCCATTTGTAACGGCAGAGGTAACCTTGGAAGTCGCGGATAAATTGCGCAGCTCACTATTGCGCTGTTATTATCAAGATTTGCAGGCTTTGCGTAGACGTTTAACTTTTGTGGGGATTAGTGAATTATTAACCGCAATAGCCTTGAAAATTAGGCATGATAGTTATTTAAGCTCCAGCCAATTAATTACTGATTTACAGCAAGTTAGTAAGAAGTTGAGCAATCAATATCATGGTTTATTTGTGGATCTAGTTCAAGATTTGATTAAGAAAATTAATTTATTTCATTTTTATTTTGCTAAAATTGATATTCGTCAAAATAGCTCAATTCATCGCCAAGTTGTTGCAGATATTTTGCGTTCGACATCACTCTGTCCAGATTACTTAAAGTTAGCTGAAGATGAGAAGATCAAACTCTTAAGTGCTTCAATTGACAATCAAGGTTTATCAAATGGAAATTATACAGCTTTAACTCTTGAAGTAATTGCAACCTTGCAAGCGGTTCAAACTATTCAGGCTAAAAATGGTCTTGAATCAATTGAACGCTATGTGATTAGTAATACCGATTCAGTTGCCAGTATTTTGGAGGTGCTTTGGTTAGCACAAATTGTTAACAATGATTTAGTTAATCAGCCAGCATTACGACTTGAAATTGTGCCATTATTTGAAACCATTGAAGATTTAGCTAATGCGGATCAAATTATGGAAACCTTATATATTTTACCAATTTACCAGAAAAATCTTAAAGTGTGGCAGCGTCAACAGACAATTATGTTGGGTTTTTCCGATGGAACCAAAGATGGTGGCTATTTAATGGCGAATTGGGCAATCTTTCAAGCTAAAAAGCGCTTGAGTAAGTTGGCTGCTAAATATGATATTGCAGTAGTGTTTTTTGATGGGCGTGGTGGTCCTCCATCGCGTGGAGGTGGTGAAACTTATGCCTTTTATCAAAGTTTGGCACAAGAGATTGAGGATAATCAAATTCAATTAACCGTGCAAGGACAAAGTATTCCCGCGAGTTTTGGAACGATTGACTCAGCTGGATTTAATATTGAACACTTACTCAGCGCTGGAATAAGTGGGCGTTTATTGACTGAAAGAACTAGTGTGATTGACTCTGAGGGTGAGAAATTAATTAGCCAGCTTGCTGAGTTGTCATTTGAAGCCTATAGTGAATTGCGCTATGATCCATTATTTGTTCCATATCTAGAAGAAATTACGCCATTAAAATATTTATCTGAAGCTAATATTGGTTCTCGTCCTGCAAAACGTAGTCAAGCTGGACAATTAAAATTGGAAGATTTGCGTGCGATTCCTTTTGGTGGTGCGTGGATGCAAATGAAGCAAAACATACTTGGCTATTATGGTTTGGGTACAGCATTAAGCAAAATGATTCGAGAGGATCATGCTAATGTGGCCAAATTTAGCAATTTATATCAGAGCTCTTTGTTGTTTAAAGGTTTATTAGATAATTCGATGCAGAGTTTAGCTAATACTAACTTTGCAATTACGCGGCATTTGCAAACGGACGTTAAATTTGGTGGGTTTTGGCAGAAAATTTATGCCGAGGCTCAATTAGCTCAGCAGCTATTGTTGTTAATTTCACGGCATGATAAATTAATTGCAAATAATCCAGTTAAGTGGAAGTCGATTCAAGCGCGTGAAGAAATAGTTTTACCTTTGCTGGTTATTCAACAATTTGCCATGAATCGGCTGCGCAGTTTAGAGCATAGTGATCCAGATTATGCGTTATGTGAAAAAATTATTAAAAAATCTTTGGCAGCAAGCATTAATTCGAGTCGTAATTCGATTTAAGGATTTTGGTTTGGTTTGCAGTTTTTGTGGTGTACATGCCTTTCTATGCCTTAAAAATAGGCCGATTTGATGCAGTTTAGATTACACTTAACGGAGAGGCCTTAAATGGCTTTCTCTTTGTATTAACTAGCGAGTTTTAAAGTGAAATATTTAAGCAGATTACCTAAGCCTAAATTGCTTTATATTATTTTACTTCATTATTTAGAGGCGTTTGTCGTGTTTGGTTGAAGAACTTTTATTTTATCGTGTATAGCCATGTTAAAATTAGTGGTTTGATGTTTAAAAGAGCTAAGCTAGCTCATGATTTTATTTTGAGGTAATTATGAAAATTTTAAGTTTAATTTTAATGTCAATATCGTTAAATGCGCTGGCAGAACGTTTTTCAGCTCCTGATCAAGATGATTGGAATCGACATAGTCATACACAGGATAGTACTTTTCAAAAAAATGGGCAAACCTATAATGTAGATAAAACTACAACTTACAATGGAAATGGCACGAAGTCTAATACCACAACGCTAACTAATCAAAATAATAATAAATCTTACACTGTACAAGGTAGCACCAGCACCGAGTATGGTAATAATTCGCAGCATAAGGCGCAAACCGAAACGCTAACGAATAATCAAAACAATCATTCTTATACTTATAAAGGTCAAGAGCAAAAGCATTATACACATGCAAATACTTACTCATATCAAACTGGAGTTGTTACGAATAATCAGACTGGTAAAAGTTATAACTTAAATAGTACGGAGATTAATCATAATTCGACTGCAACTAATCAAGTTGTAGTGCCTGCTAATTCTAATACCGTTGTAATCGAGCAGCAACCTCAAGCCGTGTATTATCCGAGTTATTATTCAAGTATGGCTATGACACCGATGATGATGGGGGTGCCAATTAGTGGTGCGACAAATAACTCAAATAATTCAAACATTAGCCCAGCTAATAATCCAAATACAGTATCAACACCTGAGAGTGGTAGTTATGAAAGTGCATTAAATAGCTATATGCACTAATTCGTTTGCTAGCGCATCATCTTGATGGGTGCGCTAAAGATGAGCGGTGTTGTAAAGTTATTTATTGCCAAATACATGCACATGTAAATGATAAACTTCCTGACCACCATTGACACCTGTGTTAATCAAAGTCTTATAGCCATTGCCTAATCCTTGTGCGATAGCTAATTGATTGGCTTTTAGCATGAGAAGCCCCATCAATTCAGCATCTGATTCAGTTAACTGCAACATATTGGTAATGTGTCGTTTGGGAATTAAGAGAAAGTGAACCTCGGCACAAGGCTTTATATCATTAAAGACGAGTATTTCACTATCTTCATAAATTATTGTACTTGGGATTGTTTTTTCAATTATCTTACAAAATAAACATTCAGTCATTAGAGTTCCTTTGGTTACACTAGATTTTACGTGTGGCTTAGTTATCATGCTCTAAGCTTTCGTTTTGGGTTAATTGCCGTACGGGATTGATTAATCAGCCAGATATTTTTTTGTACACAGTGCATTAATGATATAATTATAGCCTAATTTATGCCAATTTAACAACTATTCAAATAAAATTAGCGATTGTTTAATTGGTAAAGTCATCCACATAAAGGGTTCATGAATGTTAAAAAAAGTATTGAAGATAAATTTAAAGGTGCTTGGGGCAATTATTTTGGGCTTGATTTTAGTTCAAATTGTTTCAGCTTATTTTTTCGGAATTATTGCCGAGAAGCAATTTGAGACCCAATTTGTTAAAATGACGGACAGCAAATTTATTAAGGTTGTCAACAAAAATTACTCAAGAAGTTGGTTTACCTCAGAAATGGATGTGACGCTGGCGGTGAATAACCAAGCTATTAAGAATTTCGTAACGATGTTACCGCTTAAAACGCAAGAATCAAGTTTCCAATTTGCTGAGTCAGGCTATCAACTAAGTTATAAAACACATATTACCAATGGTTTATTTGCGGGGTGGATGCATGGTAATATTTTACCAACTATTGCTTACTCGACAACTGATTTAGCCTTTCCTGAAAGCATTAATAGCGTTTTAAAAACATTTTTTAAAGATGAGCAGCCATTACAGATTAGTAATATCTTATATTTGAATAACTCAGGTAAATACAAGATTTTTTCTCCAAGCTTTGACTATCAAGAGGCTTTGTCTGGCGTTAAGGTTAATTGGGGTGGTTTGAAATGGGATGTTGCTTATGATAATAAGTTTAATAAGTTTGAGAATAGTTTTTCAGTACCAAATTTAGATTTTTCTGCTCCAACCAAAGGTGATATTTCGTTTAAAAATTTGTATTATACAGCTAATTCTTCACGCAGTATCCACGATATCAAGGTTGGCAATACAATGTTAGATCTAGAGAAATTTAGTATTAATCTAACGGAAAGTTCAACTAGTGATTTAAAATTAGGTGAAGTGATTCGGGTCTTTACGGGCATTAATTCGGCAGATTTCCTCAATGGTTTAGATGTAATTAATCCAACTAGATTTACCTTGTCTGAGGTTTATTATAAATCGGTTAGTAGCGATGAAAATAATTTCTTTGCTGCGAATGTACAAGCTGGTTTTGAATCATTAGTTAGTAATAAATTAAGTTATGGACCAATGGTATTTGATTTTAGTTTAGATCATATTTTGGCAGATAAATTTAGTGCGGTTGTTGATACTTTGAATGATGAAGCTGGATTAACCGATGCGGCTCGCGATGCGAATAAAGCGCAGACGATTCAATTGCTGAAAAATAACTTGACACCGATTTTTATTGAGTCACCAGTAGTAGAATTGAATAAATTGACGGTTAAAACTCCGACTGGACTAATAACACTGTCAGGTAAAGCGACTATGCACGGTTTTGAATCGGCAGATATGAATGATAAAACTAAGTTTATGTCAAAATTATCGCTTAAAGTTAATTTTAGCATTCCAAAACCTGTAATGTCATATTTGTTTTTATTACAAATGAAATATTTCTTAACAGCTGGTAATGCGCAAATGGATCAACAAAGTTCAGATGCGTTGGCAAAAGTAGTTAATATTTTATTGGATAATCAACTCCAAGTTTGGCAGAAAAAAGGGTTTATTCAAGAAAGCGCGGGTAACTTAAGTAGTGTTATTTCAATGGAAAGTGGTGTGATGTCATTAAATGGTCATCCAACTACAAATTAAGTTGAATTAGCAACGCTAGGTGCGATTTATTGAATAAAAGAGAGGTCTTATGTAAGTAAGCCTCTCTTGTCTTATGTGGCGAGTTTAAAGTTGAGTTGCGTATAGCTTATACCAATCGAATTATATTTCGAGGTGAATGGTAATAATACATCTTCAAGAAGTGCCTTTATACTAATGATGCTCTGGATTGGTGTAATATCTGTTTCAATTGACATCACTCATATTTTATTTAAATCATTAGATGAATAGTTTAGCTATATTTGAATTGCGGTAACTAATTAGATTTGGTTTCAAAGGCACGGAAAATTAGCATCGGATGGTTACAACTAATGGTTAGTTGTTCGCCGAGTGCTTGATTTAATGTACCGCTATTTAAATATTCTAGTCTTAGGTTAATTAGCGGCCACTTTAGTTCCTGGCAACTAAGAAAATTATTCTGAGCTTGCTCAAGGCTAAAGAATGAGATTTGCTGTCCTGCGCTGCTAGCTAATATTTGAGTACCACTATGACACACCGTAAAAATTCCATGATCGCTGAGCAGATGGATGTTTTTGAAGCGCTGGGCATATTGGAGTAGTAGAGCTATGTTAGCTAGTGCGTGATCTTCACGTAATCCTGTGGCGGCATAAATAATTACCTCATGTTGTGTACCAAAGGTTTGCTCGAGGAAATTAACGGCTTTACTTAAATCGTTGCTATTTTGATCGGGGGTTTTTATATACGGATTTTTGGCAAATAGCTGGATTTTATCTATGGAACTTGAGTCGCCATCACCAATCACATAATCCGCCAGAATGTTGTTGGAGGCAAGTTGGTTAATCGCACCATCACACGCAATAATTAAATTAGAATCAGTTAAATGTTCAATAACCGCGTTTTGGCTGGGGAATTCGCCATTGGCAACTATCGCAATGCGTGATGGGCTACTGGGAAGTAGGTGTTGTAAAATGTTATTCATGGTCAATTTTGGTTAAATCCCAGCGTGGACGCACAGTGAAACTATAATTAAATTTCTGATTAGCTAAGCGATAAGCGCCAGCCAAAGCGATCATTGCGCCATTATCGGTACAGAGCTCTAAAGGCGGATAAAACACCTCAAAATTATGTTTCTGAGTGAGGTTATCCAATTTTCGGCGTAAAGTTAAGTTAGCACTAACTCCGCCTGAAACGACTAAGCGTTTAATTCCACTTTGTTTGAGTGCGGCGAGTGATTTTTTGACTAAAACATCGGTGATCGCTTCTTCAATTGATTTAGCTATATTGGCTAAAACTTGTCCTTCAATTTTTATCTGTTGCTGTTCCAGTTTGCTAATCAAGGTTAAGACTGCGGTTTTTAGACCCGAAAAGCTCATGGCTAAATCACCACTGTGTAACATTGGGCGTGGTAATGGATATTTTTCTTGACCATTGATGGCTAATTCAGCAATAAATTTTCCACCAGGATAGGGTAAACCAAGCATTTTAGCGGTTTTGTCGAAGGCTTCACCCGCAGCATCATCGAGAGTATCACCGAGTAATTCATAGTTACCAATTTCATGAACTGCAATCAACTGACTATGTCCACCTGAGGCGAGTAATGCCACAAAGGGTGCTTGAGGTTTATTGGCGGCAAGGAGTGGGGATAATAAGTGTCCCTCGAGGTGATGGAT
>JAIETT010000220.1 GCA_019744945.1 Burkholderiales bacterium
GCCGTTATCTTACTATATTTTGCTAACTAAATTAAGGTAAAATAACACACTTAACTTATTTTCAAATAGACTGGTAGAATTATGGCTCAATTAGAATTTCTTTATACTCAAGCGCAACTCCAAGATATCGCAGCAACTATTATCCAAAAAGCGCTCGCCGCAGGTGCTAGTAGCGCGCAAGTCGAATTGAGTGAAAGCATCTCTACCGATGTGGAAATTCTCAGCCAAGAAATTGATAATTTTGAAACCAGCCATGAAAATCAATTATTAATTAGCGTGTTTAAAGGACATAAAAAAGGCAATATTGGTATTAGTGCCATAAAACAAGACAACCTTGACAACGTTATTCTACAAGCTTTAGATATTGCAAAATACACCGAAGAAGATAGCGCTAATGGTCTTTTAGAAAGCGAATATATCGTAAAAGAATTACATTCAGATTTGGAGCTGTATAATCCATACGAACTTGATAATCATGAATTAATTCGTCAGGCAAAAGAATTGGAATTATTGGCACTAGAACAAGATCAGCGAATTAAAGCCTCCGATGGCTCATCAATTAGCCTTACACGCTATAATTTTGTAACCGCCAATAGCAACGGACTGCTTAATGGCTACCAAACTAGCCGCTACTCAAAATACGTGAGCTTAATTGGCGAAAACTCAGCTGGCATGCAAACCGATTACTGGCACACCTCAAGTCGCGCATATCCCGAGTTAATGCCCAACCAAGAACTCGCAGCCAAAGCCGCGCAACGTGTCTTACGCCGCCTGAATAAAGGTGAGTACACCTCTGGAAAACCAGCCGTAATTTTTGAAAGCTCAATTGCTAAATCTATCATTGGTAGCCTAATGGGTGCTCTGAGTGGTGGCAGCTTATATCGACGATTAAGTTTTTTAAATGATAGTCTGGGCACAAAAATAATGCCTGAGTGGCTAACTATCAATGAAAACCCATTTATTCTAAAAGGCATGGCAAGCTGTTATTTTGATAATGAAGGTAGTCAAGTACAACAACGTGACATTATTGCTAATGGAGCGGTGAATGGCTATTTATTGTCAAGTTATTCAGCTCGCAAAATGAACTTAACTTCAACTGGGAATGCTGGCGGTAATCACAACATTGTGGTAAGCCATAACTTTGTTGGTGAGCTAGCTAAATTAGCCCAACACATGAAAAATGGCATTATTATCATTGACACCATCGGTCATGGCTTAAATATGGTTAGTGGCGATTATTCAGTTGGCGCATCTGGATTAGTCGTAATTAATGGTGAAATTAGTCATTTTGTTGATAATTTAACCATCGCTGGAAACATGCGTGACATCTACCAAAATATTGCGGCAATTACCCATGATTATGAAAATAGTTCAGTCTGTTGTGGATCGATGTTAATTAATCCAGGTGTGATTCAGGTTAGCTCAAAATAAACTATTTTTTTGTGCACAGCAACAACATTTATATGTAAAATTTGATATACTACTAACCAAGAATGTTATTCATCTAATTATTAGCTCAATCCTCCGTCAAGATGATGGTTTCAAAAATGCTAAACAATTAATTCCACGGGAGAATGTAGTATGTCACAAATTAGCTCAGTCCAAACTGAACAAAACTTATTTCCAGTTAACTCAACTTTTGCAGCACACGCTAATATCCGCAGTGAAGAACAATACCAATCAATGGTTGAACGTGCCAATAGTGATTACGAAGGCTATTGGGGTGATTTAGCCCAACAATATATTGATTGGCATACACCTTTTACCACCGTACTAAACCAAGAAAACGCACCCTTCTATAAATGGTTTCAAGAAGGTAAATTGAATGTTTCCTACAATTGCCTTGATCGACATTTGCTGACACACCCACATAAAACGGCCATTATTTTTGAGTCAGATGCAGGTCACGTTGAAACGGTAACGTATAAAGAGCTTCACCATAAAGTCTGTCGCTTTGCAAATGGCTTAAAAACATTAGGAGTGGTTAAAGGTGACCGTGTAGTCATTTATATGCCAAATAGTATTGAAGCTATCATTGCGATGCAAGCTTGCGCTAGAATTGGCGCAATTCACTCAGTGGTATTTGGTGGGTTCTCCGCAAAAGCCATTCACGACCGTATTAAAGATACTCAAGCTAAAATAATTATTACCGCCGATGCACAAAAACGTGGCGGTAGAATTTTCCCACTTAAAGATGACGTTAATCAAGCGATCAAAGTTGAAGATTTATCTTGCGTTGAAAAAGTAATTGTACATAAACGGACAGGTGAAGCGCATAATTGGGTCGAGGGACGCGATGTTTGGTGGCATGATATTATCCGTGGACAATCAGACTCTTGTGAACCTGAATGGGTTGACTCAGAACATCCACTCTTTATTTTATATACCTCAGGCTCAACTGGTACACCCAAAGGAGTTCAACACGCCAGTGGCGGATACTTATTGGGTGCAATAACAACGATGAAATGGGTGTTTGATATTAAGCCGCATGACATCTATTGGTCAACAGCTGACGTTGGCTGGATTACAGGACATACTTATTTATGTTATGGTCCGTTAGCCGTTGGTACAACTCAAATCATCTTTGAGGGAATTCCAACCTTCCCCTACCCAGATCGCTTTTGGCGCATGATTCAAGAACACAAGGTAACCATTTTCTATACCGCACCAACCGCAATTCGCGCTTTAATTAAAGCTGGTGGTGATTTACCACGTAATTATGATTTAAGCTCATTGCGCTTACTTGGTTCAGTTGGTGAACCAATTAATCCTGAAGCTTGGTTATGGTATTTCAACGAAATCGGTGGTGGTCGCTGTCCGATTGTGGATACGTGGTGGCAAACTGAAACAGGGTCAAATATTTTAGCACCGATGCCTGGAATAACACCACTAATTCCTGGTTCATGCACACGCTCAGTCCCTGGGATTTTTGTTGATATCGTCGATGAAAATGGTCATAGTGTCACCGATAACGATGGCGGCTATTTAGTTATTCGTAAACCATTTCCATCACAAATTCGCACCATTTGGAATGCGCCTGAGCGTTTTATAAGTTCATATTACCCACAAGATATTGCCGAGGGTAAATATTATGTTGCTGGCGACTCAGCTTCACGGGATAAATATGGTTATTATCATATTCTTGGGCGAATTGATGATGTTCTAAATGTATCTGGTCACCGCTTAGGAACCGCGGAAATTGAAGCCGCTTTAGGATCTAATCCAAAAGTAGCTGAAGCTGCAGTGGTTGGACGTCCGCATGAAATTAAAGGCGAAGCGATTGTCGCTTTCGTGGTTTTAAAAGGTCAATTACCAACTGGTGATGATAAAGCGCGTTTAATTGCGGAATTACGTGAATGGGTTGGTAAAGAAATTGGTAATTTAGCCAAACCAGATGAAATTCGTTTCGGTGAAAATTTACCCAAAACGCGTTCAGGCAAAATTATGCGCCGAATTTTACGCAGTCTTGCCAAAGGTGAAGCAATTACCCAAGACGTTTCAACCTTAGAAAACCCATCCATTTTAGAACAGCTAAAATAAATCTTAAAAAATAACTGGCATCTCTTCTTGAGGTGCCTTTCTTTTATGGTTTACAATCCCTAACTCAGATACCTCCTTAACCTATTTATTTTTACGGAGAAATCATAATTGCATAAATCTAAACACCCAGCCACCATTTGCCTACATGAAGGCTATCAACCAACTGGTAACGATCCATTAATTATGCCAATTTATCAAACTTCAACCTTTGTTTTTGAAAGTTGTGAATTTGGCGGAGAATGTTTTAGTGGTGAACAAAATGGAAATATTTATACTCGCTTAGGTAACCCTAATTTTCACGCAGTTGAAGCTAAAATTGCCGCACTAGAAGGTGCAGAGGCGGCAGTTTTAACTTCATCTGGCATGGGAGCAATTGCCGCAACTTTATGGACAATTTTAAGCTCTGGTGATCATTTAATTGCGGCAAAAACTATTTATGGCTGCACGTTCTCTTTATTTTCACACCATTTAAGTCGTTTTGGAATTGAAGTTGAATTTGTTGATTTTAATGATTTAGCTCAGCTAAAAAATGCACTAAAATCTAATACTACAGCCATTTTCTTCGAAACACCAGCTAATCCAGATTTAAGTATTTATGATATTCGCCAAATTTCGACAATCGCACATCTATATAATTCTGAAATTCAAGTTATTATTGATAATACTTTCGCAACGCCAATTCTGCAACAGCCAATCAAACTTGGGGCGGATATCGTGGTTCATTCCGCTACCAAAGCTCTCAATGGGCACAGTGACATTATATCTGGCGTAGTTGTAGGTAAAGCTGAATTGATGCAACGAATTCAAATGGAGGGTATAAAAGACCTAACCGGTGCAGTACCCTCACCACATGATGCATCTTTATTACTACGTGGGCTTAAAACGCTCTCAATACGGGTTAAAGCGCAAAACGAACAAACCATGAGAATAGCTACCGCGCTTGAAAACCACCCCGCCGTTGAAAAAGTAATTTTTCCAGGGCTTAGCTCACATCCACAGCATGAATTAGCAACGCAACAAATGACAGGTTTTGGCAATATTATTAGCTTTAATATCAAAGGTGGTTTTAATGCCGCTAAAAAAATGTTGAATAGTGTAGAACTCTGTGCCTTAGCCGTTAGTTTAGGTTGTGTACATACTTTAATTCAACATCCAGCTTCAATGACGCATAGTTCATATAGTACCGAAGAATTAGCTAATGCAGGCATCGCGAATAATTTGATTCGGATTTCAATTGGTTTAGAGGATTACGAGGATATTTGGAGTGATTTAAATCAGGCGTTAAATTATTCACAAATTTAATACACTACGACACAAACCATAATGCACTGATTTTGAAAATAAAATTCTAAATAACTTATAAATTTAATTTGGCTAATTTATATCAATTGAATTATCTTTTACGATGAATTCTAATAGATACTTGAGAAATGTATTTATATTAATCATGTCTCTGAATTGGATAAATTTACCGTGATACTTTTTTAATTGATGATTAATGTAAAATAAAACTACTTATTTTAAATAATTAATTTTCATCTATCATCTGTAAACAAAAAAGAGTACCAAATGGCACTCTTTTTTGTTTTTAAGAACTAATCTAATTACGCTTCAGGCGTAGCTTCTACAGCAACAACCTCTTCGGCTACGGGAGCAGGAAACGCTGCTTTCACAGATAAGCGCATTCTTCCACGATCATCAAATTCAACTACGCGAACTTTAACATCTTGACCTTCTTTTAGGTAGTCACTGACATTATTTACACGTTCATTAGCAATTTGTGAAATATGCACAAAACCTTCGCGTCCACCCATAATCGCAACCATAGCACCCATATTACGATCTAACAAACGCGTTACTTTACCATCATAGATTTCACCCAAAATAGCTTCAGCCACAATACCTTCAATAATTGAACGCGCACGATCAGCATTATCACGCAAGCTTGATGCAATTGTAACTACACCTTCATCACTAATATCAATTGAAGCACCCGTATCAGCAATAATGGCTTTAATTACCGAACCACCTTTACCAATTACATCTTTAATTTTTTCAGGATTAATTTTCATGGTATACATCCGAGGTACTAAATCAGATAATAATTTAGGATATGGTAAAGCTTCTTTCATTAAACCAAGAATGTGCATGCGACCTTCGCGCGCTTGTTGTAATGCTACTTGCATAATCGGTTTAGAAATACCTTCAATTTTGATATCCATTTGTAAAGCAGTCACACCATTTTCGGTACCAGCTACTTTAAAATCCATATCGCCTAAATGATCTTCATCACCTAAAATATCAGTTAGAATCGCAAATTTATTACCATCTAAAATTAAACCCATGGCAACACCAGCTACGTGATCTTTAATTGGCACACCAGCATCCATTAATGCTAAACAGCCAGCACAAATTGTCGCCATTGATGAAGAACCATTTGACTCTAAAACTTCAGAAACAATGCGTAAACTGTATGGGAAAGCTTCTTGTGACGGTAAAATTGCTTTCAACGCACGTTTAGCCAAATTACCATGACCAATTTCACGACGTTTTGGCGCGCCTAAGCGACCACATTCACCAGTTGAAAATGGAGGGAAATTATATTGCAACATAAATTTATCGCTGTAGCTACCTGAAATAGCATCAATTAATTGTTCATCCATTTTAGTACTACCCAGCGTTGCAACACCCAAAGCTTGAGTTTCGCCACGAGTAAATAAAGTTGAACCATGTGTACGTGGTAACAAACCAACGTTAATGTTAATTGGACGCACGGTACGAGTATCACGACCATCAATCCGTGGCTCGCCATTCAAAATCTTATCACGAACAATTTTTGATTCAATATCAAACAAATGATTGTTAACCGTGTTAACCAAACCAGTATTGTCTGCATTAATTAATTTAGCCAATACATTAGCTTTAACTTCACTCAATTTGCTTGAACGAGCTTGTTTTTGACGAATGTCGTAAGCACTAACCAAATCAGCATAGGCTAATTCTTTAATTTGTGCAATCAATGCTTCATCTTTAGCTGGTTCTACATAATCCCAAACAATTGGGTTAACTTCAGCAACTAACTCATTAATCGCATTAATCACTGTTTGCATGCTTTCATGACCAAACATTACACCAGCTAACATAACATCTTCAGGTAATTCTTTAGCTTCAGATTCCACCATTAACACGGCTTGTTTAGTTCCAGCAACAACTAGATCCAAAAGTGAAGTTTCTTGTTCCGTTTTAGTTGGATTTAAAACAAATTCACCATCAATATAACCAACTCGCGCCGCACCAATCGGTCCTTTGAATGGAACTCCTGATAAGCACATTGCAGCTGAAGCACCGATTAATGCTGCGATATCTGAACGAACTTCAGGATTTAACGACAATACAGTTGCAACAACTTGCATTTCATTATAAAAACCTTCTGGGAATAATGGACGGATTGGACGATCAATTAAACGAGCAATTAAGGTTTCATGATCAGCTGGACGACCATCGCGTTTTAAAAATCCACCAGGGACTTTTCCAACCGCATACGAACGTTCAAAATAATCAACTGTTAAAGGCAAGAAATCTTGACCTGGCTTAACTTCTTTTTTAGCCACAACGGTTACCAATACAACCGTTTCATCAATTGTTACCAATACACTAGCGCTAGCTTGACGAGCCATTACACCAGTTTCTAAGCTTACAGTATGTTTACCGTATTGAAAAGTTTTAACTACTTTATTAAACACTTATATAATCCTTGAAATTTAGACTTTAACACTCTTAAAGAAGCTATTTAATCAACTCAATCACTTAAACTGATGAAATAGCTTCTTGAATCTAATTTAAGAGTGTTCATACCTAGGTTAAATTTTACACTATGGTTATCATGCTCATAGAGCATCACAACCTGAATAGATTTAATTTATAAATAATTTATGTTTTAAAGTACGCATAATTAACTCTTAAAATAACATTTAGTTCATGCTATTTATAAATTAATTATATGTACTTAAACTATAATAAATAATAAATTAAACTCTAGTTTATGATTATATCATATTCTTACCTAGTTGCACTCATCGGATAGCATGCTTAGTCTAGAGTAGCTTAAAATAAAATAGACGTGATTAATAATTAAGCAAGCATATTACAAGCATTCTCTCAACATTGGTCGTATCTGCAGCAAAAGATAATTCATTTCACCTACCATAATATCTTCAATTATGTGGTACACTCCCAACCTGAAATAACTTATAAAAATTTAGAGGAAACACATATTATGGCTTTTTTCATGGTCGCATACGATTTATCTAAATACCAAACGAATAACTCCGCAGAGCTCAATGCTTTAGTTGCTCAGCTCAAAGATGATCTAGAATTAGTTATCGGCGGTGATAAAGTAACTGAGTCATCCTTTATTATTGACTGCGAATATAAAGACGAAGATCAAGAAATGATCGCTGAAGATGTTTTTAACATTATCTTTGAAGAATTAAATAACTTAAAACTAAGTGATAGCAACACGCCAAAATATGCCGATGCAGACCTAGATCAAATTCGTATCACAGTTGTAAAAGTTGATCCGAATGATGACGTTATTTCAATGAATCCAATTTACCAAGAACTTTAATTTAATTGATACGCTAAATTAATACCAGTTATATTTATTAACTGGTATCTTTTTACAAGCACCTGTTTACTTACAACCTATCAACAGCGCAACAACAAAGAACCGCACCTAAATACCAAAAAATAAAACCCTTCGCTGCATATTCATAGCAGAAATCACAATCACTTCAAATTGTCTTTAATTGATCATAACATTACTCTGTTAATAATTATACATTATTAAGCGAAAGTAATAGAATTAACAGACATTACGAAAGCACTAAAACACTATGAAATGCATTAAAATAGTCCAAATATCTTATGGCGTGGAGTTTTCGATGCTTTACTTGTCTGTAGCTCTTCTGATGCAGCTAGATTGTCTTTAGAATTAATTGTGCCTGACACAGTTAATTGTTGCAAGCGTAGAATCTCAGCTTTCAGCTCCTCTAAATGAAGCACCTCAGCTGATAATTTTATTTGCTCAGCACTCATCTGATTTGGAATTGTAGGTGTTAACTCTGACGGGGATGGTTTAATTTGCACCTGCAATTGTTCTTTTAATTCGCGATTTTCACGAACCAGCGTTTTTAACTCATTTGCGGCTAAAAGTGTATTATATTTCTTTTCCCACTGAATTGCCTGATGACTTAATAAACGAATTTCCTGTTTATATTTATCGACTTCTGAAGTATCCAATTTTTGTTCAAGCAGAAGCGTAGTATTGTCAAATTTACCCCGTAGCCAATTATACTCTTCACTTTGCTTATCTAACTGGCGTTGCAAATTCACAACTTGGTATTCTAAATTCTCAATTTTTAATTCTTTTAACTCTAATTCAAGTTCTAAATTTTTATTATGCTTTCGCTGAATCTGTTTTTGTGGAAAAACTCGATAAAACTCAGAAAGTTCGATTTGTTTTAATCCATTATTAACTTGAACACTTATTTTACCTGATTCAATATAATTTTCTCTAAAATCATCAGCCTCAATTTCAGATAATTCAATAGCTTCTTCAATTGATAAAAAATTTGACATCAAAAGTACCCTCGGTTAATTTAAATTTAGATTAGAATTATAGCATTTTTTAAATAAATAGACTATTATTGCTGCCAAATATCTTTATTTAAGAAATAAATTTAAGCTTAGTTAAAACTAAATTATGGCTCTCTTGCAAGCGCTTAGAGAACGATTAAATCAATTTAACCTTTATAACTTAGAGGTTTATGCGTTACTCTTGGGTGCACTGCAGTGCTAAAATTTACTGCTTTTAAGCTATAATATGGTCTATCAATATTTCAAATTAAAGGTAATCATCAATGCAAAAATTCACTCCTGAACTGATCAACAAAATAATAACGCTTTTAAATACTGAGATTATTCCAGCTGAAGGTTGTACCGAACCAATCGCTATTGCATACGCCGCAGCCAAAGCTACACAAATTTTAGGTAAAAAACCTGAACGTATGCATATTTCCTGCTCGGGCAACATAATCAAAAATGTAAAAAGTGTGATCGTACCAAACAGTGGAGGTCTAATTGGAATTGGCGTGTCTGCAGCGATGGGATCTTTTGCTGGTAATCCAGATAAGGAACTAATGGTTATCTCAAATACGACGCCAGAGCAATTAATTGAAGTTCGGGCCTTTCTCAACAAAAAATCCATTCATATTCAACATGCCA
>JAIETT010000177.1 GCA_019744945.1 Burkholderiales bacterium
TGGGGTTAAAAAAGTAGTGGCTTTATTTGAACTTCCTCCTCAATAATCAATAGGAAAGATTATGTGTAAATTATTAAGAATGATGTTAATTAGTGGTGGCTTATTAAGTGGCTTAGTGGCTTGTGCTAATAATTCTTCACCAACTACTCCAGATAAAGCTACGGTTGAGGCGCCTGCTTCGATCGATGATAGCTCAATTCAGTCTAAATTATCGGCTAAATATTCGAATAGTGATAATTTCCCGAATAGCAATATTTATGTGGATGTGTTTAATCGTACAGCTTTATTAACTGGACAGGTTAAAGATCAAGCCCAAAAAGATTTCGCAGAAAATATTGCACGAGGTTATCCTGGTGTGGTAAAAATCTATGATTATGTTGATATTCGTTTGCCATCTTCGTTTGGTGCACGGAGTAAAGACTCAATGATTACGGCGCAACTTAAGACCCAATTATTTGGTGAACCTGGGGTTCCTAGTGGTGGGGTAAAAGTTGTGACGACCAATGCAGTGGTGTATATGATGGGTGTGGTTAATCAAGATCAGGCTGAGTCGGCAACTCGAATTGCAGCGAGTGTTGGTGGCGTTGATAAGGTTATTACCTTATTTGAATACCTAAATTAACTCACAACAAGCTAGGTTGGGGTAAGTGATGCATCCACATAAACAAATTGGTGATGTGGCAGAAAGTCGTGCCTTGGATTATTTGCGCCAGCACGGGTTGTATTTAGTTCAAGCTAATTTTTTCTCACGTTTTGGTGAGATTGATTTAATCATGCGTGATGCAGATGGTTATGTTTTTGTTGAAGTTAAACAGCGTAAAGCAGGGTTGAATCATGCAATTGAAAGCATAACTCCAGCTAAGCAACGTAAATTAGTTCAAACCGCACAATATTTCTTAATGAAATTAGGTAAAGAGGTGAATTGTCGTTTTGATGCGGTGGTGTTAGGTGCGAATGATGAAATTGAGTGGCTTAAGAATATTATAATTTTGTGAATTAAAGAATGAGATTCTTAGCGCCATATGGATATAAATTTTGGAGGTAAAAATGGATATTAAACAGTTAATTCAAGATAACTTTAATCAAAGCATTGCAACCAAGCAGCAAGCACAATTAACCATGTTAGGTCCAATTGCGGATGCAGTTAATTTGATCGTTGCAGCATTTCAAAATGGTAAAAAAATGTTGATTTGCGGTAATGGCGGTTCGGCGGCAGATGCGCAACATTTTGCCGCAGAGTTTACTGGACGCTTTGAAATCGAACGTACTCCATTGCCTGCTATTGCGTTGACAACGGATACTTCGGCTTTAACTGCGATTGGCAATGATTATGGTTTTGAGGTGGTTTTTTCTAAGCAAGTTGAAGCACTTGGACAAGCTGGGGATATTTTATATGCCATTTCAACTTCAGGTAATTCGCTAAATGTGCTTAAAGCAATGGAAGTTGCGCGCGCAAAAGGTATGCATGTCATTGCAATGGTGGGACGCGATGGTGGAAAAATTGCCCAGCAGTTAACGGGTAAAGATGTTAATTTGTGTGTGCCAGTTGAGCGTACTGCGCGGATTCAAGAAGTGCACTTATTAACCCTACACACTATTTGTGACGCGGTTGATACGCTGATGTTTAAGTAATAAATCCAGCGTGATGTTGATATTAATTGAGTTTGGAATAGCTAAAGTATTCTGAGAATATTTTAGCTATTAAGCAGAATGTTGTAATCTTTAGAGTAAATGAGAATATTTATGCAATGCTGGATTAAAATAGGTCTTGTTTACGTGTAGTCAATTGGCGCTGGCTAATGACTTAATCAGTGTTTTTCCAATGGCAAGTTATAAACAAAATGTTGCAAATTGAATGAAGCTAACTGATTTAGATTATGATCAACTTCTGTTGTCTAAAGAATATCAGCAACAACGTGATGCTGTGTTTGTCAGCGTTATTATGCAAGTAGCTCGGAGAGCGCATTATCTCCATGGAGCAGTGGTTGTGTTAATCTGCTCTTATCTCAGTCTGAGAGCAAAAATATTCTTACTCAAGAATCACAAATAATTGCCAAATTTAAAACTAATCATCTGACGAATCTCAAAAAAATAGCCTATGGTGAAAATTATCGCTCATATGCTGCGTGGTGGTTTGCCGAAATTAGTGCGAATAATTTATTTAGGATTAATTATGAATTGGCTGAAAATATTAAATAACCCGAATTTAATTCAAACGGGAATTTTAATTGATGGCGTGTGGTTAACTGGTGAACGAGAGCTATTTACGGTAACTAATCCGCTTGATGAGCAAGTGATTGCACAACTCGCAAAGGCTACGCCACAGGATCTTAATGCGGCAGTTGCCAGCAGTCAGCTTGCGTTTAATCATTGGCGGCAAATTACAGCGAAAGAACGCAGTAAAATTTTGCGCCGCTGGTATGATTTAATTGTGGCAAATGTTGATGATTTGGCGTTGATTTTAACGCTGGAGCAAGGTAAACCTTTAGCTGAGGCTAAAGGCGAAATATTGTATGGTGCAAGTTATTTAGAATGGTATTCTGAAGAAGCGAAACGTTTAAATGGCTATAGCGTGTCGGCGAATAATTCACAGCACAGAATTATGGTAAATCTTGAACCAATTGGTGTGTGTGCGGCAATTACGCCGTGGAACCTCCCGAATGCGATGCTGGCGCGCAAAGTTGCACCAGCTTTAGCGGCTGGGTGTACGATGATTGCCAAGCCAGCTAGCCAAACGCCGTTATCTGCGAATGCGCTCGCTTATTTAGCCTTAGAAGCAGGTGTTCCAGCTGGGGTATTTAATGTTTTACACGGGCATAGCGGACAAATCGGTGAATTTTTGTGTCATAACTCACAAGTGCGTAAATTAAGTTTCACTGGCTCAACCGAAGTTGGAATTTGGCTTTATCAAAATTGTGCGAATTCAATGAAGAAATTATCCTTGGAGCTAGGTGGAAATGCGCCATTAATTGTTTTTGAGGATACCGATTTAGAGGTGGCGGCTAATGGGATTATGCAGAGTAAATTTCGCAATAGCGGACAAACTTGTGTCTGCTCAAATCGTATTTTGGTTCATAAATCAATCAAAGACGATTTAATCGCAAAACTTCAGCCACAGATTGCGCGCTTAAAATTAGGCGATGGTTTAGATGCTACAACCAGTAATGGACCGTTGATTGATAATAATGCCGTGATACATGTGCAAAGTTTAGTTGCCGATGCGCTGGCTAAAGGTGCTCAGTTGCTCTGTGGTGGACAATCTCGCGCCGATCTTGGGGTGAATTTCTTTGAACCAACGTTAATCGATTGTCCTCATTCAAACGTACGGCTATTTAAAGAAGAAATTTTTGGACCAGTTTTAGCTATTTATACGTTTAATGATGAAGCTGAAGCGCTAGAATTAGCTAATCAAACGGAATATGGTTTAGCGAGTTATGTATTTACTCAGGATCTTGGACGGATTTATCGCATGAGCGAGCAATTGGCTTATGGGATGGTTGGCGTAAATACGGGCTTAATTTCTGCGGAAAATGTGCCATTTGGTGGTGTAAAGATGTCGGGGCTTGGGCGTGAGGGCGGTTCTTCGGGAATTAAAGAATATCTGGTTGAAAAATATGTTTGTCTAAATCTTTAAATTAAATGCCTACCTGTGTTAAAAACGAGGTAGGTATAAATTTCATGCTTATGCGCTAGCATGGGCTTTAACAAAATCTAAAACTTCCTGCGCATGTCCTTCAACTTTGACTTTATGCCATTCTTGGATTAAATTACGCTTTTCATCAAAGACAAATGTGCTGCGCTCAATTCCGCGTACTGCTTTACCATACATGGTTTTATCACGCATCACATTAAATAAATTACATACCGTTTCTTCAGGATCGGCAAGCAATTGATGCTGTAAGGCATGTTTTTTTTGAAAATTACAATGGGTTACATGTTTATCACGTGAAATCCCCAAAACTTCAAACCCAGTGGCGCTAAATTCAGGATAAAGCCGACTAAAATCTTGATTTTCAACCGTGCAACCAGGAGTATTGTCGCGCGGATAGAAAAATAAAACTAACGGTTTATTTAATTGGCTGAATGTAAACTCACCGCCCGTGGTGATAGCTAAAGTAAAATCTTGTTGCATATATTAATCCTTATCAAATTAGTCAACTATTGCGTTATTATACTTGAGTAATTAAATTATCGCGATACTTTTTAAACTAAATCTAATTTGCCATAATAGCGTAAGTTAATTTAAAAATATTCGACGCCAATTGCCTTACGCACTTCATATAAAGTTTGGGCTGCCACTGCTTTGGCTTTAAGTGAGCCTTGGCGGAGGATTTCCATAACTGCGGCTTTATCTTGAGCAAATTCGGCACGGCGTTCGCGAATTGGACCAAATTTTGCTTCTAACACTTCGAGTAAATAGCGTTTGACTTTCATATCACCGAGACCACCACGTTGGTAATGAGCTTTCATTTCTGCTACCGCGGCTTTATCGGTCGCAAAAACATCTAAATAGGCAAATACCATATTGCCTTCAATTTTACCTGGATCTTCAACGCGAATATGTTCAGGATCGGTAAACATTGACATAACTTTCTTTTTGAGCGTATCGGCATCATCACCTAAATAGATACAATTTCCCAATGATTTACTCATTTTAGCTTTGCCATCTAAACCAGCCAAACGCGCATTGGTTGAGAGTAGGGCTTTGGTTTCAACCAAGACATCACCATAAATATTATTAAATTTGCGCACAATTTCATTGGTTTGTTCAATTACGGGTAATTGATCTTCCCCAACTGGAACTACGGTGGCTTTAAACGCGGTAATATCTGCCGCTTGTGAGACAGGATACATTAAAAAACCAGCTGGAACTTCTGCGCCATAGCCTTTTTGTTGCATTTCACTTTTTACGGTTGGATTGCGCTGTAAGCGTGCCACCGAGACTAAATTAAGGTAAAACATGGTGAGTTCATTTAATTCTGGAATTGCCGATTGAATAAAGAGCGTGGTTTTACTTGGATCTAAGCCAACCGCCAAATAATCTAGCGCTACCTCAATTACATTTGAGCGTACTTTGTCAGGGTTGTCGGCATTATCGGTTAGGGCTTGCATATCGGCAATCATAATAAATTGCTGATGGCTGTCTTGTAAGCGCACGCGATTTTCCAATGAGCCAACGTAATGACCAAGGTGAAGTTGTCCAGTTGGGCGATCGCCAGTTAAAATGATGGGTTTATTTTGTGTCATTTAGTGCTTCCTCTTGAGCGGTTTCTTGTTCTTCGGCTTCGACAAATTCGCTAATCCATTGTTCCCACAGTTCAGGCGTTTCTAGGCTAATTACGCCCATTTTGCCACTGCGGAAATCCTGAATTACTATTTCGCTAATTTTTTGGCGGTCAATTTTGCCACCAGCAATCATACAGCCTCGTTTGTTGGCTAATAAATCCAGCAAATTATCTGGACTTAAAGTTAAATGTTCGGGTTTTAATTTATAGCGAGCGCTAAAGCCTGCTTGATATTTGCTAGTTTGTAAGAGCTCAATTAGATATAAAGCTAATAATTCTTCATCTAAAGCATTGCGCCCAATACTATTACAAATGGCTAAATGATAGCCAATTTGCGGGTAACGGATTTTTTGCCACATCATACCAGGTGTGTCAAAAATCACAAAAGTATCATTTAAGTAAAGGCGTTGGTTGGCTTTAGTTACCGCAGGAACATCTCCAGTTTTAGCCGCTTTTTTACCGACTAATTGATTAATTAAAGTTGATTTACCAACATTGGGAATCCCCGTAATCATAACGCGCAGTGGCTTTTCAAAACTAGTGCCGCGTGCTGGTGCTAATTTTTTACATAACTGGATGATTTTATCACGTTGTTTTTTATTGTCTTTATCGCCAAGTATTGCGAGGGTATTTTCTTGTTGGTTGAAATACTCTAGCCAAACTTTGCTAACTTCTGGATCGGCTAAATCGCTTTTATTTAAAATACGAATGGTGCGCTTAAAGCGAATGATATTTTGAATCAATGGATTGCAGCTTGAGAATGGTGCGCGTGCATCAAGTAATTCAATTACGATATCAATTTCTTCGCTAAGTTCTTGAAGTGCCTTTTTGGCCTTGTTCATATGCCCAGGAAACCACTGGATTGCCATATTCTGTCCTTTGTGTAAATTAGCCAAGATTTTACCATATTCTGCGCGACTACTCGGCTGGAACTAAGTTGGTATTTAGTAGCGTAGCGGTTTAAATTTACAAATGTCCGAAAAATTGGACACTTTGCTGCTGTTAGAATGATGCATAAAATGTTATAATATACCTCTTATCATGTTGGAATACAAATATTAAAGGGGGCGTATGAATAATTTGAAAGTCCTAGCCGCATTAATTGGTGTTGGGCTAGTTGGTTGTAGTAGTTTTGAAAGTAATCGCTACAGTAAAAATAATGATCCACAAAGAGTGTTACCAAGTTATGCTTCTGCAGATAATAAGGGCATTAGTGCTGATGCAGTTGACTTTGTTGAGCAGTTAGATGATACCGATTTAATGGTAACTAATTCAGCTCCTGTTTTAAGTATAACCGAGTCGGATACGGCTTCATCTTGGAAAATTAATAATAATCTTGAAGCTAGAAAGTCACTAAATTTACCAGTCTTAGATGTTAATTATCAAAATAGTGATTTAGCTTATTATCCATTATTAAATGCGAATTTGCAATTATTAATTCCAGCGAGAATGACTCCAACGCCAGTTGAGTCAAGTTTAAATTACTTGTATTCTCCAGTTGGCTTAAATCCTTCTCCGTATAATCTTAGAGAGTTACAACCTGATAATCTACAGGCTGCGTTATTAAATTCTGCATTTTTAAATGCACATAAAATGCTGGCAGCTCATTTAGATCCTGATATAGTTAAAACGCGTCTTGAGTACTTAGATGTAGCCAAAATAAGTTTGGAAACCATGTATTCTAATGATGCAACCTTACGTCCTAAATTTGAATCAGCGGTGGCATTTGGCGTATTTGAGATTAAAAATTTCAATGTGTTATTGTATGTGGCAGCGTATGGAAAAGGCGTGATTTTTGATAATAAAAATAAGCAAGTTATTTATATGGATACACTTAGAAGTGGTACTGGACCAGGACTTGGTTATGAATCATTATATTTAGTGTTTGTCTTTAAAAATGAAATGGCATTGAGCCAATTTATCGGTGCTAAAGGTGGTGGTGGTGATATCGGCGCTTCGGCAACTTTAGGTGTTTTAGGTGCACAAATTTCACTTAATCCAGAAATAGCAGTTTATCAACTCTACAAAAATGGTTTTGATTTACAAGCCAACTGGGGTGGAACAGTTTATTTTCCAGCTCCGTCCTTAAATGACTAAATACGTTGAGATCTAATGAGTTTAGTTTCATTTGATCAATGTGTAATATGACTTTTCGAGCTAATAGACTAGCTTGTATTTAATCTTTATTTATTATGTCTTTGTTGGTATGGATTTTTACTCTTCTATCCAACAAAGAATCACTGTAGCGTCTTACGATGTTTAAGTATTGGATTTGTTTTATATAAATAAGACTACGTTAGTAGTCTTATTTATATATGCCTTCTTTCCAATGACTACGGCATAAATTTATAATGTGTTGTTTTTATTGAATTTATTTTATAGTGATAAACTTGGTGGGTATAGAGGTGGGTATAAAAAATCTGATTTGCTATATAAAAGTAAAAAACCGCTAATATTAGTTAGTAGTTTTTAACTGGCTATACAACTTAGTGGATTACGAATTAAAACCAGTGGAATACTTTTAAAAATCCAGCACCTTAAAAGTAAGGATTTTAATTTCTAGGTTTTTAAGATCTGTATTAAGCTCAGCTCTTAACATTTCAAGCTCTTTTTGTAACTCAAGCTTAACCACTTCTAAATCTTTTGGCTCTCTTGATTCTAACGCATTTTATCGCTTAGATGTAATTGTCGCCATTGTGGTATCTTTATTAATTCTTATCTCACCCCATTATTGTAACCTAAATTGATTAAACACGTTAAGGCGGTTATAGTTAGCTATAGCTAGTTTAGTAGTATTAACATTACTAGATGGCTGGTATTAATTTATGGGGATAAAATAATAATCTTGGTAAGGTGCAATAGCGAAATTTTACGCCGTTGCAAGTATTTTTAATCATAAATTGATCGGGTTTATTCTGGTAGTTTATTTGTTATAAAACATGCCGCAAATATTTGTTTGCAAATTTATCCTATAAGCCTATATAAACATGATTTTATTGTTTTATATCAGTTGGTTAACCTTATAGGGTAGCTTTTTTATCCTATATTTACCCTATATTTAGCCTATATACTAAGGCTATATTTTGGTAATTTATGGCAATTTTGCTGGGTATTAGTAGCTTGTGATTTTGTGGGAATTCTAAATATTATTATAATTTAGGTATCAGCAAAACGGCTGAGTCTATATAACGCTGATTTATTACGGTGGGCGCAAAATTGCGCTCACATCATCCATAAATGGACCATCTACTTGCTGCGTCCAAATTTGGATTGTCAGTGCATAGCAGTAACTTACTAGGTTTAAATTATATCCAATTGAAAAATCAGCTCTACTCTAATTAAATAATGCCCCAAATTTGGGGCATGTAGTATCAATTTGCCGAGGTCGGCAGAATGATTGGCTAAGCTGCAATAGATTGGCGCGTGTATATATTGCGGAAGTTATTATCAATAAGCAGTAAATCAATATAACGCTTGACGGTAATATAATGCCATGTTACGGTTGAACGGTCACCAGCATCAATATTGTAATAGGTACTAGTATAAAAGCCGTCAAGGTGTGGGGCTGGTGTGTATGTGTCGTAATCTATCCAGCCGATAATTTGCATTAATTGATGTAAGTCATCAGGTATGCTCCCCAGCTCAATACTAAATTCATCTAAATACTCGCTAACATCAACACGATCAGCTAATTTATAACGTTTGTTAAATTTACGCTCCAGCTTTTTAATCTCTTTAAATTTAGGGTTTTGGCGTGGGTTTGGATAAATAAATAGTCGTGGTGCACCGTTAAAATGGGCGATTACATCGTTGGCTAGATTAATTAATGCTTGTGTTTTGTCTTGGCTGCGTTGTTCTCTGGTGGTTATTATGCGCCCCTCACTGAATTTAATTCGGCTAAGATTGCAGCGGCAAGGCTATCACCTACACAATGGCATAAGTAACCCATATAAACCCAAAAGCCGTGGGTATAGTAGTGATTAGAATCAATGTTTTGATATAAGGTGAAGTGGTGGCTATAGCGTTGACCTGTTAGCCTTTCGAGTATGTCGGCGCACTCTTCTGAGCGTATCCAGTCGCTAGGGCTAAGAATTGGCGATTTTTTGGCGTGGGCTTGGATTAATGATAGATTGAATTGTGGCAGTAACGTAACATCTACGTGGTTGATTTTCTTGGACATGGTAACACCTTTGTAATTTTTAGCTTAACTAAACCCTAGTTCTTAATTAGGGGCGTGAGGGGCTAAGAACACCGTACAAAGTCGGCTGGACGTATTCACCAGTAAAGGCTTATTAGTCGCACCCCTCACATTGATAATCACCAATAGCAAAACTATTAGCAATGTATAGCTAAAATTATTTAGGCTTATAGTGGCAAGAATACCAATATAAGAACTCGGCTGAAAATTCAGCTTAGTATAAATTAATTTTGTGAGCCTGTTAGAATAATTGTGTAAATTTGATTTACTGTTATAATAAATTGTTTGTAACAGGAGTATAAAATGAAACA
>JAIETT010000289.1 GCA_019744945.1 Burkholderiales bacterium
TTGTAAATTGGCCCAGCAAAATGTGGGTTTTTAAGCGAGACTAAACTGACACCTGAGGCAATTGCAATACTGATGATGGTTAAGGCGATGGTTTTTGGTAAACGTAAATAGCGATCATTAATATAACTGGCTAACGCGGTTACTAAGACTAAGGTGGCAAATAATTCATGTAAGCTCATAGGGCGCATTAATCTCCTAAATGGTTGATTGGTTTAGAGTGCTATTATAACAGATTGTGAGCATCTAAAATTGCTTGAAATGAATAAGTTCTGCTTTTTTAAGCCTGACTTAGATACGTGATGTGGTTGATATTAATTATTCGTCAGGCTCATGGTTATGGATTATTTAAGTGCTCAACCAGACTATTTATATCGGTATTGATTTTATCGCGAATCCTTTTTAAATGTGTTTCAACGGTTAGTGGTGAAATAAATAGCTGTGCGGCAATGGCTTTTGCTGTAGATTTTCTTGATTTGAGTAACAGAATTCTTAATTCTGACAGTGTCGGTAATTCCATAAAATAGACTGCAATGTGCAGATAATTTAAAAACTTCTGAATGGCAATTTTTTTACCATGTGATTGATAAAAAGTTAAATAAAACTCCAGCTGTTGAAAAATGTCAAATTGGTGCGTGACTAATTCACTTAGTGTGACAATTGCCATGATTTTATTCTTTGAATTCAATAGGGGGTATTTTTTCATATTGTGAATGGCTAAATCACCACAGGGTAAAATTGATAAT
Organism: Burkholderiales bacterium; assembly: GCA_019744945.1. GTDB lineage: Bacteria > Pseudomonadota > Gammaproteobacteria > Burkholderiales > UBA11063 > Aquella. The sequence goes on from JAIETT010000289.1 coordinate 744, forward strand.
TGTTGATCATCCAGAATGATTGTATATTGGTGTCTGAGTTGATTCTCAAAATTTTCAATTCGTGCGGCTAAATCACCCCAGTTTTGCTGCATTTGGCGGTCTAAATCACGTACGGTTAAGCCATAAAGGTCAGCTGGTTTATTCATGCCCACATTCAGCGCATTGATTTCATTGCTAAAAATGTATTTGCCTGATTTTAGGTCTTTTAAATGTGCTGAGCCTTTAAAAGAATAAATTAGGTCTTCAACAAACCGAAAGTTTATTAAATTTTCACTTTTTGGAGGCATAGAATTACTTTTAAAATTATTCGCTTAAATTTGAGTTGGCAAATTATATCACGTAGTATAGCCGTAGTCATCTTTGATCAATATACCTGTTTTTAAGGGATGCTAATTTTTTCGGAAAAAAGATAGAATAATGTATGGCGCTTAATTGAGGTATTTAGGGTAATTATATTTCTGTGTGGGCGATGATTTTGGTCTTTATTGGGCTGAATTGATGCCGTTTAAATGATAAACATATTAGTGTGTTACTACGTTACTAATTTTATGTTGGTGATTAGAAGCAAAGTTAATTATCTAATTTGCTATTTTGAACTAAATTGGAAGGTGAGTTATTTATGAAAATTGAACATATTGCATTATGGGTTAATGATTTAGAGCTGATGAAAAAGTTTTATTGTAATTATTTTAATGGTGTTGCCAATCAGAAATATGTTAATCCGATCAAAGGATTTTCGTCCTATTTTATTCAGTTTGATGATGGTGCACGATTGGAGTTAATGCACTCTACAACCATGAAGTTATTACCAGTTAAAGCTGCACCGACATGTGGCTTTATTCATCTGGCGTGTTCCGTTGGAAGTAAGCACCAAGTTGACGAGTTGACTAGCCGTTTGCGTGATGCTGGTGTGACTATTTTAGGTGAGCCTCGAGTTACTGGCGATGGTTATTATGAAAGTGTGGTTCTTGATCCTGAAGGTAATCAATTGGAAATAACGGTATAAAGATTGTTGAGTTAAGATAATGATAGATTTACATATGCATTCTTATTATAGTGATGATGCTGATTTTGCTCCAAAATACCTTATTCAACGCGGCAATGAAGCATCTTTAAAATATATGGCTTTAACCGATCATAATTCTGTTAAAGGCGTGGCAGAAATGAAAACATTTGGTCAAGAACAAGGTATTAAAGTAGTTTCAGGGATAGAAATAGATTGTGTTTTTGAGAGTACTAATTTACATTTGTTGGGTTATGGAATTGATGAATCCAATCAAGATTTTTATGAATTGGAAAAGAATTTCAAAAAGTTAGCTTTGGATGCGGTTGAGCCTAAAATAAAGAAATTACGCGAACTTGGCTTTGTGCTTTCTGACGCTGAGCTTTATCAATTAGCTGGAGATAATGTCCCACAAGAAGAACAAATGGCAGAATTAATCTTGAATGATCCCAAAAATGACCATCATTCACTATTATTACCATATAGGTTAGGTGGCGCGCGAAGCGATATGCCCCTGATAAATTTTTTCTGGGATTTTTTTGGTGCGAATAAACCAGCTTACGTTCCCATAGAGTTTATTTCATTAAATGCGGCAATAGATTTAGTGAGAGCAAACGGAGGAACTCCAATCTTGGTGCATCCTGGAGCTAATTTGAAACATAAGTTAGAATTATTAGCGCCAATCATAAATGTAGGTGTAGCTGGGATAGAATTATATTCTTCTTATCATAGTGCAGAATTAACGGCTCATTTTCGGAAGATTGCATTAGAGCATCAATTATTGATTAGTTGCGGTAGTGATTTTCATGGCAAGAATAAACCGTTAATTAAAATTGGCAGTTGTCAATATGACCCTAAAGATGAAAAATGGTTAATTGAATCAGTTGAACATTTTTTAAGCTAGATTATTTTGGAGAGCTAAAATAAACCAGCGGCTAAAGTTACTATAGCCGCTGATTTATTTAGAGTAGTTTAGCTAAACATAATTTGCCGATCTTTAGTTTCAACTAAGATGATTTGTTCAGGTAAGTATTTGCCCGCTAAAATTGCTTTAGCTAACGGATTCTCAATATATTGTTGAATCGCTCGTTTGAGTGGTCGTGCGCCATAAACTGGATCAAAACCCACCTCAGAGAGTAAATCCAACGCATCAGAGCTAATTTGCAAATTTAAATCCATTTTATTTAAATGTAATTCTAAACGTTTAAGTTAAATTTTGGCAATTTGGCGAATTTGCGTTTGATCATAGTTTCTAAAATCTACTTATCATGTGCACTGCATCAGATATAATGAGGAGCTATGATAAAAGTTTACGCAATAATGGGGATAGGGTTAATGAATAGAAATTATCTATGGTTTATTTTATTTGTTATTTTATCACCTGTATTGCATGCTGCTGAATCTGCAGTATTTTCTGACCTCATTGAAATAAATGAGTCAGGGCATAAAGTAAAATATAAACGTGTTAAAGAACCTTCGCAGGATGCGATTGATAATTCACAGGCCGAAGCTGGTGAAGATATGGATATTAAGGCTTTCAAAAATTCTTATATTTCACCATATAATTATACGCAGGATCCAATTGCCTATAATATGGGAACTAGCTCCGTGGCAGGGCCGAATGGTACATATCACGTTGGTTTAAGCCAGATTAGTACAACTAATATTAATCTTAATAGTCAGAATGCAGCCCGTTTTGATGAAACCGTTGAAGCATGGGGGCAAACGCAGCGCTGGGGTGGTTTTGCACTTGGTGGGGCATTACAAAGTGGTGTCATAATGGAGCAAACTGGACAGCCAAATACTTATGGAACTACTGGAATTATTTTTCCTACACAGGTATATGCAGACTGGGAATATAAAGACGCTTTTGAAATAACTGGAGGGAATATCCTCCTTACAACACCATGGGTTAATTCAATTAGTAGCTTTCCCGGGGCAACTTATGCCAATCAGAATAATACCTTTCAAGGCGTAACAGCTAATTTACAGGTAATGCCAAATCTGCTTTTAACTGGATTTAGAGTGTTTAGCTATTTACAGTTTCCAGATAATGGCTTTTCTTCTACTACATTATACAATACCATGGGTGGACCACTGCAAAATATGGGTAGTACTTCGACCCCAGGAGCTACAGGAGCAGGGGCTACCTGGAATCCAAGTAGTAATTACACTCTTAATGCATGGTTTTATCAGTTTTATGACTATGCAGATATGTGGTATGCGGATAATAATTACCATCTACCACTATCTACTGCTACCAGTTTTGACTTTGGTGTTCAGGCGTTAACCCAAAATGCAAACGGTAGTTCAATACCAGCCAATACCTTGGCTCCAGGTAGTTCAACCCAGAACCTAGGCGGGGTGAGTGGTAATGCGGTTGGAATGAAATTTGCGGTAAATGTGGGACATAATACGGTGACACTGGCGTATAACAATGTATTTGGAGCAAATGGTTCTTATCTTAATGGTGGAATAGTAACACCATACACCTTTGGACTTGAAACTGATCCACTGTATACTACCCCAGCTTTAAATAGTATTGCTGAGTTAGGATCTGGTAGTGCATACCTGATAAAGGATTCCATGTCGTTTCTTGATAATAGTCTAAAAGCCAGTCTGGCCTTTTCCCAATTTTTTGTCAACCAGGTATATGCAACACAGGCAAATCAGATAACGGAATATGATGCAGCATTGCAATATACCATTCCTAATACAACTTTAAACTTCTGGAGTCGTCTAGTCTATGTTTCGCAGCCTGATTATGCTGGCGGTAGTTTTCTACAACCGAGGTTGATTGTAAACTACACTTTTTAGTATTCTATAAATGTGGGTAAAATAAATCAGCGGCTAAAGTTATTATAGCCGCTGGTTTATTTAGCGTAGTTTAGCTAAACACAATTTGCCGATCTTTAGTTTCAACTAAGATGGTTTGTTCAGGTAAATATTTGCCAGCTAAAATTGCTTTAGCTAACGGATTTTCAATATACTGTTGAATCGCTCGTTTGAGTGGTCGTGCGCCATAAACTGGATCAAAGCCAACCTCTGAGAGTAAATCTAATGCTTCAGCACTAATTTGCAAATTTAAATCCATTTTGTTTAAGCGTAATTCCAAGCGTTTAAGTTGAATTTTGGCAATTTGGCGAATTTGCGCTTGATCAAGTCCGTGGAATACCACTACTTCATCAACCCGATTGACAAACTCTGGACGGAAATAATTTTTCAACTCTTCCATCACTGTTGCTTTAATTGCTTCATACGGTTCGTGGCTCATACTTTGAATTTGGGTACTACCAATGTTTGAAGTCATCACAATTACTGTATTACTAAAGTCAACGGTGCGTCCTTGACCATCAGTTAGACGACCATCATCGAGCACTTGTAATAAAATATTGAAGACATCCGCATGAGCTTTTTCAACTTCATCGAGCAAAATCACACTATATGGTTTACGCCGCACTTGCTCAGTCAAGTAACCGCCTTCTTCATAGCCAACATATCCAGGAGGCGCACCAACTAAGCGTGAGACATTGTGTTTTTCCGAATACTCGGACATGTCAATGCGAATTAAATGCTCTTCACTGTCAAATAAGAATCCTGCCAGCGCCTTACATAATTCGGTTTTACCCACCCCGGTTGGCCCAAGGAAGAGGAATGAACCATAGGGTTTATTGGGGTCAGATAAACCTGAACGTGAGCGACGGATCGCATCGGCAATTGATTCAACCGCCTGATTTTGACCAATTAATTTTTCATGCAATTTATCTTCCATGTGAATTAATTTATCTTTTTCACCTTGTAACATTTTGCTAACTGGAATACCCGTTGCTCGTGAAACTACTTCGGCAATTTCTTCCGCCCCAACTTCTGTGCGGAGTAATTGCATTTGCTTATGTTCGCCTTTTTCGGCTTGATGCAAGCGTCCGTTAAGTTCGGGTAATTTGCCATATTCTAATTCAGCAACTTTTTGCCAATCACCTTTGCGTTTGTAGTTTTCAATTTCAGATTTTAATTTATCAATTTCATCTTTAATTGATTGTGCGCCTTGCACCATCGCTTTTTCACTATTCCAGATTTCTTCCAAATCGGCATATTCTTTGCCAAGTGTGGTGATACCATCTTCAATAATTTCTAAACGTTTTTTACTAGCATCGTCGGTTTCACGTTTTACCGCTTCACGTTCAATTTTCAATTGAATTAAGCGTCGTTCAAGTTTATCCATAACTTCAGGTTTTGAGTCAATTTCCATTTTTATTTTGGCGGCAGCTTCATCAATTAAATCAATCGCTTTATCAGGTAAAAATCGATCGGTAATATAGCGCTGCGATAACTCGGCTGCAGCTACAATCGCTGGATCGGTGATTTCCACGCCATGATGAATCTCATATTTTTCTTGTAAGCCGCGTAAAATTGCGATGGTATCTTCGACACTCGGTTCACCAACAATTACTTTTTGAAAACGCCGTTCTAAAGCGGGATCTTTTTCAATATATTTGCGGTATTCATCGAGTGTAGTTGCGCCGATACAATGTAATTCACCACGTGAGAGAGCTGGTTTCAACATATTACCTGCATCCATTGCGCCCTCAGCCTTACCTGCGCCAACCAAAGTATGAATTTCATCGATAAAAATCAAGGTTTGACCTTCATCTTGGGCTAATTCATTCAACACCGATTTGAGCCGCTCTTCAAATTCACCACGGTATTTAGCGCCAGCTAATAATGAAGCTAAGTCGAGCACTAATAGACGTTTGTTTTTGAGACCTTCAGGAACTTCACCATTGACAATTCGTTGAGCTAAACCTTCAACGATTGCAGTTTTACCCACCCCAGGTTCACCGATTAAGACGGGATTGTTTTTGGTGCGACGTTGCAAAACTTGAATTGCGCGGCGAATTTCATCATCGCGACCAATAACAGGATCGAGTTTTCCCATCCGTGCGCGCTCAGTCAAATCAACGGTATATTTTTTCAAAGCTTCACGTTGTCCCTCTGAGTCTTGGCTATCGACCATTTGCCCACCACGAATGTCCATAATAACTTTATTAACTTCGGCAGTTTTGACGTTGAGTTGTTTTAAAATGCGTCCTAATTCGCCTTTGTCTTCAAGAGCCGCTAATAAAAATAATTCTGAGGCAATAAAGTTGTCTTGTAACTTCATCGCAATTTTTTCGGTGACATTGAGTAAATTATTTAAATCACGCGAGAGAGTAATTTCTCCGCCACTGCCAGTTACTTTGGCAATGCGATTGATACTTGCTTGCAGTTCAGTTTTTAATGGGTTAATATTTACACCAACTTTTGCTAACACGCTTGCAATCGTTGAATTTTCTTCATTGAGCATGGCAAGCAATAAATGCTGTGGCTCAATATAAGCATTATCATGTGCCAAAGCCAAACTTTGCGCTTCTTGTAGCGCAGTTTGAAACTTGGTGGTTAATTTTTCAAAACGCATAATATTCTCCTTGTGCGTAAATGTTCTTATACTAAGTATATGAGGAGTTTACTCCTTATTTCAATATCTGATACGGATATATTTTAGCTGGAATTTATTTGTTGAATGTTGGTGAGCTATTTTAAACGAAAGATTGTTATTTGCTGCTTCTGAAACGAACTTAGCCGATAATTTAGCTTGAATTAGGCTATAATATCGGCTTTAGACGAGATTAATCTCAAGGATTAACTATTTGAACTTTCCGCATAAATTTGCATGAAAATCAGAAATAACTTGATAATTATAAGGTTCGTATGACACAGTTACAGATAAAAACTTCACTTCCTTTGGGCATCGCGTGGACTTGGGTAAAAGCTAGTTTTGCGATTTTCCGCGAAAAGCCGATCAATTTTATGTTCTTTGGAATTGCCTTTGTGGTTTTTTCCATGTTGCCATTTTTGGGAACCTTTCTTGCAACTTTAGTCATCGTGCGGATGTTATTGAGCGCACAGGCGATCGTTGACAACCAAGCGGTTGGATTAGCTTTAAATTTTAAAAGTATTTTTAGTCAGCGTAATTTGATTAGCTACGCGATTTTTTGCGTCGGTTATGATTTAGTCTCGATGACAATTATGAGCCAATTGATGAGTAATTGGGGTGTTGAGGGTGCCACACCAGCTATGTTGATGGATCATCGTGTGATTTATTTGATGTTGGGTATGAGTTTGTTTCGTACACTGTTTTTTGGTATTTCATTGGCAATTGCGACCTTTAATCCAGATATCACGGTGCTCAATTCATTGCGCTTGAGCTGGAAGTTTCTCTATAAAAATATTGCCGTAATTGCACTAGGCTTATTTTTACTCCTGCCGTTTTTACTATTGCCGCTGTACGTAATGGTAATGGTGACCTTATCGATGGAAAATGCCTTTTTGTTTGGCATCTCGTTCTTGGTTTTAGTTATTTTAATGTTATTATTTTTAGCGATTACAACCTTATTTTCATTTAAATTATATCAAGATGGAATTACTCATGAATAAACTTTATCAGCATATAACTCATCCCTTTAAGCTTAGTTTTGCTTGGATTTATCAGGGTCTCAAACTATTGCGCCAACAGCCTCTTGCCATTTTGTTAGTGAGCGGTTGTTGTGTGGGATTATTTTTGGTCGGTTTTTTTGCTGCAACTTTTTTACGCAATAGTTTTGCGTTAGTGATAGTTGCTTCGCTTGGTTTGAGTGTGGTTTTTCCATTAACCCTAACTTGTTTAGCTATTGTAGTTAACTCTGAATTTAAATCGCAGGAACATAAATTTAAATTTGTTCTGCGGCAAATTTGGGAGAGTAATAGCGTGCGTTTAATAATTATTTATTTGTTGTTAGTTGCGTTACTCTCGCTGGGAAGTAGTTATTTAACGCTGATGCTGCCTGCTTTTGAAAACTCAATTGGGTTGACAATGGAAGTTGCCTTGTTAGTTTTGCAATTAGTCTCATTATTGGCAATTCCTTGCAATATTGCAACTCACGGTACAATTACACCATTTAAATTACTCGCGCTGGGCTTGCGTGCGCTGCTAGTTAATTTTATTCCTTGTGTCTTATTTTTGCTAATTATGTTGCTTGCTATGTTTGTGGCAATTGTAGTTGCTAAATTAGCCGCGGAAATAATTGGCGTGTGGGCATTAATTATTTATGTAATCGAATTATGGTTGTTTGTGACGTGGTTTGGCTTAAGCGCTGCGTTTATGGCGCGTAAAATTATGGGCACGCATCCGTTGGATTAATTAATTTGTTGGTTATGGCATTTGCTAGTAGCAAAAATGGTGCTGATTGCAGATGAATCTGTTTTAGTTTGATTTGAAACATATTGGTTATAAATACAGCGGTTTAGCTCTGCATTGAGTAAATGAAGAAAGAAAAATATGGCAATTATTACGGTAGATAAAATTAGTTTGGCGTTTGGTCATCATCAATTATTAGATAAAGTTAGTTTGGCATTAGAAAAAAATGATAAATATGGCTTGATTGGGCGTAATGGTGCGGGCAAATCCTCATTATTGAAACTTTTGGCTGGTACGCAGGCTGCGGATGATGGACGAATTCATTATCAGGACGGTTTGAAAGTTATCTATGTGGCACAGGAGCCAGATTTAAGCCCAAGCAATACAATTTTCCAAGAAGTAATGGGAGGCTTAGGTAATCTTAAGCAAATTTTACAAGATTATGCCGATACCTTAGATAAAATGGCACTTGATTATAGTGACGAAATTCTAGAACATCTGACTGATTTACAACATGAATTAGAACATAACAACGGTTGGGTGGTAAAAAATCTAATTGATAAAACGCTTTCTGAATTGGGTCTTGATGAGCATCAATTAATTGGCGATTTATCAGGCGGGGTGCGTAAAAAAGTGGCGCTGGCTAAAGCCCTAGTTGCAAGTCCAGATGTACTATTTTTAGATGAACCGACCAATCATTTAGATGTCTTTGCCATTGAGTGGCTTGAGCAAGTGATTAATAATTTTAATGGTGCGATTATTTTAATTACCCATGATCGGCG
>JAIETT010000027.1 GCA_019744945.1 Burkholderiales bacterium
AAACCATCTGGAGTTAATTGTGCGGAACGTAAACCTTGCTCTTTTTGATAATTAATATAGCTTTGAATTTCTTTAGCTGGGTAACGATCTTCATCCAAGCCCTTTTGTTTAATTAGGCGCTTAATTAGACTTTGCTGTTCACCTGCATCAATAATTTGAAAGCTCGCAGGCAATCCAGCTTCTTGGTAATGCGTGCGTAAAAGACGTAATGCAATCGAGTGAAACGTTCCAACCCACATATATTTGGTATCGGTATGCAGCAACCTGCCAACCCGATTTAACATTTCGCGCGCAGCTTTATTGGTAAAGGTTACCGCTAACACCTCACTAATCCCTAAATGCCGCGTACGAATTAGCCACGCCAAACGCGTAGTTAAAACCTTGGTCTTACCACTACCCGCACCCGCCAAAACTAATAATGAACCATCGGCATGAGTAACCGCTTTAAACTGTTGCGAATTTAAACCCTCAAGCAAATCTGCATGATTTTGCATAATAAAACTTTTTAATAGTGTATGATTGTCGATATTTTAACATAGCCATCATTTAGATACGCCGAATATCCATCATCTTGGATGGGAATGGCGCCTAATACTCTGCTATTAGATTCAGCAAATAAACTATGCTCAAGTTCCAATAGTTTCAATACTTGATCCGATAAAAGCATTAGTCAATTGATTAAAGTTAATCGAAAGCTTAATCATTTAGTATGACCAACGCAAAATTACTATTCACCGCCCGAACTTCAACCAATAGATCCAGCTAGACTCTAATCCCATTTTTAATTTCATCTTACCAACCTTAATCTTATAAATATTATATAATTAAACCATCATTGACTTCAACAATCAATAAAAAACAATAACTCTTTGATACACTTATACAGGATTTAAAAATGAGCTCAAATAGTAAGCAATTTCGATGGTACAACTTGTCATTATTACTTTTTACCGTAGTTTGGGGTTTTGGCAATGTTGTAAATAACTACGCCAATTTAGGCTTACAGGTAATTGTGTCATGGGTAATTATTTTATCTTTATATTTTGTCCCATATGCTTTAATGGTTGGCGAAATGGGTTCGACATTTAACAAGAGTATTGGCGGGGTCTCCGAGTGGATTAAACAAACTTGCGGACCAACTGTCGCATTCTTGGCTGGATGGACCTATTGGGTGGTACACGTGCCATATTTAGCACAAAAACCTCAAGCAGCATTAATTGCCGTTAGCTGGGCTATCTTTAAAAATGGAGTGGTTATAAAAACCTTAAATCCACTGATTTTACAGTCACTAACCTTGGTGTGCTTCCTAGGGTTTTTAGTCTTGGCGTCAAGAGGCGTTAATTCACTTAAAAAAATTGGTATTGTGGCTGGCACTTCAATGTTGATAATGTCGATATTATTTATCTTATTAATGCTTGCCGCACCAGCGCTTCGTGGAGTTCATTCCGCAACAACCGACAGGGGCTGGCATACGTTTATTCCTAATTTTGACTTCACTTATTTCACAACTATTTCAATGTTACTCTTTGCGGTTGGAGGATGTGAGAAATTAGCTCCATACGTAAATAACACACACAACCCCGCAAAAGAATTTCCAAAAGCCATGATAGCTGTAGCTGGACTTGTTGCTGTCTCGGCACTACTTGGTTCATTCGCGATGGGACTAATGTTTGATGCACATAATCTACCTAAAGATTTAAAAATGAATGGTCAGTATTACGCCTTCCAATTATTAGGACAATATTACGGACTTGGTAATAGCTTAATGATAATTTATGCTTTAGCCAATGGCATTGGTCAGATCGCGGCTTTAATGTTCTCAATTGATGCGCCGATCAAAGTATTTCTAGGTGAAGCTAATCCACGCTTCGTGCCTAACTTTTTGAATAAGAAAAACAAACACGGTGCACCAATTAATGGCTATATCTTGACGGCTATTTTAGTGAGTATTTTGATTATTGTTCCAGCTTTTGGAATTAAAAACATTAATGATTTATTTAACTGGCTCTTGGATCTTAATTCAATTGTAATGCCGATGCGCTACTTGTGGGTATTTGTGGCCTATATTGCAATTAAAAAATTAGCAAGTCAATTTAATTCAGATTATCAATTTGTAAAAAATCGTCAGCTTGGGATGACAATTGGAATTTGGTGTTTTGGCTTAACTATATTTGCAATTTTAATGGGAATGTTCCCAAAAGGCATTACTATGTATTCGCATCAATGGTATTTCCAATTAACACTGAATATAATCACACCGTTTGGTTTGCTGGCACTTGGCTTTATTATGCCGATTATTGCTAAATTTTCAAATAATCGAACCGCTTAACTCTACATGTGAAAAAAGCTAAAAACCACCCTAAGCTCTTAGACAATCCGCAAACGCAAATAAGACGCTCAATGCGTATGCAGATGCTCAACATCTGGATAATGGTGATGTTCACTGTTGCCATCATAGGCAAAATCATGACTATGCTGATGATGTTCATCATGCCGATGCGAATGTTCATGGCAATCTGCAACATGGATATGTTCGTGCTCATGCTTCTCGGTCAAATGTAGCCATACACCAGCTACCATAAAAGCCAATGCAAACCAAAAACTCGGCGTAGATGACTCTCTAAAAAACAAAATCGCGATTCCAGCACCAATAAATGGAGCTACCGAAAAATATGCGCCTGTTCTTGAAGTTCCAAGCCCACGTAGCGCAAAAATAAAGAGTAATAAACTAAGACCATAGCCAAAAAATCCACAAATTAATACAGTTATGATCATGGGTAACTCTGGCAACTTACTACCCAGTTTATAGGCTAAATAAACATTCACTGTACCAGCAATTAATCCTTTACTTCCCGCAATAAAAAATGAATCTAAAGCGGAAACTTTTCGGGTTAAATTATTATCAATCGCCCAGCATAAACAAGCACCGGCAATAGCAAATGACCCCAACAACTCACCTGAATGAATTGTATTATGCGTCCAAGATAATAAAACACCACCCAAAACAATTAGAATCATGCCAAGCACAATCCGCTTGTCCGCATTTTCTTTAAAAACCAGCCAAGCTATCACTGAGGTTAAAACAGCTTCTAGATTAAGCAATAAGGAAGCAGTTGCAGAACTAATTTGAGTTAATCCATACATCAATAATATCGGTCCCAATACCCCACCAAAACTAATCGCACCAAACAACCAAGGCCATTCATTGCTGCGTAATTTCGGATTACTCCACCCGCGACCTCGAATCACTCGGATTAACATTAATCCAATTCCGCTGCCCAAATAAAGTAAACCGGCAATTAAAATGGGCGAATAATCACCAATTAAGGCTTTTGCAAATGGCGTGCTGGCTCCAAAAAGTATCGCCGCCAAAATCGCCGCAATTACAGGTGATGATAAATGCACTTTATTAAAAGTTTGCATAATGACCTAATAAAATTTGATTTATGTGATTAAACAATACTCAACGCGGTTAAGCCAACACTACATATAAAAATCTATTCAGATTAGTTGGTTGATTTAAAACTTTCTAATACGAAATAATCAGTAAGCTTTTGAATCAGGGTACCGTAGTTTTTATCAAAATCAGGTAACATCATTTTATTATCATCAATTCGATTAAATTTACGATACTTGTGTATATTTTGCATCCCATTACTGAGTAACATTTTTGCTCGCAATACTTCAAATGAGTATCCACGACCATCTCTATTCATTATTTTAATTAAACCATTTAATGCTTCAGTAGTAACATTATTTGTATACCTTGCTGTAAAATAGTTGAATATAGGTTTATGCCAGTTATCTATGGTTGAAACTATTGGAATAAAATAGTCTACTAACGCAATTGGAATTTGCTTACTCCACTCAATATAAGATTCTTCAGCCTCTTTTTTAGTCCGATTATTCCAAATATTATAAAAGCTCTCTTTTAAGGCATAAGCTTGACCAAGAAGTTTATGTTGCACAAACCAACTCTCCATAGATAGTTTTTCCGTTGGTGTGAGCTGATGATTTCGCTTAAACAGTAAAAAGCGGTCATTTTTAAGTTGTATACGCTCTCTTTGAGCTAATTCTTTGCGAATATCTTTACGAACCTTTTCCATTGCCTCAGTAGCCATTTTAACTACATGAAACTTATCAATAACAATTTTTGCATGTGGAATAGTTGCACTTATTACATCAAAGTAGGGTCTCCACATATCCATCGTTACAACTCGAATGTTTTCCTTGTTTTTTAGTGAGGAGAAATATGTCATCAAAACTGATTTATTACGAGTTTTTAACATGTCAACAATAGTGCCCTGCTCTATATTTGTTATAACCCCTCGTGGCTTGCCAATTAAATGAACTTCATCAATTCCTAATACTTCTGGAGTTTCTATTTTTAACTGTTTTAATTTCTGGTCTACATTATTCGAGAATACATTCCGCACCGTTTTCTCATCAATCCCTACTTCTAATGCTATTTCGGTAAATGGCGTTTTATAAGATTTATTTACAATATAATCAACCAACCGCTTAGTCATAAGATGGTTTGTATCCAATGATGATGAAGACTGATATAATGTCGCCAAACAATTTTTACATTGATATCGCTGAAAAGTTAAATATATACCAACTTGTTTTCCATGAATTGGGATGTCTCTATATACTATAACGCGAGTCCCATTGCGAGACAGATTAGATTGATAGCATTTATTACAAGATTCTAAATTTTTGTTAATTACAGCTTTGATGTGGTAGCAATTATTTTGGTCAATTATATCTTGTGCCAGCATATCTGACAATTGAAGAATATTGGTATTTATTTGCATTTAAAATCTGAAATATTTTTTTTGGTTAACTTTCGTTTAAACCAAGAAAATATTTTTGGTATTAAACTCACTTCATTTTTAACCCTCTCCCAATCTGATTTTAGGATAAATGAAATATCATGTTCAATAAATTCAATATCTTTATCTGATGTGATGGCACCAATTTTATTGCATATAGACAACTCATCTGTGTTTAATGGGTTTAGACGCACAATAAACCATGATTTTGCTTCCTCATAATCTGTAAACTGTAGTCCGCCGCAAATTTGTGTTTTATATTCTAATTTAGTTTTTTTTGACTGATAAAGCTGTCTTAGTGCCACTACAGCATATCTTAGGTCAGTACGCCATTGCTTTCTTTCTCCTGTAATGTATTGTAGTTTATCTGTTTTATCTTTTGATAATTTGGAAATAAATGCAGCAACAACACTTGAAGATAATACCGTAATTAATAATGATTCTAAATAGGTCATAAATCTATCCTAAATTTGGAATGCATTAAGAGCAATGCACTTTTTGTAATTCTTAAAATTTAAATAAGTTGTTACATTACTAATCAAACTTTCAAGCAAGCCAAAGGTTGCAATTTGATATGGTTCAATGTCAGAATATTTATACTTTTTACCTACATCAATAAATGTTTCACCACCATGAGCTAATTGGTTTCTCAGCTCTTTGATAACGACGAGTAAGTCTTGTTGAGGATGGAATGGCTCAGATACCTTCAAATTTTTTGCATAAGTTTTAATTTCCCGAGCATCTAAATTTCCACCAAATTTTAATTTATCTCGATCTATAATAAAATCAGGATTGGAAATAATTTTATTAGCTAATTCTGTGACTGTCTTTGGTCTTGCCCCTGATTTATGGTCTCTGAGCTCATAGCTAACCCATTCAATTTGAACCTCTTCAACTAATTGATCAAAGCTAATTTTGCTATTTGATATCTCGTCAAATATTACAATGTAGACATCCTTCATCGTCGCTTCAATTAGATTATATAATATAAGAAAGCCATTGGCATGCATAATATCAATTAAGTCGTTATCAATAGCATGAATCCTTGATTTACTTACCATTTGAACATCATCTGCAACTTCAACTGGCACAAGTTCGTTGAAGTTTAACTTTGGAGCAATATGATTAATACATTTCAAAAGCTCAAAATATTTTATAACTTCATTTTTACGTTTAATGTATTTACTATTCATCATATAATCACACAGATTCTAGAATTTTATCTCGTACATACTCAACTCTACGAATTAATTTTGACTTATTGTTACTAGCACCAGCTGTAGTAACATCTAGAAATTCTATACTATTAATCCATGAAGAAAAATTAGCTTCCGTTATAGTAGGATCTTCTTTAAGCGCTAAACCAACACCGACAGCCAATGCTTCAAACCTAGCCGTTGGGGTTGAATTTGCTGTATTTGATTTTCTGAACCCATAAACAATACTATTTTTTATAACATTTAACATTTTATAAAAATCATCGGTATCACGATCTTTTTGCTTTACCCAGTTGGGAGACTTTTCCCAATCTTCATTTTTTGTTTTGACAAACTTATTTAAAAATGGAGTTGCATTCCCATCATATTCAAGGTAGTACTCTTTATATGCAAAGAACTTTAACACTAATTCATCATGCTTGGCTCTGTTGGACTTTGTGTCGCCTAATGGACATAATTCTTTAAATAACTGATTTTGTGATAACTCTAAAATCATGTCATAATATTTTCCACCGTAAGCGCCTTTTCTAATTTCACTAGTTTCTAATTTTAAACTGCTTGTATTTATCCGCTTAAAAATGTCACCTCTAATTTTTTCATCAGCCTCTTGACTGATTATAATTACTCTGAGATCTCTCGAAATAAAGTCACGTTTAATTTGTACAGGTAGTTCAGAATAAGAGTAATCATTTAAAAGTGTTAATTTTTCCAGCCCTTCTAATTTAAATTTACTCTGTTTGAATTCAACTAATGTGCTAAATCTTTGGACTCCATCAATAATTTCATAGACTTTAGTATCTCTAAATAATTCTTCATCTTCAGTAATTTCATCAGCAACATTTATGTCAGTACCTATTCTTTCTTGCGACGGGTTTTTTGCAACAAAGAAGGGATTAATCGGCACTCCAAGCAATAGAGATTCAATAAATTGGCACTTTCTTGTTTTATCCCATGTGAATTTTCGTTGATAGTCTGGTATAAAATAATATTGTGCTTCAAAGTGTTTTATCAGTGAATCTATAGGAATATCTTTAGCCTTATAGTCATATGGAATTGAAAGTTCTTCAGTCTGCTTTATAATTTTATTATATGCTTCATTATCTTTAGTTTTAGTTAGTTTCAACATTATTTGCCCAGCCTTGATAAATGTTCAATTATACTTAGCCCTATTACTTTTCCTAGAGCTGGCGGAACAGCATTTCCAATCTGTTTTGCAACAGTTGAATGCTTGAGAGTCTCCTTACTTTCTGCAAATTTATAATCCATCGGAAACGATTGTAGAATGGCAGCCTCTCTCAGTGAAATAGCACGATTTTGCTCTGGATGACCAAATCGTCCATTCCCAATTCCAGTACAAAACGTCGTCATAGTAGGTGACTGATCATCCCATTTCATTCTTCCATACACACTACCATATGTTTTGCCAGAATCTATTCGATGACATTTCAATAAGAGATCTTCGCTCCAATCATATTTCCAGCTACTCCCTGGTTTGGATAACTTCAACCTTTGAATATTTAAATCTGATAATTTAGAGGCTTTATGGACGAAATCAATTGAATCAAC
This sequence comes from Burkholderiales bacterium, assembly GCA_019744945.1. Classification (GTDB taxonomy): domain Bacteria; phylum Pseudomonadota; class Gammaproteobacteria; order Burkholderiales; family UBA11063; genus Aquella. The sequence continues at coordinate 7,619 of JAIETT010000027.1, forward strand.
TCCGCCATGCTCCAAATGTGGTAACATACCAATTGCATTTCTCACTGTTACATAATTATCTCTTGTATGTGTTGAAGAAATTATACCAATATTATCGAATTTTGAGGCTAATAATATCAATCTCTTACGTTTTTGGGGAACACCATAATCTGGAGCAAAAACTAATTTATAACTGACATAGTAGCCGAGTTCTTGAAGATTTGTAACAAAGTCTTGAAATACAGGAGCTTTCTTAAAGTTTAGCAGTTGAGGAACGTTTTCCATTGATACTATATCAGGATTTATTTCTTGAATTAATCTAGCAAATTCATATAGAAGTTTCCACTTATTTTCTTCTAAACTATTTTGTTTATAGTTATAAGATGAAAATGGTTGACATGGCGCACATCCTACTAAAATTTTAACCTCAGAATTTTTAAAATGTTTATTAACTTCGATTGATGATAAACTTGAAACATCTTTGTGAAAGAACAGTGCACTATTATTTTCTTCATAAGCAAATTTGCAAGATTTATCAAAATCAAACCCCGCAACAACATTTAGACCAGCTTGTTGTAGACCATTGGTAAGCCCACCAATTCCGCAAAAAAGATCTACTACTTTAATTTTATGTTTATTCATTTATTTGACAATTTAAAAGTTTATATCAATATTTTAATCAATACGAATTGTTTTGTGTGACTAATTTAAGTGCTAATAGAAGTAAGGCTACCTGTTTGATAATAATTATATAATTCAATTGCATTATTCTCATCTAGCTTAAGTAGTACTACTGGTTTATTCTATTGTGTAAAAACTCCACAATGAAAAGAGTTTCCAAAGGTTAGCCCACAATTATTATTGAATATCCAACCATGTCATGAACATCGATATGATTTTCACTTCTTCCGATAACATCAAAATTAAAGTTAGTTAATTCTAATTCAGAAATAGTATTTCGTAATTTAATTAACATTCTATTGATTTGCATTAGTTACCACCCGAAGATTATCAATTTTATAATTCTCCATAATTGTTTTTAGTAATTTAATGGTTTCATGACAGTTTCCATCAAGGAAATAACTGTCAGCAATCAAAATGCTATTCCGACAATCTGGATTCAGATTAAGGGAGTTAATTTTTGCAATGATTTTTCTTTGAACGTTGTATATTCAATAACAGCTTCCAATAACGTGCTGGAATTCAAATATATGTCATCAACCATTCTACCGAGGTTAATTAGTGTTAATTTGTATCCAGCTATCTGAGTGAATAAACCACAGGCAACAACTATCCCACCTTACATAGCGGATCTACCATTTATTTGTATTTCATCATGAACACGCTCCAAGTAACCGAGTATGTATTTGGATCTATGTTCTCCAGTTCCGTTTCATATCTAGTAAATGTATATGCGATTTGAGGCACATCCAATTCCTTGTAAAGTATCTATCTGTTTTAATAAATAAATGATTACCAACCAAATTATCCGAAAGTATACCATAAAATGGTTAAATCAACCAACTAATCCGAATAGCCAATTTTAATTGTGGGATTATTCATATTCAGAGGGCAAAATTAGAAAGAAAAATTAAAACAAACAAACTAAAGCAGGAATTAGAAAAATTATTATGTTGCCAAAAGCAAGAGAAGATTTAATTGACAAATGAATTATTTTCTAAACTGTGGATTTGTTTTTAATAATCCCAAAACAAACAAAGAATGGTCTCATAGTTCAAAAATACATAATACATGGCAAAAGATAATTGAAGTATCAGGTGTTAAATATCGTAACCCGTATCAGATGAAACACACCTATGCAAGTACTTTAATAAGCCAAGGTGAGAATATCTTTTGGCTGGCTACTCAAGCTGGGTATGAGAACACTGAAATAATATCTAAGTACGATGAAAAATGGATTCCACAAAAAAAGCAGAATGGACATGAATTTACTGGAAATTACTAATAAAATACACGGAAAATACATTGGAATAAATAGAAATATGAAAATATGATATAAAATAGATGCATATGTGGTGCCGGAAGAGGGACTTGAACCCTCACGCCATTACTGGCACCGGATTTTGAGTCCGGCGCGTCTACCAAT